>JAFUMF010000070.1 GCA_017482945.1 Lachnospiraceae bacterium
CAATAGGAAAGTGTGTTATAGTAAAGTATTAAAGGGGAGAACGTAGCATGAAAAGTAAAAGTTCCTGGACATTGTTGCTGTTGCTGTTATCCGGCATCGTTTTAGGCGGCTTTATCGGTGAAATGACAGAGGGAGTAGCCGGACTTTCCTGGTTAAACTATGGTGAGTCTTTTGGACTGAACACTCCACTGGTAATCAATTTCGGAATTCTTGTCATCACATTCGGACTTACGATCCGTATTACCATGGCAAGCATTATCGGCGTGATCATCGCCATTTTGATTTACAGATTTATTTAAACTCAGCTGTTTTATGCGTGGTCTGGACTGCAGGGTGCTTGGAGAGCAGGAAAGGTCAGGTACCAGATGAACAATGAAACAATGAGAACCATGAAATCGCTGCCGGTTTCCGAACGTCCTTATGAGAAAGCGATGGAATACGGGGCACAGAGTCTGTCGGATGCGGAATTGCTTGCCGTGATCCTTCGGACGGGAACCAAAGACATATCCGCCAGAGATCTGGCGGAGGAGATACTGAAGCTGGGAGATCCCTCGGGACTTCCCGGCCTTCTTCATCATTCACTGCCGGATTACAAGGAAGTCCGCGGGATCGGAAACGTGAAAGCGATCCAGCTTGCGTGCATCGGTGAGCTTTCCAAACGGATCTGGAAATCCGCACGTACCGGCGGTACCTTTGTGTGCAGTCATCCATCGGAAATCGCAGACTATTTTATGGAAGAAATGAGGCACATGGAACAGGAGCACTTAAAAGTGCTGGTCCTGAATATGAAAAATGTCCTGCTAAAAGACGTGGATATCTCCATTGGGACCGTCAATGCGTCCCTGTCGACTCCGCGGGAAATTTTTATTGAAGCATTGAAACATCGTGGGACGGGGGTGATTCTCCTTCACAATCACCCGAGTGGAGACCCCACACCCAGCGATGATGACTGCCTGTTTACAAGACGGGTGGCAGAGGCGGGAAAATTGATGGGAGTTCCGCTGTTAGACCATATCATTATAGGAGATAATTCCTATGTGAGCCTGAAAGAACGGGGATTTTTATAAGAATGAAAAACACCAGATATTTTTTAATTGGTTTATCGATATTTTGTATATGCATGATCGGTATCACATCGTTAAAGGGCAGTTTGCTGAATCCACTGAGAAATGCGGTGGGATATGTCCTTGTGCCGATCCAGTCCGGCGTCAACGCGGTCGGTGGAAGTATTTATGAAGAAGCCAGCAATATGCGGGAGTTAAAAACTGCTCTCGAGGAGAACGCGAGACTTCAGGCCAGAGTCGATGAGCTTACAGAGGAAAATACAAGACTTCGCGCAGAGCAGCTGGAACTGGAACGTCTGAGAAATCTTTACGAGCTGGATACCCAGTATATGCAGTACAGCAAGGTCGGTGCGCGTATTATTGCAAAGGACACCGGTTCCTGGTTTTCCGTCTTTCGTATTGACAAAGGCTCGGAGGACGGGATCAAGGAAGACATGAACGTGATCGCAGGCGGCGGTCTTGTAGGTATTGTCACAGACGTGGGAGCCAATTATGCTACTGTCCGCTCCATCATTGATGATTCCAGCGAGGTCAGCGCCATGGCGCAGCAGTCAGGCGATACCTGTATTGTTTCCGGCGACTTAAAGCTCTACAACGAAGGCCGGTTAAACCTTGGCTATATGGAAAAAGATGATGATATCAAGGATGGAGACATGATCGTGACATCCAACATCAGCGGAAAATTCCTGCCTGGAATTCTCATCGGTTATGCGACTGATATTACAGTCGATTACAGTGACAATCTGACAAAATCCGGCGATGTGATCCCTGTGGCCCAGTTCGACAGACTGCAGGAGGTCCTGGTCATCACGGATTTAAAGGATGCGGGGCCTGATTTATAATGAATAACAACATAAAACGAATTGCAGTCAACTTAATATTGATCGTTCTGGCATTCGTGGTGCAGACCTGTGTGTTTCCGTTAATGCCGTTTCTGGCGGTGTATCCGAACCTGCTTCTGATCCTGATTTTCACCTTTGGATTTATCAGGGGAAGCAATTCAGGAATGCTCTATGGCCTGGTGGCAGGTCTGCTTCTGGACTTGTCGTCCGGCGGTGCACTGGGATTTTACACACTGTTTTATATCTGGATGGGATATGTCAACGGAATCTGTACGAAATACTATTACGAGGACTATATTACACTGCCGCTGGTTCTCTGTGCACTAAATGAGTTCGCGTACAATTTCTATTTGTATGTGTTTGGATTCCTCGTGCGTGGAAGACTGAGTTTCGGCTATTATCTGGTGAATATGATTGTGCCGGAGACTATTTTTACTGTTGTGACCACACTG
The DNA here is from genome assembly GCA_017482945.1 of Lachnospiraceae bacterium. Taxonomy (GTDB): domain Bacteria; phylum Bacillota; class Clostridia; order Lachnospirales; family Lachnospiraceae; genus Pilosibacter. Next base: position 2,359 of record JAFUMF010000070.1, read on the forward strand.
GTCGTTTACCGCTTGTTCCTGTTTATCAGCAGAAAGCTGGAAGAGATGGAAAAAAGGAGAGACACAACGATTGTTTAATGACTTACTGGAAATAGGAAAAGAATTTTTAAAAAAGGTTCTGGCTTCCAGACTGTTCATCCTGGGCATTTTCTTTGTTGGCTTGTTCGGGATTCTTTCCATGCGCCTTTTTGACCTCCAGATTATCCACGGTGAGGAATACCAGGAATCCTATATGACAAAGACAGAAAAGGAGATCAAGCTCCAGAGTACCCGTGGAAACATTTATGATGTGAATGGAAATGTGCTGGCGTACAATGAACTTTCTTATAATGTAACGATCCAGGATAACGGTGATTATACAAGGACCAATGACAGGAACCTGATGCTTTTGGAACTGGTGCAGATCCTGAACCGCCATGGCGAAAAAGTAGAAGGAGAATTCTCTATTGGATTTGATTCTTCCGGAGAAATGGTCTATACGACAACCAGTGAGACCTCAAGAAAACGATTTATCGCCGACCATTACGGACTGAGATCCACGACGGAACTGGACGATGAAAAGGGAGATTATCCGTCTACGATCACACCTCGGGAGATATTTGAGAAGAGAAAGACGACGTATGGTCTGAATGAACTGAAGGATGCAGAGGGAAATCTGATCGAGCTTACTGACGAGGAAGCGCTCGGAATCATCAACATCCGCTACACCATGGGCTTCACTGCCTATAGAAAATACGAGTCCACCACGGTTGCTTCCAATGTCAGCAAGGAGACCATGACAGACGTCCTGGAAAACTCTGCAGATTTAAAGGGCGTGAACATCGAGAAATCCACGATCCGCGTATACAACGACAGCATCTATTTTGCTCCGATCATCGGTTATATCGGTAAAGTATGGGAGGATGAACTGGAGACACTTCAGGAAGTCGATCCGGATTATGAACTGACGGATCTGGTCGGTAAGACGGGTATCGAAGCGTCTATGGAGACAGAGCTGCAGGGTAAAAAAGGCTCCCAGAGGATGTATGTAGACAGCCTTGGACGAATCCTTGAAATTGTCGAGCAGACTGCTCCGGTTGCCGGAAACGATGTGTATCTGACCATCGACCGTGACCTGCAGATCGGTGTATATCACATTCTGGAACAGCAGCTTGCCGGTATTATCACCGATAAGCTTGTAAACCGTGATCTGACTGAGGACGATTACAATAAGGCCTCCAACATCCCGATCCCGGTAAAAGATGCCTACTACCAGCTGATCAACAACAATGTGCTGGATATGAACGCGTTCTCCGCGGTCGAGGCGTCCCAGGTCGAGAAAAATATTTATGCGAAATACAGCAATGCAAGGGCGGAGGTAACAGCAGGTATCCGTTCGGAACTCATGAATGAGAATGCGACTGATCTCATCGATCTTCCGGAGGACATGTTCACGTACATGCAGTATATCTACTCCTTCCTTGTAAGTGATGGAATCATTTTAACAGATAAGATCGACCAGAATTCCGATGCCTATGCCAACTGGAAGGCCGATACGATCAGCTTAAGAGATTATCTCTATGCCGGAATTGCCGACAGCTGGATCGACACGACAAAACTGAATATCGAGTCCAGATATTCCGACGCGGACCATATTTATCAGGTGATCGTTGATTACGTGATGGAAGATCTTCAGAATGATAAGGCTTTTGCAAAGAAGATTTACCGCTATCTGATCAACAACAATGTGGTAACCGGTAAAGAGCTTTGCCTTGCATTGTTCTCCCAGAATATTCTGGCCTATGATGAGAACGAGGTCCGTCTTCTGGAAGAGAACGGAGACGAACACGCATTCCAGTTCATCCGACAGAAGATTTCTGATATTGAGATCACGCCGGCCCAGCTGGCATTAGATCCATGTTCCGCAAGCTGCGTGATCACGGATGTCAATACCGGTGAAGTTCGTGCTCTTGTAACGTATCCGAGCTACGACAACAACAAATTCTCCGGTACGGTGGATGCGGAATATTACAATAAATTAAACAACGATTTATCCCTTCCGTTGTTTAATAATGCGACCCAGGCCCAGAAAGCGCCGGGTTCCACCTTCAAGCCGATCATCGCTGTTGCAGCGCTGGAAGAAGGTGTGATCGGCCTTACCGAGACTGTAAACTGTACCGGTCAGTACCAGGAAATCAGTCCATATCTGAAGTGCTGGGTATACCCGGGCATGCATGGTCCTCTGGATGCAGAACATGGTATCATGAACTCCTGTAACGTATTCTTCTCAGAAATGGGTCACCGATTCTCCACTGCAGAGGATGGAAGCTATGATCCTGAGAAAGGTATCGAAGTGATTCAGAAATATGCGACCATGTTCGGTCTCAATGAGACCACTGGCATTGAGATTTCCGAAAAAGCCCCGCAGATGACCACGGAAAAGCCGGAGGCATCCTCCATTGGACAGGGTAAAAACTCTTACTCCAACGTTCAGCTTGCCCGCTATGTCACAGCGATGGCTAACAAAGGAAATGTTTATAATTTAAGTTTATTAGATAAGATGACGGATTCTCAGGGAAATCTCGTGAAAGACTTTAGTCCGGAACTTCGTTCCACCATCGATATTTCCGATACCACATGGACGACCGTTCACCGTGGTATGAGAGAGGTTATTTCTGACGGTTCTGCAAGAAGGATCTTCACAGATCTTGAAGTAGATATCGCAGGAAAGACCGGTACAGCCGAGGAGGTCAAGAATGGTCATAAGATCAACCATGCATTCTTTGTATCCTTTGCCCCGTACCAGAATCCGGAAGTTGCCGTGACAGTAAATATTCCGTACGGCTATACATCTACCAATGCGGCAACTGCTGCGAAAAATATTTATCGCTATTATTATGATTACACAGACCTGGATTACATCTTAAACAACAGTGCTCTGAATGTATCTGACGTAGAAATCAGCGACTAGGAAAGGAGCTTCTTCTATGCGAAACGCGGTTGTGATTAAAGGAAACAAGGCCGGAATGTCCGTATATCTGGACCCGGAACTTTCGTTTCATGAGCTTTTGCAGGCAGTGGAAAAGAAATTCAAAGAGACTGCCAGATTCTGGGGCGCAGCGCAGATGACGCTGACATTAGAGGGAAGATCGCTTACAGCAGATGAGGAGTTTCAAATCGTAAATACCATTACGGAAAATTCCAGTATTGAGATTTTATGTCTCATCGATTCCGATGCCAACCGGATCGAGCGCTGTGAAAAGGCGCTCAATGAAAAGCTGATGGAGCTTTCGTCCAATACGGGGCAGTTCTATAAAGGAACACTCCGGGCCGGCGATGTTCTGGAATCAGAGGCAAGCATCGTGATCATCGGAGACGTGGACAAAGGTGCGAGAGTGGCGGCCAAGGGCAATATCATTGTCCTTGGCAGTCTGAAAGGCGCAGCCCTTGCGGGAATTTCCGGAAATATCAACGCCGTGGTCGTGGCTTTTGAAATGGCGCCAAACCAGGTAAAAATTTCCGACTTAAATTTCCAGAAAGCGGAACGAGGAAAACTTTTAGGACGCGGACCGATGATGATTCTTGTAGAAAATGGCCGAATTTGTTCGGAACCGATAAAAAAGAACTTTTTTAGTTCATTAAATTTCATTTAATACTGGAAAATTTTCGGATTTTCATGTAAAATAGTACTGATAGAGTCTAAGCTTGTGACTCCATGCGCGAACTGCGTGAAACAACTGAATACAGGAGGATATTCTTATGAGTGAAGTCATTGTTGTTACATCCGGTAAAGGGGGTGTAGGCAAGACGACGACCTCTGCGAATGTCGGAACCGGTCTTGCCATGCTGGGAGAAAAAGTAGTTCTGATCGATACAGATATTGGACTCAGAAACCTGGACGTGGTCATGGGACTGGAAAACCGCATCGTCTACAATCTTGTGGACGTGGTGGAGGGGAATTGTCGTATGAAGCAAGCCCTTATAAAAGACAAAAGATATCCGAACCTGTTTTTACTACCGTCCGCCCAGACGAAGGACAAGTCCGCGGTAAGTCCGGGACAGATGCAGAAGCTGGTGGACGATTTAAGAGAAGAATTCGATTATGTACTATTAGATTGTCCCGCCGGAATCGAGCAGGGATTTAAAAATGCCATCGCAGGCGCTGACCGCGCAATTGTGGTGACAACGCCGGAGGTATCGGCGATCCGCGATGCCGACCGGATCGTAGGCCTTCTGGAGGCCGGAGACATTACGAAGATCGATCTGATCATCAATCGGATCCGGATGGATATGGTCCGCAGAGGCGATATGATGTCCATCGAAGACGTGACCGATATTCTCGGTATCCCGATCATCGGCGCAGTACCGGACGATGAAGAAATCGTAATATCGACCAACCAGGGCGAACCGCTTGTGGGAACAAATTCATTTGCGGGACAGGCCTATCTCAATATCTGTAAAAGGGTACTTGGTCAGGAGGTACCGTTAATGGATCTTGAGAAAAAGCGTGGATTGTTTACGAAATTCGCCGGGCTTTTAAAGCGGGCATAAGAGGTTGATTAGCCTCTTTGAAATCCTGACTAAGAGAAATTCCGGAACGATCGCCAAGAAGCGGCTTCAATTTGTATTGATCGCTGACCGGGCGGGATGTACAACGGAAATTCTCGAAATGATCAAAGACGACATGATAAAAGCCATTTCAAAATACATGGAAATTGATACGAGCGGCCTGGAAATCAAGATCACGCATGTGGAAGACAAAGAAGCGTCTGAAAAACTGCCAGTTCTTTATGTCAGTATGCCGGTTCGTGTCCTGCTCACCAAGGGGACTTATTAGAAATGCTTTCAGAGTATAATTTCAGAAATTACAATTTCAGGCTCCTGTTTTCTGTGCTGGCTTTAAACTTTATTGGACTAATGGTCATCAACAGTGCAGTTGCCGGAGACCGGTCGTATATTAACAGACAGCTCATCGGTCTGTTTGGCGGACTGATAATCGCGATTATCCTGTCGCTGTTTAGCTATCGGTACTTACTTCATTTTACCGGTCTGATTTATTTAGGCTGTATTGGAATCCTTTTGGCGGTACTGATCGCCGGCCAGCTTGGCGGTGCAGGTACCGGTTCCCAGCGTTGGATCACTCTTCCGGTAATCGGAAGATTTCAGCCGTCTGAATTTGTAAAAATCGGATTGATCGTATTCTTTTCCTGGTTCCTTCAAAAGAACCAGGAAAAGATTGACCATCCGGTCACATTGATCACGCTGGCTCTTTTGGCGGCCGTTCCGCTTTTACTGATTATGGAACAGCCGGACCTCTCGACCAGTATCGTAATTATGGTCATGATCGTTTGTCTGATTTACGTCGCAGGAATCAGTTACAAATGGATTTTAGGCGCATTGGCCGTCGGAGTGCCAAGTTTGAGCCTGATTCTTTATCTGGCGCAGCTTGATATGCTTCCGTTTTTAAGACCGTATCAGGTCAACCGTATTCTGGCGTTCATCAACCCGGATAAATACGCAGACCTGAATCTCCAGCAGGAAAACTCGGAGATGGCGATCGGTTCCGGCCAGTTATATGGAAAAGGACTGTTTAACGACACGGCCATTTCAGTGAAAAACGGAAACTTCTTATCAGAAGAGCATACTGATTTCATTTTTTCCGTAATCGGGGACGAATTGGGATTTATGGGGTGCATGATCGTTCTGTTCTTCTATTTGATGTTCGTATTTGAATGTCTCAGAATGGCAGGAAGAGCGAGAGACTTATCCGGAAAACTTTTATGTACCGGTATGGCTGCACTTGTCGGATTCCAGGCTTTTACAAACATCGCAGTAGCCACTGGTGTCTTTCCCAACACCGGACTTCCTCTGCCGTTTATCAGTTACGGCGTCAGCTCTCTGGTGAGTCTTTATATAGGGGTCGGCATCGTTTTAAATGTCGGTCTCCAGCAAAGCAAAGTGGAAAACTAGGAGGAATCATTATGAATGTAGGACTGATCGCCCACGACTCCAAGAAAAAACTTATGCAGAATTTCTGCATCGCTTACAAGGGAATTTTATGTAAGCACAATCTCTATGCCACCGGTACCACCGGCAAACTGATCGAGGAAGTGACAAACCTCACTGTTCACAAATATCTTCCGGGCCATCTCGGAGGCGAACAGCAGATGGGTGCCCAGATCGAGAACAATGACATCGATCTTGTGATCTTCCTCCGTGACCCGTTGACTCCGAAGTCCCATGAGCCGGATGTAAACAAGGCTGTACAGCTTTGTGATATGCACAATGTTCCTCTTGGAACGAATCTGGCAACTGCGGAGCTTCTCATCAAGGCATTGGACCGTGGTGATCTGGAATGGCGAGAAATGTACAAATAAGAGTTAGAGCAGCGCTCATGCTTCTGGCATCCCTGTTACTTATGACCGGATGCCAGAAAGAAGTGGTACTCGAACAAGAATATTCTTTTGAAAATCGCCTGGACCGATTTGATACAAATCGTTCAGACGGTTTTTCTGGTGCATTTGCAGAGGAACTTTGTGTAGCATATGCAGTGGATGAAACAGAAACATCGTTGACTGCAGATGCCGCCGGCGTATTTGAAATCGGCGGAGGCGATGCTGTTTTTGAACAAAATGTGTTTGCAAGGATGAATCCGGCGAGCACAACAAAGATCATGACTGCGATCGTTGCACTAAAATATGGAAATCTGCAAGACCAGGTCACTGTAACCGATGCAGCAATTATTACAGAGTCCGGTTCGTCTATGGCCGGTGTAAAGCCGGGAGATGTCATGAGTCTTGAGGATCTGCTCTATGGACTTATGATCCCATCTGGAAACGATGCTGCGAATGCGATCGCTGTCCATGTTGGCGGCTCGATCGAAGGCTTTGTTGAGATGATGAACGAGGAGGCTGCAAGGATCGGTGCCACAGGCACACACTTTGTCAATGCCAACGGACTAACCTCTAAAGATCATTATACTACGGCCTATGATTTGTACTTGATGTTCAATGAGGCGCTAAAATACGATCAGTTCCGGACGATCATCGGTGCTCATGACCACATTGCCCAGTATTCAGACGCAGACGGCAACGCTCTTAGTGCCACCTGGGGAGTCGGTAATTATTATATGAACGGAAAGACAGAAACTCCGGAAGGATTGACTGTTTTTGGCGGAAAGACCGGCACAACTCAGGCTGCAGGCTACTGTTTGATCATGGGAACAAGGACAGCAGACGGAAAAGAATATGCTTCCGTCATTATGAAAGCAGACAGTCGAAATGCTCTATATGAGGACATGACTGAGATAATTTCGAAAATTGACAAATAATCGTTGCAATTTTTCAGCATATAGACTATAATCGAAACATATAAAAATTGACTTTTTATACAAATTATATAAATTCAAGGAGGAGATCATTATGGTTCAGATCATCGCAGGAAACAAAGGTAAAGGAAAAACAAAATATTTATTAGATATGGCTAACACAGCTGTTAAAGAAGCTAAAGGTTCTATCGTTTATTTAGATAAGAGCGCAAAGCACATGTACGAGCTCAGCAATAAGATCCGTCTTATCAACGTAGCTGAATTCCCGGTACATACAGCTGAAGCATTTGTTGGCTTCCTTTGTGGAATTATTTCCCAGGATCACGATCTTGAGGTTATGTATCTTGACAGCTTCATCAAACTTGCTAGCCTTGAGGGTGAAGACCTTACAGCAACTCTCGCTGAGTTAGATCAGATTAGTGCAAAGTACCATGTTAACTTTGTATTAAGCGTATCCAAGGATAAAGAAGAGCTGCCGGAAATTGCAAAAGATATGATTCTGGTTGCATTATAAATGACCGCTCCTTAATGGATATAAACGGCATGAACAAGTAATATTGTTTATGCCTTTTTTATTGCACTTTTCCCGTGTAACCATTATAATAGAGGAAACTCCCATTATCCCAAGGGAGTTTTTTGGAGGGCGGCATTATGGCAAAAAAGAAGAACAACAAGATAATCCGTTACCGGAAACCTCTTAATATTAATATCGGCATGATTATGTTCGCACTGATCTTTGCGTATATGGCTTTTTATCTTTATACGTATATGCAGCGTGATAAAATAGAATTTTATGAAGTGGTCGAAGGAAGTATTGTGAATGACCAGAGACATGCAGGAATTATCCTCAGGTCAGAAGAACCAAGATATACGGATCGTGCAGGAAATATCAACTATTACCTGAGAGAGGGAAAACGAGCTGCAGTAGGAACAAGAATTTATTCCATTGATGAGACCGGTACACTTTCGAAATTATTGGAAGAAAAGACCGACGGATCCGTTGCACTCTCTAAAGAGAATTTGTCCTCATTAAAGAAACAGCTTTCGTCCTTTAGCCAGACCTACGATGATGAAAAATTCAGTGAGGTATATGATACAAAATATGCCCTGGATTCTGAGGTCCTGGAATATGTAAATGTGGACGCGTTAAAAAATCTGGACAGTGTAATCGAAGAGATGGGAGTAAACTTTGAACAAATCCGCGCGGATGATGCCGGAATTGTATCCTATACTGTGGATGGAATGGAAAAACTGGAACCGACCCAGGTGACAGCGGAGATGTTTGATAAGTCCAATTACACAAAGAATTCGGTTAAGTCCGGCCAGATGGTAGAAATCAGTGCACCGGCGTACAAATTGATCACATCCAATGACTGGTCCATCGTTTTTCCGCTTCGTGAAGAGGAACAGGTCCTTTATAATGGAAAGTCAACACTTTCAGTCAGATTCACAGGAAAAGAGTTAAGAACCAATGCTGGTTTTAGTATTTTTACCGGCGCGGACGGAGGAATTTACGGAAAACTGGACTTTACGAAATATATGGAACAATTTGCTTCTGATCGTTTTGTCGATTTTGAGATCATCACGGAAGAAGTGAAGGGCCTTAAAATTCCGAGAACAGCCGTTGCAGACGTGGATTTCTATCTGATTCCGAAGGATTTCCTTGTGAGATCATCAACTGGATCAGCACGAGGTTTCTATAAAGAAACATTCACAGAAAATGGACCGAGCGTGGTCCTTGTTTCCTGTGATATTTATAATTCAGACGATGAATATTATTATATCGATGCAGGAGAAAAGAGCGAACTGAAAGCCGGCGATTATCTGGTAAAAGAGAATTCCCAGGACCGCTATCAGGTCGGAACGATGTCCTCTCTTCAGGGTGTCTATAATATCAACCGTGGTTATACCGCGTTCCGTAAAATTGAAGTGCTCAACTCCAATGACGAATACTACACCGTGAAAAAAGGCACAGATTACGGTCTTTCCGTATACGACCATATTGTTTTAAATGCCGCGGCAGTGACTGCCAATGGCATGATCATATATCAATAACCGGAGGTTGCAAGACAATGTCGATTGCAGTTAATTATGCAGAAGTAAAAGCCCGTATGGAGGCAGCGTGCGCGCGGGCAGGAAGAGACCCGAAAGAGGTTACTCTTATTGCGGTAAGCAAGACAAAGCCAGTTTCCATGCTCACAGAGGCCTATGAGGCCGGCTCCAGAGATTTTGGAGAAAATAAAGTACAGGAAATCACAGAGAAGTATCCGCAGATGCCGGAGGATGCAAAATTCCACATGATCGGCCACTTACAGACCAATAAAGTGGGACAGGTCATTGATAAAGTTGTGCTGATCCACTCGGTGGACAGTGTTCATCTGGCAGAGAAAATTGAAAAAGAAGCCGCTAAAAGAGACATCGTAAAAGATATCCTTTTAGAGGTCAATGTTGCAGAAGAAGAGAGCAAGTTTGGACTGAAAATGGATGAGGTAATTCCTGTCCTTGAGACCATCAAGACATTCCCGCACATCTGCGTAAGAGGACTTATGACAATTGCACCATATGTCGAAAATGCAGAAGAAAATCGAAAACATTTTAAAGATTTGTATCAATTATATGTTGACATCAAAACTAAAAACATTGATAATGGTACTATGAATGTGCTGTCCATGGGTATGACCGGAGACTATGAGGTCGCTGTGGAAGAAGGCGCAACTATGATTAGAGTAGGAACCGGAATTTTTGGTTCCAGATAGATTGGAGAGATTATAAGAATGAGTTTCCTGACAAAACTGATGGACACAATGCGTTTAGATAACGATGAAGATGACGATTACTTCTTAGATGATGACTATGAGGATGATGACAAACCGCCGAAAAAGAGCCTGTTTAATAAGAAGCCTGTAGCTGATGAGTTTGATGATGATTTTGATGAGCCGGAGGCTTCAAAACCGCGCTTCTTACCGACAAGAGCAAATACAAATGCAAGCAATAAGGTTGTATCCATGCGTCGCGGTATGGAAGTTTCCCTGATCAAACCGACATCCTTAGAAGATGCAAAGGAAATCTGTGACTACCTGTTAGCAGGTAAGGCCGTTGTTCTTAATATGGAAGGAATCAACACAGAAACAGCCCAGAGAATCATTGATTTCACATCCGGTGCTACATATTCCATGAACGGCAATCTTCAGAAGATTTCCAGCTATATCTTTATTGCAACTCCGCAGACAGTTGAGCTTTCCGGCGATTTTCAGGACCTTCTCGCAGGTGGTAGTGTAGATATTTCCGGTCTCAATATTCATATTTAAGAGTGTATGGAAAAAGAAGAGCAATTATTCAGAAAAAGGATCCAGGAACTTGCCGAGACATGTTTTCGGAGAGATGTTCCGGTCAATACCGACTTTCTGAATCTCAGTGAACAGACGATTTTCCATAGTATTTCTGGCATGCTGCCGCCGGTAAGGTTCGTTCTTTCCGGCGGCTTTGAGTCGTCAGAGAGGAAAGTTGTCTGTTTTCTCCCGTCTTATGAGGAGGAACTACTGGATCCGCCCTATGACTGTATGAAGCTTTCACCGGTCAACAGGAAGTTTGCTGAGGAACTGAGTCACAGGGATTATCTCGGAGCAATTATGAATCTGGGAATTGAGCGGTCCATGTTAGGCGACATTGTGATCAAAGATGGAGATGCGTATGTCTTCGTATTAAAAAAGATGAGCCGCTATCTTTCCGAGAATCTGACAACGATTCGCCACACAACAGTCTCTGTGGAGATCACAGAACAAGCCGGAGAGATTTTAAAACCGGAATTTGAAGAAATCCAGGGGACAGTAAGTTCCATCCGGTTAGACAGCATTGTTGCTCTCTGCGGACGTCTTTCCAGAACTAAGGCGGCCGCATATATTGAAGCAGAAAAGGTTTTCGTGAATGGCCAGATAGCTTCACAGGTTTCCAGAAATTTAAAAGAGGGAGAGATTCTTTCCATTCGAGGAATCGGAAAATTCAAATTCGATCGTGCCGGCGGTCAGACGAAAAAGGGCCGAACGGTCGTGACCCTCTTAAAATACAAATAGCATCAAGGAGGCATCCGAATGAATACTGAACATGAGAGAAGACTGACCGTCAGACTGGACGGGGAGCCGATTTATGATATTGTACTGACTGAGACCTTTTCTGGTCTTGGCGAGGAGCTGAAAAAGCTTGGATGTGAGAAGAAAAAACTCTGTATTGTTACCGATTCCAACGTTGCGGCGATTTATCTGGAAGAAATCAAAAAGGTCGCATCCGACTGCTGCAGAGCTGTGACTTCTTATGTGTTCCCGGCCGGAGAAGAAAACAAGAATCTCGATACGGTGCGTGGTGTTTATGAACATCTGATCGAAAACAAATTTGACCGAAAAGATTATTTGATTGCTCTTGGCGGTGGTGTTGTCGGTGATTTATGTGGTTTTACCGCAGCAACATATCTTCGCGGCGTAGGTTTTATTCAGATCCCGACTACTCTGTTATCCCAGGTGGATTCCAGTATCGGAGGAAAGACCGGCGTTGATTTTGATGCTTACAAAAACATGGTCGGCGCCTTCCATATGCCGAAGCTTGTATATACCAATGTATCAGTTCTTAAATCACTCCCGGAGGAGCAGTTCTCCAATGGTATGGGAGAAGTGATCAAGCATGGTCTGATTCGTGATAAGGCGTATTTTGAATGGATCTTAGAGAATCTGGATACCATTATGGAGCGTAAACCGGAGGTCTTACGTCCACTGGTAGAGGGAAGCAACCTCATCAAACGAGAAGTCGTGGAAATTGATCCAACAGAGCAGAATGAACGCGCGACGCTGAATTTTGGCCATACTCTGGGCCATGCCGTAGAAAAGCTGATGGATTTTAAACTGCTTCACGGCCACTGTGTTGCCCTGGGAACACTGGCTGCCATGAATCTTTGTGCGAAGCGTGGTCTGGTGTCCGAAATAGATGTTGAGCGTTACCGTCTGTCTATGGAACGCTGTCATATGCCGATGAAAATATCCGGCCTTTCTGCAAAGGATATCATTGCGGCAACAAAGAATGATAAGAAAATGGAAGCCGGAGTGATTAAATTCATCCTTCTCGATCAGCTTGGTCATGCCTATATTGACCGAACCGTGACAGACGAAGAGATGGAGCAGGCACTTTCTTCTATTATGTAAGGAGAATAGAATGAACTTGATTTTTAAGCGTTATGGTCTCTTTGGCCTGTTATCCGTGGTGTTGATCGCATTTGACCAGTGGACCAAGAGTCTTGCATACAACGGACTTCGTGTCAATGGCCCGATTGTCCTCATTGATGGAGTGTTCGAGCTTCTCTATTCCGAAAACCGCGGTGCAGCATTCGGAATTTTGCAGGGAAAACAGTGGTTTTTCCTGATTGTGGCTGTCGCTGTAGTGATCGTAGTATTGCTGTTCCTTTATAAAATGCCTGCCGGAAAGAGATATTATCCGCTTTTTGGCTGCATGGTATTACTGGCATCCGGTGCAGTTGGAAATGTGATCGATAGAGTCAGCCGTGGGTTTGTTGTGGATTTTCTTTATTTTAGCCTGATCGATTTCCCGATTTTCAATGTGGCGGATTGTTACGTGGTCGTTTCAGCAGGTCTTTTGATCCTTCTGACAGGATTCTTCTACAAAGACGAAGAGATGGATTTCTTATCGATGAAGGAGAAATAAGGTGAAGCAGGAGATTTTTGTAACAGAAGAGCTGGCAGGCGACCGCATCGATAAATTTATATCGGAACAATGTGAGGAACTTTCCCGCTCATTTATTCAAAAACTTTTAAAATCCGGTGAAGTCTACGTGGGGCAGAAGGCAGTAAAAGCCAGTTATAAGGTAACCGAAGGAGATGTGATTTCTTTTGAAGTACCGGAAGCTGTGGAGCCTGAAATATTGCCGGAAGATATTCCGCTTGAAATTGTATATGAAGACCATGACGTGATTCTGGTAAATAAACCGAAGGGAATGGTCGTACATCCGGCGGCAGGTCATTATACAGGCACTCTTGTTAATGCTCTGATGTACCATTGCCGTGACGATTTATCCGGCATCAATGGTGTCCTTCGTCCTGGAATCGTCCACCGGATCGACATGGATACCACAGGTATCCTGATCGTCTGCAAAAACGATCTTGCACATACATCCATTGCAGAGCAGTTAAAAGAGCACAGCATCACGAGACGTTATCAGGCAATCGTCCATGGTGTTTTAAAAGATGAGGAGGGTACGATCGATGCTCCGGTGGGACGCCATCCCCAGGACCGTAAAAAGATGTGCATCAATCATCAAAACGGAAAACATGCCGTAACACATTACCGAGTGTTAAATCGCTTTAAAAACTTCACTCACATCGAGTGCCGACTGGAAACAGGAAGGACTCACCAGATCCGTGTCCACATGGCGAGCATCAATCATCCGCTTCTTGGAGATGCAGTTTACGGGCCGGCGAAATGTCCATACAAGCTCCAGGGCCAGACGCTCCATGCAGGAGTGCTTGGTTTTGTGCATCCGAGAACCGGAGAATACATGGAATATTCAGCTCCGCTTCCGGAATATTTCCAGAAATTATTAAATACACTGCAATAAGAAGATGATTTGGCTGTCGCGAAGAATATCGCGGCAGCCTTTTTGAATCGCAGGAATCCATAAAATGGGCGGAACCTCGGTCTGGTACATTCCGGTGACAAACGTATCAATTTTATTAAAAATTAAAATAAAATATTGCAATTTTCGGATAATATTATATAATATAAATATAAAGACTTGCTTTTATACAGAAAGGAGCTGTGGGTTATGAGTAACAATTTGATTATCACAATTGGTAGAGAATGCGGAAGTGGTGGAAGACATATCGGTAAAAAGCTGGCGGAAGAGCTCGGTATTAAATGTTACGACAAAGAACTTTTGGATCAGGCTGCAAAAAAGAGCGGTCTTTGCAGAGAACTCTTTGAGACACATGATGAAAAACCTACAAGCAGCTTCTTATATTCTCTTGTAATGGATACATATTCTGTGGGATACGCAAATTCTGCATATATGGATATGCCTCTGAATCATAAAATTTTCCTCGCGCAGTTTGATACGATCAAACATATTGCAGAAGAAGAGTCCTGTGTGATCATCGGCCGCTGCGCAGATTATGCACTTGCTGAATTTCCGAATATCGTGACTGTGTTTATTACAGCAGACGATGATATAAAAATCAAAACCTTAATGGATCGCCACCAGATCAGCGAAGCAAAGGCAAAAGATATTATGATCAAAACGGATAAAAAGAGAGCGAGCTATTACAACTATTATTCCAGCAAACGCTGGGGCGACTCAAAGAGCTATGACCTTTGCCTCAACAGCAGCAAGGTAGGAATGGATGGCGCAATTCAGATCATCAAGGCGTTTGCAGAAGCAAAACAGGCATATCTGAAAAAATAAAAATCGAAGCAAAAACAGGAGCAGAAGAAGATGATGAATCATACCGGGAAACTTTCAGAAGATATTTTAG
>JAFUMF010000071.1 GCA_017482945.1 Lachnospiraceae bacterium
GGAAAATCAACAAAAACCCATCGCCCGGAATTCCCCCGAATCGACATATGCCGACCAGGGATTCTTCCAGAGTTCCGGGTTCCCAAGATCCCGCCCGGGCCGACGCCCGGACGAAATCCTCCTAAAAGTCACATATTATTTTACAAGCTGTGCCAGACGCTCTTTCACCTGCTCCATCATCTGAGCATACTTCGCCTGTTTTGCCTTCTCTTCATCAATCTTCGCCTGCGGAGCCTTGCTTACGAACTTCTCGTTTGCCAGCATGCCATTTACACGAGCCAGCTCTTTTGTAAGTTTCTCCTCTTCTTTCTTCAGACGCTCGATCTCTTTCTCAATATCAACCAGCTCTGCGAACGGCATATAGATCGCAGCCTGAGCAACTACTGCAGAAACTGCATCCTCAGAGATACCGGCCTTATCAGCCTGTACCATAACTTCACTTGCATAACCAAGTGTCGCGAAGAATACCTTACTGTTCTCGAAGATTCCGCGAACTTCTTCATTCTCAGAAACTACGAATACTTTGGCCTTCTTGCTCGGCGGTACGTTCATGGATGTACGAACGTTACGGATCGCACGAACTGCCTCTTTGATTGTCTCAACGGCATGCTCGTCTGCCGCAAAGTTCCACTCCTCCTTGAACTCCGGCCAGTTAGAGATCATGATGGACTCTTCCTCATCCTGAAGGTTGCAGAAAATCTCCTCGGAGATGAACGGCATGAACGGATGCAGGAGCTTTAAGGAGTTGATCAGAACAGTCTTTAATGTCCAGAGAGCAGCTGCCTTTGTTGTATCCTCATCGTTCCAGAGACGCGGTTTCACCATCTCGATGTACCAGTCACAGAATTCCTCCCAGATGAAGTCGTAAACTTTCTGAACAGCAATACCTAACTCGTACTTGTCCATGTTGTCAGTTACTTCTTTCGCAAGTGCATTTACCTTAGAAAGAATCCATTTATCAGCCATTGTAAGGTCACTAAGCTTCACATCTGCTGCCGGTGCCTTCTCAATGTTCATCATGATGAAACGGCTTGCGTTCCATACTTTATTTGCGAAGTTTCTGCTCGCCTCGACTCTCTCCCAGTAGAAACGCATGTCGTTACCCGGCGCGTTACCAGTCATAAGAGTCATACGAAGAGCATCGGTACCGTACTTGTCGATCACCTCGAGCGGATCGATACCGTTTCCAAGAGACTTACTCATCTTACGGCCCTGAGAGTCACGTACCAGACCATGGATCAGCACTGTGTGGAACGGGCTCTTGCCTGTCTGCTCGATTCCGGAGAATACCATACGGATTACCCAGAAGAAGATAATATCATAACCTGTTACGAGAACGTCTGTCGGGTAGAAATACTCTAACTCAGCAGTATTCTTCGGCCAGCCAAGTGTGGAGAACGGCCATAATGCGGAGGAGAACCATGTATCAAGAGTGTCCTCATCCTGCTTAAAGTGTGCAGATCCACACTTCGGGCATTTCTCCGGGCATGCTTTTGCTACTACCATCTCGCCGCACTCTTCGCAGTAGTACGCCGGGATTCTGTGGCCCCACCAGATCTGTCTGGAAATACACCAGTCGCGGATGCCCTCTAACCAGTGGAGATATGTCTTACCAAAGCTTTCCGGAACGAATTTTAACTGACCGCTCTTAAGTGCCTCGATCGCCGGTTTTGCAAGCTCGTCCATCTTAACGAACCACTGAGGCTTGATCATCGGCTCAACAGTTGTGCCGCAGCGCTCGTGTGTACCTACGTTGTGAGCATGCGGAACTACTTTCACAAGAAGGCCGAGTTCTTTCAGGTCCTCTACCATTGTCTTTCTTGCTTCATAACGGTCCATACCGAAATATTTGCCCGGTGCGCTGATTGTTGCGTCATCGTTCATAATGCAAAGCTCCGGAAGACTGTGGCGTTTGCCAACTTCGAAGTCATTCGGGTCATGAGCCGGTGTGATCTTTACGCAGCCTGTACCGAATTCTTTATCAACGTAAGCGTCCGCAACAACCGGGATTTCTCTGTCTGTAAGCGGCAGCTTTAACATCTTGCCGATGAGATCGCTGTAACGCTCATCCTCCGGGTTTACAGCTACTGCTGTATCGCCGAGAAGTGTCTCCGGACGTGTTGTAGCGATTTCTACGAAACGGCCCTCTTCCCCAACGATCGGGTAGTTGATGTGCCAGAAGAAACCGTCCTGTTCTTCATGATCAACTTCTGCGTCAGAAAGTGCAGTCTGGCAAACTGGACACCAGTTGATGATTCTGGAGCCTTTGTAGATGTAGCCTTTTTCATATAATTTTGTGAATACTTCAAGTACTGCGTCGGAACATCCCTCGTCCATTGTAAAACGTTCTCTGTCCCAGTCAGCGGAAGTACCGAGTTTATGGAGCTGTTTTACGATTCTGGAACCGTACTCTTCTTTCCATTTCCAAACTTCGTCTAAGAATTTCTCACGGCCAAGTTCTTCCTTCGTAATGCCCTGTTTTCTTAATTTATCGATAACTTTTACTTCAGTCGCAATTGCAGCATGGTCAGTACCCGGCTGCCACAGTGCCTCGTAGCCCTGCATTCTCTTATAGCGGATCAGGATATCCTGCATGGTGTTATCCAGTGCATGTCCCATGTGAAGCTGACCGGTAATATTCGGCGGCGGCATTACGATTGTGAACGGCTTCTTTCCTTCTCTTTTGCCGCGCTCTGCGTCAGCATGGAAGTACTTGTTATCCAGCCATTTCTGGTACAGGCGTTCTTCAATGTCCGCCGGATTATAGGTCTTTTCCAGTTCTTTCATTTTTCATTCTCCTTTTTCTATTCGTTACAGGCAAGGCATTTCGCAACACTTGCGGCATCCGTGCCATAATCGTTATTTCTTGAAACTGACACCGGCAACAAGCCCGTCAAACTGGGCTGCCAGGTCTTCATTTCCCTCAATCGGGTAGATAAACACAAAGTTCAGTGTGTCCTCACATTCGGCTGCATGGACGACTGTGGATGTGATCTGGTATGGAGTATCCAGGATATAGAACCTGACGCCCATCTCCATGATCGTCATGTTCTGAACTGTCGTGACCTCCATTCCCGTTTCCTCTGCATCTGGGTACTGTCCTTTCAGTTCTTCCGCGAAATACTCATAGTATCCCTCGAAGTTAAAACCGTCTCCAAAAGACAAATCCTCCCACTTTGATGCAGAAAATGCGAAGTCTTCATGATCCAGACTCTGAAAATCCATGCCTCCATCATCAGTTTCTCCCACTTTCCAGTGTTCCCTGTCCAATGCAAGCTGGTATGTGCCTTCATCGCACTCCCAGTCCACATGGATCATCTCCGGCTCACTGCCGCAGCCCAATGCCAGAAGAACCACCGCTCCGGTCAAAATTGCCAAAGCTTCTTTTCTCATGGCTAACTCCTTTCATGAAGGCGCACCGTTGGCGCTTTTTACATCTGCTTTCTGACCACCAGATACTCATCGCCCGGTCTGTAATACGGACAGGAAAAATCCGCTCCCCGAAGAAAGGCAGACATCTCATCCTCATCCAGATTCGCCTCGCAGACATAGTACTCATAGTCTTCATCGTAAGTATAAAACGCACAGGACTCACAGCTGCCCTGGAACTTCTTCTTATTTTTATTCATGACAGACGGCCTCCATTTCATAAGCCGGATACGTCACATCTTTATAAATCAGATAATCCGGGACATATTCCTTCGCCTTAAAACCGACGGCCTCATAACAAGCCTTCGCCTGAGGATTATTCTCAAACACCCCAAGTGTCACGATCCTCATACCAAGGACATCAAACGCGTAAGTCAGCGCCTTCGCGATCATTTTCTTGCCATAGCCTTTTCCTCTTGCAGCCGGATCCACCACAATAAATCCCATGCGGATCGATCCAGCCTTAAAATCAGCAAGCCGCATAATAAAATGCCCCACCGGAGAACCCGATTCATCAAGAGCCGTCATCAGCCATCCAGACTTCTCCTTCAGGCACCACTGGCTAAAATAACCATCCAACTGCTCAATCGTCAGCGGATACTCAAACTTACCACAGCTCCACTTCACAAACGTCTCCTCGTCGGCACCATCCCACCATTCCAGCACCTTCCAGGCATCCGAGGGCTTATAAGGTCTCAAACGAATCAAAAGATCACACCTCCCCCAACACCCCAGAATAAACGTCCAAAACCCTTACTCCAGGAATAAAAAAACGCCCTCCACATGCGCAAACATGCAAAGGGCGAATTACCGCGATACCACCTTTATTCACTGTTCCCACCTCTGATATTTCAGTAAGTTAAAACAGCAATCTCATTCAGTCATTAACGGAAACCACCCGGGACCAGCTACTGCAGCTTCACTGATCCGGCTCCAAAGCTACCTTCAGTCTCCGCATTCCCAAACTGTCTCTCAGCCTCCGGACAGTCCTCTCTGGCGGCGCGCAAAACCTACTCCTCTTCTTCCCAGCCATTCAACATATACAAATATCAAAATGAAACGATATCAAAACTAATAATAGTAGAAACCAAGACACTTGTCAAGAGCTTCACGTTGACTAAATCATCTTTCTATACTGATACTTCCAGTCATTAATAATCTCTCCGGCTCCTGAGATTCGTTTAATTGGATCCTTCTCAAACAACTGCTGAAGCCGAATCACCTCGCTAGAATTCGCAGCCTCATCCATACTGCCCTGAGCCTCCACATCCCAGGCACAAGTATCCTCTTTCTCAATCAGTTCCTTATACCGATCCTTCATCTCCAGCTCCGGCTCCATGAGTGTCAGGAAGTACATACGCTTCAAATATGCTTTTTCACTCTTCTCATTCCAGGCACAATCATAAGCATACATCGCCTTCTGAAAACAGAACAGCTTCGTATAACAAGCCGCAATATTATTCCAGATCCGGCTCTTAAACTCCCCAGACAAATGCTTCTCTTTCCCAGCGTCCAGTATCTTCTCATACATCGAGATCGCCCTGCCATAAAGTCCCAGACTATAATGATAATCTGCTCTACGCTTCGCATACTCATCCACCGAGATCTTCCGCAGATTCGTCACTGCCTGCCGATATCTGGCCTGTTCCTGCGGCGAATAATAAGCACACTCCTGAAGGATCAAAAACAACAACTCATCCGAAGCTCCGCGCCCGTCTAACCACTTCTCGATCCGCTCAGCCAAAAACGGCATCCGAAGCTCAGACCGCAAAAACTCCGCAAGCCCCACATCCACAAAATCCTCCATCACCAGAAGCGGATGATTGTAGATCACATAACAAAGCTCCTGAGAAGAATAAATATGAATGCCCAGCTCCTCGATGAAATACGGGGAAGTGACCGGTTCCTGTCTGCATAAAATCAAACTCATACCAGCACCTCCTGACGAATCTCTGCATCTGTCTTCGGGAACAACTCGCCAAAACCACGGTCCACGATTTTGATCACCATGGTCTTCTCGTCCAAAAATCCTGCTGCAATACGGACTCTCGTTGTCTTATTGGGACGCTTCGGGAAACCTTCCAGCGGGATCTTCACGATTCGTTTCTGCTTCGGGTCCTGATGCGGGATGATCGTAAGCTCGATATCATCCTGGTTGTCCAGAATTACTTCCAGCACACTTCTCGCCTCATACCAGCTCTCACCTGCCACCGCCAGCGCCATCTGCACCTTCGTATCACGCTTCACCACTTCCATGGTCACGGTGGATTTTAGTTTTCCTTCACAAATACATACAAACGGATAGGAAGTACGCTCATGGAGATAATCTTCTGCCTTTAATGCAGCTCCCCTCGCAAACAGCGTCGGCTCCACAAAAACTCTCCGTCTGTGGCACACCTTCTTCATAAAATCCGGTGCCCAGTCCGTCTTTGCAAATCCCTTTCCTGTCAGGAACACGGATGAAAACAGCTTTTTCTGTAACAATCTGTCCGCGCATGCGCACAAAATCTTATCGGCCATTCTTGCGCCCGATGTAGAATCCAGAACATTGAGGCTGAAGCCCTCCTCCAGCTCCTCATGCTCCGCAAGTGCAGTCACCTGCCTCGGGCCTCTCGTCACCTTCAGTTCATAGTAACGAAGGTCCTCATCAGACAGCGCAAACATGCCCACCTGACCGCCCCAGACATCCCGGCGCTGGCTCAGTACATAATACACAAAGCACTCCGTATGGCTGGCAATGTGGACATTGTCCCTCGGAATCTGCAGATAATCGGCGCAGCCCATCAGCTGGTCCATCAGCTTCATTTCCATGTTTTTTAAGGAAATCACAAGCTGAGCCACCGGCACGCCCGGATATTCCGCCCGGATCATATCCAGAAGCTTCTCCAGATACTTAGAGAGCAGCCAGATTCCGTCATATTTTGTTGACACAATGGTGGAAGTACCGTTTTTCAGTGCCAGGCTCAACAGTTTATCAACGATCACGCCCTCGCCCACCAGCGTATATTTATATGCTTCCTCACCGATGCACCACTCTTCGATGGTCTTTTTTCTGCAAATGACGGTGGGAAGGACCCATGTCTCCTCACGGCCCAGGACTGCCGCCTGAGTGTAAGTATCGCACAGGTCAATTCCAATTATGAGTTTTTCCATCTGGTTCCCCTTTCTATGCCAACGGGAACAGTTTTTCCACTGCCAGATTATCGGTCACGTATTTTGTCATGGTTTCTTTCAGTTTCAGATCATCCTTGGTTCCAAGGTGCAGGCTCATGGCATTTAAGCAGGAGAAACGATTTCTCTTATCGCCCGCCGGAACTTCGGTGCAGGAAATCTCGCCCTCGGCCTTTTTCACACGCACACCGTTCTCATCCTCGTAAACCTCGTACTCCATGATCTCGCCCTCAAATAAAAGCTTTTGGCGGATATAGATCCCTTTGTAGACCATCCGCATCTCTTCCTCGTGGAATTCCTCCTCATCCGGAAGGATCCTCACCATCAGGATCGGGCGGCCGTTCGGAGAACCATGGTACTCAACGATTTCCTTGTCCATGATGTCACCCGGAATATCGGCATATGCCGCAAGCTTCTTAAAGTATGCAAAGATCATGCCCTGGTCTGTCAGCACAGACATGGCGCGCTTGCAGAGCGCCCTCTGTTCGTCGTTTAAAGACGGCAGACCGGAGTAGAATTTTGTAAGCGCCAGAATATAAATCTCCGGCACCTTTCTGATCTCAGAGCTGGAGTTCACAGCACCCTCCAGATAAGCAAAGACCTTATCTCCCGGAATTTTATCATTCAGGAAATATCCCACGCACTTTAATGTAAAGTACGCCTTCACGATAATATCGCTGGTCTTCTTTCTGCTGGCATAAAAATCAAAGACAGTGTCCAGATGCTTATCACTGTTCGTAAACATCAGCTGCGCCAGGAGACGTTCCTCCAAGTCGTAAGTCTCCACATGTTCTCTCACTGCCTGAACCAGGATCTTGTACATGGCCTCACTGGTTCCGTTATAATGCTCGCAGAGATAATCGAGAATCACACTGTCGCCATGTCCCGCCGCGAACACACGGTAGGAAAGCTGGAGAAGCAGCTCGTCCTCGTCAAATAAATTCTGTAAGATCATCTTTGTGCAAAGCTTTAAGAGTCTCTTCACCCGGATCATGTCATCTCCGAATTCTTTGATCATTCCGTAGCTTTCCACAAAGTAATTCTGTGAGATCAGAGTTTCGCAGATGTCCACCCGCTCATCTCTGGTTAATTTCTTCTTATCCAACCGCAGCAGATAAGTTCCGCCGTCGCCTTCCATGGCCTCGTCTTCGTACTGCAGCTGTCCTTTGTAGTAGGAAATGATCTTTGTCAGCATCTTCTGCTGGTAAAGCGGTTTTACCGGGAGTTCGTCGAGGGCACGCTCTAAGATCGCAGCCTCCTCTCCATCGATTTCCTCTTTTTTCATGATCTCCTGGCACGCGCGCATCTTTAACATCGCATGCTCCGGATACATCTCAAAACATTTCTTCTCCAGCTCCGGCTCGTCCATGACCGGCTCCTTTGTATGCGGCACGTCCACATAACGGTTTCCGTAGCTGTCCTGGAACATGATCACGCTGGCATCGAAGAACAGCGGAACATAGGCCACACCGTCCTGGAGCGGGTACGCATCTTCTCCTGTGAGAAGCTCGTTACAGACGATCACATACTTCATGGCACTGTCCTCGCAGGAAATGCGGTTGGACTTTAAGATTGCCGGAAGAACCTTCGCCACCTGCGGGTCGATGATGTCGCGGTAGATCATGTGCTTGTAGATCACAGCCAGACGGCTGTTGATCCTGGATTCAAAGAGCTGCTCCATGGCAAACTGTTCCATGGAACGCTCGTAGGATTTGTATAATTTTGTGCCGCGCTCCACATAGTTCAGAATGTTCTTATAAAGTCTGGAACGGCTTCTTCTGTCTAAATGGGTGTGCTCGTAAGAAAAATATAAGAGCACCTGCTTCGGCATCATTTTTTCGTAGGATTTCGGCAGGGAATACAGGAAATATTCATAAAGTCTTGTGAGACTGATCTCCTCTTCAATTCCCTTTTCATACCACGCAAAGCTCTTTTCGCTTCGGATATTGCCCTTGATCAGCAGGCAGCAGATGGCCGCAAGCATATCCTTGGTCGGGAAACGCTCGTAAAGCACGGTCAGCATCCGATAATACAGACGGTGGAAGAACTTGGCACCGGACGCTAAAGAAGCGATCACGCCGGCCAGAGTCTCACCGATCATTCCATTATTTGCACCATAATACAGCGCATGGATCTCAAAAGCATCCATGGAATACAGAAGTTCCGGGTGTGCCTCTAAGAGTTTGCATGTTTCAATATATAAAAACGGGCTGTGACAGCCGTTTTTGTACTGCTGTTTGAAGCTTTCAAATAACGCCGGGGCATCCTCATCCTCCGCCGGCTGAAGCTTTAACATTAACATCTGCAGATAGAAACGGCCTTTTTTGTCGTCCAGTTTCTTTCTGAAAAGTCGTAAGACTGCCTCTTTTTTCTCCGGATCCGGCTTTGTGCGGTACTGGAGATACTGATAGAAGCAATATAAGGTGCCTAATTTCTCGCGCTCATAGACGATCTCGTCTCTGCAGTCATCGAGACAAAGTGCCGCCTGGTCCACGCGTACGGAATACAGATAAGTCTCTGCCTGCAACAAGGACAGGACCAGAGAATTTCCATTGGCACCGCGGATGGCATCCAACTCCTTCTGGAGCTTGTTTAAGGTCTGAGCTTCCACATACGTTTTGCTCTCATAATCTTCTCTCAGTTTCAGATAACGGCAGATGCTGGCCTTACTGATCTCATGTTCGCGGCCTGTGATATCCACAGTCGTGTCGCCCATGGCCTCGATTTTGATCAGAGTATCCCCGTGCACCGTAAGCAGCTTGATCGCGCCGAGGTTTTTGCCCTTGTGCATCCGCTCCGGATGGATCTTAAACCGTAGGTCGAAACGGTCATCCTCAAAGTCAGCCTGTGTGATCACTTTCTTTGGAAGTTCAATGAACTCTCCGTCTGCGCGCACCTCGATATAGATGTAACCCCAGGTATTTTTCTTTAAAACCACCTTATCACTGATCACATCCATTGGATTGTCATAGACTTTTCTTGCGGTGGAAAGAGTCAGCTCGATCGGGTCTTTCACGCCCAGTGCAAGGAAAAACTCCTCCAGCGCATTCTGGCGGTTTCCATGGCCTTTTAAGCCCTCGTAGACACATCTTACGTGCATGTCCTGCATGAACGGAGCCTCGATAAAATCACGATATTCCATCAGTCTCAGGGCCAGATCCATGTCTTTCTTTGCCAGTTCCACGAAATCTTCGACGGTATTTAAATTAGAAAGCACCCTGAGAGATGCCGGCATTTCTACATGAA
>JAFUMF010000072.1 GCA_017482945.1 Lachnospiraceae bacterium
TAACCTGTCTTTTCCCCCTTTAAGACCAGAGTCTTAAACATGCTACCATGGTCCACTCCCAGAAGGTCCGCCGCATGGCTTCCCGACAAGTCATTCTCATCCACCGGATATTCCTTCGCTTCGTATTTGATCTTCGCTTTATCTAACAAACGCATAACGTTGGTTTTGGTATTTTTCGCCATTTTGATACGCCTTTCTTCTTATTATAATATCTTCGACACACTATATATAGAAAAAACTCTCTTCCGCCGTCGATATCTGGCGGGAGAGAGTTTTGAATACGGTTTCTTTAAACTTCGCTCGCTTTATTCGTCCCAGTTGTGGTACACATTCTGAACGTCATCATCCTCGTCGAGCAGTCCAAGAATTCTGTTCATCTTCTTCACTGTCTCGTCGTCGTTTGCTTCTACCCAGTTCTGCGGGATCATGGTAACTTCTGCCTGCATCATCGGGATGCCCTCTTTCTCAAGAGC
This sequence comes from Lachnospiraceae bacterium, assembly GCA_017482945.1. Lineage (GTDB taxonomy): Bacteria > Bacillota > Clostridia > Lachnospirales > Lachnospiraceae > Pilosibacter. The sequence goes on from JAFUMF010000072.1 coordinate 474, forward strand.
TTCACGAACCTCACTGAAGGAATCCGGATCTGTGATCACTTCGAAGCTGTCCTCTTCCTCTGCGAAGTCTTCTGCACCTGCGTCAAGTGCAAGCATCATTAATTCGTCAGCGTCCATCTCGCACTCTTCTTTGTCGATGATGATCTGGCCCTTCTTGTCGAACATGAAGGATACGCTGCCCTGTGCACCAACGTTTCCGCCGCCCTTTGTGAACGCACTTCTAACGTTTGCTGCTGTACGGTTTTTATTGTCAGTCAGGGTCTCAACGATGATCGCGATACCGTTCGGTCCATAGCCTTCATAAGTGAGCTGCTCGTAGTTAACGGAACCAAGGTCACCGGCAGCTTTCTTGATACCACGCTCGATTGTATCGTTCGGCATGTTGTTGGATTTTGCTTTGGCGATAACATCACGAAGTTTGCTGTTGTTTGCCGGATCCGGGCCGCCCTCTTTTACTGCAACTGCGATTTCTCTACCGATAACGGTAAAGATCTTACCTTTCGCAGCATCGTTTTTCTCTTTCTTATGTTTAATGTTGGCGAATTTGGAATGTCCTGACATCTTTCATTGCTCCTTTTCTCTTCAATTCTTCTATATCGTACGTACGCGGAACGTTCTGTAACTGCAGACAGTTCCGTCCCCTGTGCCCGTTTTTTAAGAAAAACGACACATATCACTCATAATCTTAAATATTCTAGCATTATTTTATTCGCTTGGCAAGAACTTTTCTTGACACCGTTTTAAGTAATGTTATAATGGAATCATAGAATTTTCAAATAATGGAGGCACCCAAATGAAAAAGATTGAAATCAATACCTTCCTGGAATTTCAGTTTGTAAGCAATCCGAGCTTCTCTCCGGATGGAAAGTACATTGCTTTTATTGTTTCCACAGCTGATAAGGCTGACAACACATATAAAGGCAACATCCACGTTTATGACATGGATGCGAAAAAAGTAATCAAACTGACAAGCGGCGGCGACGCAAAGACTTACGCGTGGACACCGGATAATACACTTGTATTCCCGGCTAACAGAAGTTCTGAAGCAAAGAAGAAAGCTGCAGATGGTGAAGATATCACTGCTTTCAATGAGATCTCTCCGAAGGGCGGCGAAGCTGTTGAAATCTTTACAGTTCCGGCAAAAGCTACAGGAATCAAGACTCTTCCGAACGGCAATTTCTTATTAACGATCAAACAGGACAACTATAAAGATACAAGAAAGAAATCCTACGAAGTATTTGATGAGCTTCCGTTCTGGGGCAATGGCCTCGGCTACACAAATGCGCTCCGCAACCGCCTTGCTATCTGTGACCGCGCAACAGGCGAATTAAACTACATCGTATGTGACTGGACAGACTGCATGGAAACTTCCGTTATGGGCGATTTGATCCTCTATAAGGCATTCCCGTGGAAAGAGGGCGTTCGTGGTCTGTACTCCGGTATTTACCTCTACAACATCGCTACAGGCGAAACAAAGACAATCGTAGAGCCGGATTCCTTACGCACAGGCATGATCCAGCTGTTAAATGAAAATGAGGCACTCATTGCTGCCAACGAGACCAACGATATGGGCTGCACAAAGTACAATGAGTTCTACACAATCAACTTAAACGACGGCATTCTTACACATGTTGCTGAGTACGATGCTTCCATCGGCGGCGGTTCTGTTGGTTCCGACGCAAGATACGGCGGCGGCCGCGGCTACAAACTGGTAGGCGACGACTTCTACTTCCTCTCCACAGTGGACGATTTCACATGGTTAAGAAAGCTTGATAAAGACGGCAATATCTCTGACAGCCTGACAAAAGGCAGCAGCTGTGACAGCTTTGACGCAAATGGCGAGCACATCGTAAGCTGCGAGCTCCAGGGCGTTAAGATCGCAGAGCTTTACTTAGACGGCGAGCAGATCACAGATTTCAACGGTGCTCTCCTTGCTGAACTTACAGTTTCCACTCCGGAGCCGCTCACATTCACAGCAAGCGACGGCTACGAGATCCACGGCTGGGTTATGAAACCGGCTGGTTATGAGGAAGGAAAAACATATCCGGCGATCCTTCACATCCATGGCGGCCCGAGAACAGTCTTCTCTGACGTATTCCACCATGAGATGCAGGTTTGGGCTAATGCAGGCTACTTCGTATTCTTCTGCAACCCGAGAGGATCCGATGGACGCGGCACAGCATTCGGCGATATCAACGGTATCTACGGTACAGTTGACTACGCGAACATTATGGAGTTCACAGACAAAGTATTAGAGTCCTATCCGATGATCGACAAAGAAAATGTCGGTGTTACAGGCGGCTCCTACGGCGGATTCATGACAAACTGGATCATCGGCCATACAGACCGTTTTAAAGTTGCTGCTACACAGCGTTCTATCTGTAACTGGGTTGCTTTTGAGCACACATCCGACATTGGACATACTTTCCCGTACAGCAACGTTGGCGGTGATACGATCCATGATCTGGATAAGCTCTGGGAACAGTCCCCGCTGAAATATGCTCCGAACTTTAAGACACCTACTCTCATTATCCACTCTGACGAAGACTACCGCTGCTATATGGGAGACGGAATCTCCATGTTCAGTGCATTAAAGAGACAGGGTGTTCCGACAAAGCTCTGCTTATTCCACGGTGAGAACCATGATCTTTCCCGTTCCGGTAAACCGGAGAACAGAATCGACCGTATGACAGAGATCCTGAACTGGATGGATGCATATCTGAAATAAAAAACAATAACAAATGCCGGAGTTCCCGTTTTTGGAGAACTCCGGCATATTTTATTTCTTTAACCGAACACTTTTCTTCCGTTCACATAAGTGCTTGTCACCTTCGCATCCAGAATGTCAGAATCGGCACAGGACAGAAGGTCTGTATCAATGGTGATAAAATCGGCGTACATGCCAGGCTTGATCATGCCCTTCACATCTTCATCAAAGGACGCGTAAGCACCTGCGGCCGTGTAACCGTAAAGTGCCTGCTCACGGCTTAAAATCTGCTGCGGCCATGCAGGTCCGTTTCCTTTTGTGTCACATCCCGTCACTGCACAGTAAATTCCGCGCATTGGCGCAAATTCCTCCACCGGGCAGTCGGTGCCGAACGGTGCATGAACACCGCTCTCGATGTAATCCTTCCATGCATAGGACGTATCGCCAAGTTCTTTTCCCACACGGTCAAAGACGATGTGCATGTCATAGTCGATGAATACCGGCTGGATATAGGCGATCACATCCAGTTCTTTGAAGCGGCGGATCTGTTCCTTATCCGTGATCTGGCAGTGCACGATGCCGTGGCGTGGGTGAAGATGCGGCATCTCACGTCTTGCGCGCTCAATGGCGTTGAGACACATATCCACTGCTCCGTCACCGATGGCATGAAGGGCAGCCGCCATGTTGTTGCGGTGTGCCTTCATTACGATATAATCCAGATCTTCCTGCTTTTCATAAATGGCAAGACCACATGTGGTCGGGTCATCTTCGTACGGTTTTCGCATCAGTGCCGTGCGGGCTCCGAGGGAACCGTCAGTCAGGATTTTTACACAGCTGAACTTAAAGCTTCTGTTTCCATAGCTGTCATCGAATCCCTTCTCATCAAAGAACTCGTCCACCGTTGCTTTTTCCGTCAGAAGCGCCTGCTCTGCCATGCGGAGCTTGAATCGTCCCTGCTCGCTTGCCTCGCGGATCAGGCTCATCATTTCGTAAGCCTTTCCGTCCGATGTATACTTAAAGTCGTCGGACTGGACGCTTGTAATACCGGCTGCAAACAGATCCTCCTGGCACTCAATCATCATCTCCAGAAGAGCCTCCAGCCCCGGCGCCGGAAGATTAGATTTCATATCATCCAGAACATTTTCCTTGATCACGCCGTTCGGTTCTCCGTCCTCATAGGTCTCAGCAAATGCTCCGTACTGTTTTACCGTCTCTTTATTGATATTCAAAAGCTCCATGGCTTTGGAGTTCAGAACTGCCACATGGAAGCATGTCCGCATGATGATCATCGGGTACTCTGTTGTGACGGTATCCAGATCTTTCGAATTCGGGAACCTTTTTTCATCGGCAAAATAATCATGGTTCCAGCCTTCGCCTGTGAGCCAGAGACCGCTTTCTTTATCATACTGATGTTCCAGACCATGTTTCATGCGATCCAGAACTTCTTTTAAAGACGTGCATCCGGAGAGATTCACAGCGCCTTTTTTCGCCTTTGCATAGTGCAGATAATGCATATGGCTGTCATTAAATCCCGGCATCAAAAACTGACCATCGCAGTCCACGATCTCAAACTGCTCTGCCGGATGGGCTTTCACAAACTCCTCTGCGCCTTCTTCCGTTCCCACATAGGCAAAGAAACCGTCCATGACTACTGCTGCCTCTGCCTTCGGATGTTCTCTATCCATTGTTGCAATGTTCGCATTCTTAATCCAAAGTGACATATTACACCTCACTGTATCCAAAACTATCACGCCTGCAAGATCCACCTGCCTTCGGCGTATTACTTCAACGATATCATTTTTAGTATACGATAAAACTCACGCTAACGCAAGAACCGGTGAACGTTAATAGAGCCCGGTGTATATGACACACCAGGCTCTGAACCTCTGATTACTTTTGATCCTCCGGCTTCTGCTGCGTAATCCGCTTCGCATCCACCAGTTTGATCGTTCTATTTTCAACCTTTACAATGCTGAACACAAATCCTCCAAATGGAATTTCTGTCTGTTCGTTTTCCTTTGGCAAATGGCCCAGGCGGGAAGTAAGGAAACCATTGAGCGTATCAAAGTTCTCTTTGTCCTGCTCCTCGAATTCAATTCCGAGGGTATCCTCCAGATCCACCAGTAAAGAAGTACCTGCAAGCTGGAAGGTGTTGTTATCTGCAGAAACGATATCCTCCTCTTCCTCGTCGTACTCATCCATGATATTGCCGACGATCTCCTCCAGAATATCCTCCATGGTCACCAGGCCGGCTGTCTGACCATATTCGTCAATGACAATGCTCATATGAATCTTCGAAGACTGCATTTCTTTAAACAGAGCGTTGATATTTTTGTGCTCCGGAACCAGGTTCGGCTCTCTTAAGAGTCCTCCGATTTCACCGATCGGCTGCTTTAAAAGCTCAGGAATCTCAGCAAAATACAGCACATCTCTTAAGTGCAGGATACCGATAATATCATCGATGTCTTCTCCATAGACCGGGAGTCTGGAGTTGATGGAGTCCTTTATGATAAAGTCCATCGCATCTTTAAGAGTCACCGTACCGTCAAGGGCCACGATATTCATTCTGTGAGTCATAATATCAGATGCCACCTTATCATCGAATTCGAAGATGTTGGTGATCATCTCTGCCTCACTGGCCTCTAACACACCCTGATCATGGCCTTCATTGACCATGTACATAATATCTTCCTCTGTCACCTTATCATCTTTAGCGCGTGTATCGATTCCCACAATGATCAGGATCATATGGGACACCCACTCCATCAATGCAGTGAACGGGAAACAGATCTTCATGAACAGATCCATCATCGGAAGGACCTTGTAGCAAAAACGGATCGGACTTTTGAGAGCCAGCCATTTCGGGATGATGATACCAAAGCACACCAGTACCAGGGATAACACCACCAGGGCCAGCACATCAGAAGCTGCGCTCAATACTACAGCCGGAACATTCGGGATCTTCGCTAAAAGATTTTCGCAGGCACCTGCCACATGCGGCATGGAGACTGCGCCCATTCCCAGGCTAAACATCATGGTTATTAACTGATTGGTGCGGACAAACCGATGCGGATTCTCCTGAATATGTAAAAGGCTCTCTGCCTTTTTATTCCCTTCGTCCCGCTCATCCTCGAGAGCACTGGTATTCAGCGCCTGCACTGCGGCACCAAAACCGTAAATCAGATAATAAACTACAAAAGCTGCTCCTAAAAGCAAAATTCCTATCCACGAATTACCATCGTCCATTGTAAATTTAAACTCTCCTTTTCTTTACGTTTTTTAAACATGTTAAGTTTCATCATAACATTCTTATCTCTTTTCGTCAACAGGCTATGCCGGAATTCTCCTATGTAAGGAGGTCCAGGCTGACTTTTAACGCCGTATTGACCTTCTCCTGCAGCTCACCATCGATGTGGCAGATTTTTTCTCTCAGTCTCTGCTTGTCAATGGTCCGAAGCTGTTCCAGCAAAATGACGGAATCCTTCACCATGTCACACTGCTTTGCACTTAGCTCCACATGGGTCGGGAGCTTCGCTTTGTTCATTTTCGATGTGATCGCCGCACAGATCACCGTGGGGCTGTGTTTGTTTCCAACGTCATTTTGTATAATAAGGACCGGCCGCACTCCGCCCTGTTCTGAGCCAACGACCGGTCTTAAGTCTGCATAATAAATATCTCCGCGTCTGATAATCAATCGTCTCACTCTCCGCTTTCGGTTTCAGGGAAATCATTTTTCCTGTACCGATAGTATTGACATTCTACGATTACCTTATGCAGAGAAGGTGATTTTTGCTCGTTTTTAGAATCCTTCGTAAACGTAATCTTCGCAGGTCTGGGTGCCTATTACGCGTCCTTCTGACACAAATACACGCGGAACACGTTTTCCAATGACACATGGGATTTCATAATGGAAGCCGCCGCTGGTCTTCGCCAGCTCCTCCATGGTGATCTCCTCATCGCCGTCCCAGCCAAGAAGCGTCACTTCTGCCCCCTCAAATGCCTCCGGCACGTTGGAAAGGTCGATCATCAGCTGGTCCATGCACACTCTTCCAAGAATCGGCACGCGTTTTCCACATACCAGGACATGACCTTTTCCCGAAACATTTCTCGGATAGCCGTCCGCATAGCCGATACTCACAGTTCCGATGGTCATGGCCGTTTCTGCCACGAAGGTTCCGCCGTAGCTGACCTGTGCGCCCGGCCCAATTTCTTTTATATAAGTGATGAAGCTTTTTAATTCCATGGCTGGTCTGATCATCACCCGGCTCTTATCCACCTCATCAGACGGATACAGGCCGTAGATCGTGATTCCGGCGCGGACTGCGTCCATATCGGCCTCTCTAAGGTCCACGATACCGGCACTGTTGGAGCAGTGGATCAACGGGATTTCAACGCCCCGGTTCTTTAACATGGCGTGAAAGCTCTTGAAGCGCTCGATCTGGAGATTTGTCCAAGTCTTATCGATTTCATCGGCTCTGGCAAAATGTGTGAACATGCCTTCGATCTCTATTCCCGGAAGTGCTGCGATTTCCTTTACGATATCAGCGGATTCCTCGGTCGGAGTGAAACCGATGCGGCTCATTCCGGTGTCTACCGCGATGTGGATTTTTGCGGTTTTTCCCATAGAAACCGCCAGTTCGGAAAGCTCCTTTGCCCACTCCAGGCGGAAGATCGCCATGTGGATCTCTTCTTCAATGGCCTGTTCGTACTGGCCTTTCGGAGTCACGCCCAGAACCAAGATTCCTTTTTCAATTCCATGTCTTCGAAGCCCGAATGCTTCTTCCGCAGCCGCAACTGCGTACATCACAACAAATGGATCAATGGTCTTTGCCACCGGCACTGCTCCATGACCGTAGCCGTCCGCCTTCACTACCCCGATCATCTTCGTGCCCGGTGTCAGATTTTTTTGCATGGCTTCCATGTTTTCTTTGATTCTATCCAGATGAATTTTTGCATATGCACGGTCAAATTCTCTCATTGATAACCTCCCCAATACAATCTGCCAATTCCCCGGCCAGAACGGAATGAGTACCGAATTTCTTTTAGGCGGCTTCGCCCGCCAGTCCATGGACGTAAACGCCCAGGGACGCAGCCTCGCATTCGTCCATGCCGAGTCCGAGAAATCCTGCGATCACGCCGCAGAGTACATCACCGGAGCCGCCTTTTGCCATGGCAGGTGTTCCGCTCATGTTCACGAATACCTTTCCGTCTTTTCTCGCCACAACAGTTGCCGCATCTTTCAGTACACAGGTCACACCATACTGTTCTGAAAGTTCTGTGGCTGTCATCAGCAGATGGTCTTTGATCTCGTCTATGGTTTTCCCTGTCAGTCTCGCACACTCGGAAAGGTGCGGTGTCAGGATGATATTTTCTGTAAAATAATTCTTTAAATATGGATATCTGGCTGCCAGGTTGATGGCGTCCGCATCCAAAATGATCGGCACATAGGCGTCGCCTAAGACTGTCTCCACAAGAATCCGACCATATTCCTCAGTTCCGATTCCCGGACCGAGAACGATGGCATCGGCCCATTCGGTCTGCATCTTGATATATTCTTTAAACGCCCCCGGCTCATGGAGCGCCCACTCAGTGTCATAAGTCGAAAGAATGGCCTCCGGAAGTTTCTCCTGGATCACCAGCCGGTTTTCCTCCGCAGTCATGACTTTCACAAGGCCCGCGCCGGTACGGTACGCAGCTTTTGCAGCAAAATACGCTGCGCCGGCCATGTTCTTACTTCCCGCAATTACAAGAATCTTTCCGTATGTTCCCTTATGAGAATATGCGCGGCGTTTCGGAATGGTTCTTAAGTCCTCTTTTGTGTGGGCCAGAACATGAGACTTGGCAGTCTCCTCATCCTCCGGAACAAAACCGATATCAGCCACGATCAGTTTGCCGCATGCTTCACGGCCAGGAAACAGCGCCTGGCCAATCTTCTGCTCGCCAAAGGTCACCGTCACATCTGCCCAGACAGCACATCCCATGATGGCTCCTGTGTCGGAGCTGATTCCCGAGGGGATATCCACCGATACCACTTTTGCATGGTTCTGCTCTGCCTGCTCCATCATCAGTCGGATCAGGTCTGCATAAGCGCCTTCCACCGGCCTTGTGAGACCGATTCCAAAAAGCGCATCGATGATCAGGCTGCAGTTTCCCGGAATAAAATCTTCCGATGTGCAGACCGGAATCTCCAGCTTTTTTGCGATCTCCAGCTGAGTCCCCATCTCGCTGCTCATCCGGCCTTCTGTCTGCGGAAGCAGAATGGTCACGTTTATGCCGTGCAGATGAAGCATTCTCGCCACTGCCACACCGTCTGCACCGTTATTTCCAAGGCCGCAGACCGCCCAGACGCTCTTGCTGCTTAATTCTGTATCGCTCTTAAGCATCGCTTCCGCCACCTTTGCCACTTCAAAGGCCGCCCGCTCCATAAGAACCAGCGACGGAATCCCATATTCCTCAATGGATCGCATATCAATGGCTTTCATCTCTTTTCCAGTCACCAGATATCTCATGCTTCATCCCCCTCTCCCACGGCGAAGGCCATGGCATGTTCGTTTGTATTGGAAATGGCTACCTCGATCCGGCGGATTTTTTTCTCCTCAGCCAGTTCCCTGGCTTTTCCGTGGAGCACCACATACGGTTTCCCGAGATCATCCCTCAAGACCTCCACATCGATCGGCATAAAGGTTCGAAAACCAGTCCCAAACACCTTGGCAACTGCTTCTTTGACAGCAAAAGTGCCGGCGAGCACAGATGCCTTCCCATCTGCCTGCCGGCGCTCATTTTCCGTATATACACGCAACAAAAAGGCCTCTTTTTCACAGGCCTTTTTTACTCGCTCGATTTCGATTAAATCACAGCCAACTCCAGTCAACATGCTTGTTATTTCCCGTTTCCTTTTGTCTGCTGCTTCTTTGCGGCTTTCTCAATCTTTTCTCTCTCCTTGCGCTCACGCTCATCCTGCATGCTGCAGACACGGTAAGTCAGACGCATCAGGCTCTCGGAAAGATGAACATTCTCAACGACCACATCTTCCGGAACGTTCAGATCTGTATGCGCAAAGTTCCAGATAGCCTTAATTCCGGCTTTCACAAGACGCTCCGCGATTTCCGGAGCCTTGGATTTCGGAATTGTAAGAGCAGCGATCTGCACCTCATTGTCAATAATAAACTGTTCCAGGTCATCGATACCGCGGATCTCAACGCCACGCACCACAAGACCGATCAGTCTCGGGTTGATATCGAACATACCCTTGATCATGAATCCGCGCTTCTCGAAATTGGCGTAATTGGCGATCGCCTGGCCTAAATTTCCGGCACCGATGATGATAATATTGTGCTGTCTGTCGATTCCGATGATTCTTGCGATCTCTGTGTACAAGTATCTGACATTGTAGCCATAACCCTGCTGACCGAAACCACCGAAATTATTCAGGTCCTGACGGATCTGGGATGCGGTCACTTTCATTCTCGCACTCAGCTCATTAGAGGAAATTCTCTCAACACCTTCCTCCATCAGGTCACCTAAATATCTATAATATCTAGGCAGTCTGGAAATAACTGCCTTTGAAATCTGTCTCTCGTCTGCCATTTGTGCTTCACCTTTCTGTCATGAGGCTCTTAATGGGCCTCAGCTTAAAACCTGTAGATATTATAACACACCACATTTTTTTGTCAAATCCTTGTCAAACATTTCTGATAAAAAAACAATTTTCATTTTTACTTTTTTAGTCAATTTTTCCAAACTCATAAAAAGCACCGCGGCGAGAAATCATCTCCCGCCGCGGCATTTTTTGAAGGGTTTTATGTCAAAACTGTTTTACTGATAATTGATGATCTGGCAAATTGCAAGGAGAATACAACATGCGATTACCCACATTGCCCAGAGTTTACCGAAGAATTTCATCCACTTGTCATACGGAATACCTGCCGCTGCGATGAACGGAGTCAGGGATCCGCTGTGCGGCTGAATGTATCCGCAGATACCATCGCCGAGACGATAAGATAATACAAGGATCTGGCGGCTGATGCCAGAAAGATCCACTACCGGTGCCAGGATCGGCATTACAACTGCCGCATGACCTGTACCGGATGTTACGAATACGCTGGCTACCATATTGATGATCAGGAGTGCCGGGCCCTTTAAGAGCTGCGGCAGGAAGTCCATCGCAGATGCCATCGCATTAACAACAGTGTCAAGAATATTTGCTTCATTCATGATTAATGTACATGCTGCACCAAAACCAACGATCATTGCTGCAGAAAGCATGCCCTTTGCACCTTTAACGAACTCGGTTGCGATCTTACTTGGAGTGTAACCATATACAAGACCACTGGCAACGCCCATCCACATGAATACAATCGCGTTCTGTTTTAATGTCCAGCCATATTTCAGGCAACCGTAGATCAGGACTGCAAATGCTACTAAGAATACTCCCAATACTCCATAATGTTTCTTTTCCATCTGAGTATCCATCTCGTTCACATCGAAACGTTTAATATCCGCAACACCGTAAACGGCGCTCTTTGTCGCGTCTTTTTTGCACGCTTCACCGTAACGGATCAGATAAATTACTGTGATGATGTAGAGAACTACAAATGCCACGATTCTCATGGAAATACCAGAATAAGCCGGGAGTCCTACGAGGCCCTGGGCAACTGCTGTTGTGGATGCGAAGATACCGGAGCTGAAGCCGATACCGATACCTAACATAACGATCGCAACACCCATGACGGCATCATATCCCAGTGTCGCAGCCAGCATGACGCCAAGAGGTGTGAAACCGATGAACTTGTTGGTGGACTGAGTGATACCGATACATGCAAAGATCAACAGGAATAATGGTATGAACCATTTCTCTTTACCCGAACATGCCTTTGAAAGCTTATTACATACTGCATGGAATGCACCTGTGGATAACAGAACCTCAAGTCCTGCACCGACCATGATAACACCGAAAATGATATCGGACTGCTCATTGAAAGAGTCCATGATATAGTTCGGGATTTCCCACGGAGCTACCGGTGTCTTGTCAATATAATGGAAAGAACCTGCAACTACGACTTCACGTCCGTCTGCGTTTTCTTCACGCAGATACTCACCTGCCGGGATGATGTATGTCATAATCGATACAAAAAGCAGGATCATAACGATCACTACATAACCATGAGGCATCTTAAACCCTTTTTTCTTTTTCTCTTCACTCATACGTATATCCTCCTGTCTTTCGTATTTGTGCTTCGGAAACTCACCTAAGCTTCCTTGTTTTCTTTTTCTAAGTTTTCTTTGAATTCCTTCTGGACAGCAGCTAAAAGTTCTGCATCGTCGATCAGCTCTGCTGCCGCACCGGCGATGATCTTTGCCCCGTAAACGATTGCATCATGAGCTTCTTTTGATTTTCCTGCCTCCACGTATTCCAAGGAGTGAGCAGCTGCTCCCTCCGGCACGAACGCGATACGGGCACATGTACCAGGAACTCGTCTCATGACATTGCCAAAATCGGTGGAGCCTGTCTTCTCTCTTGCCGGGCGAATCGTCGGTGCGTTGACCTCGCGTGCCTGCTTCATAACCAGCTCATTTAAGGAGTGAACCGGGATCTTATTGTCTACCTTCTTCTCCTCAATGATCTCAACCTCGGTCTCGGTCATCATGGCGGCGCCCCTTAAAACATTTTTCAGACGTTCTGTCACACTGTCCAGATATGTTCTGTTATAGGAACGCACATACATGCTGGCCTCCGCATAAGCCGGAACCACGTTGGCTGGAGTTCCGCCACAGTTTAATATCGTGTAGTGCATCTTCACATCGGAATTCACATGTTCACGTAAGAATTCGATTCCCTGGAATGCTAAGATCAGGCCGTCCAGTGCACTTCTTCCTTTCTCTGGTTTCAATGCTGCATGGGAACTGACTCCTCTGTAAATGATACGAAGTTTTGTGTTTGCCAGAGATTTCACATCTACCTGTGTTGCCGGACCTCCATGCATCATGAATGCCACAGACAATTCCTCAAAAGTACATCCGTTCTGAATCATTCTTATTTTACCGCTGACGCTCTCCTCCGCTGGAGTTCCGTATACGGTCACGGTGAACGGCTTATCTCCAGCCGAATCTTTTAATGCTTTTGCAGCCGCCAGAATACTCGGTCCCTGCATATGATGTCCACAGGCATGTCCGATTCCGGATAATGCATCGTATTCACAGAGAAGACCAATGTTCGGTCCGCCTTCCCCATTCTGATAAACCGCTTTAAAAGCAGTCTCAACACCGGCGGTGCCGCGCTCAACTTCAAATCCCTCTTTTTCTAACCATCCAGTAAGCAGCTCCACCGCATGGAACTCTTCCATTCCCAGTTCAGGGTGATCGAAGATCTCATCGGAGATCAGGATGAGCTCAGGTGCCGCATCGTCAATCACCTTGTACAGGTTTTCCTTCAACATAAAAACACCTCCGTTTCTTGATACCTCAACGATATCAGAAAACGGAGATGTTTTGAAATATATAAAATTTAACCTATTCTTTTGAAAACTTTATTTCATATTAATCAAAAAAGCTTTCACCATGTTCTTGTAAAATTTTTATCATGTCTTTCATAAATTCCGGTAGTTCTACGCCCTTTTTATATGCCGCAACCAATTCCTTCTGGTGTCCCTCGGTATCCAGCGTATAATAATTCACGCGCTTTTTATAGCGCATGTTATGAGCATAGCCTTCTCGAATGAAGCTGATCCCCAATCCTTCCGCGACCATCTGGTACATCAGTTCCATACTTCGAAGGACCTGGATTTTAGACGGAACAATGTTGTACTGCCTTAAAATTTCATCTTCAATTTTCCTGCTGCTGAGCAGTGGATAATGAAGAATCAATTCCTGTCCATTCAGGTGCTCCGGGGAAATCTTCCGATAACGAGCTCCCGGCACATATTCCGCTTTCGCATTTAACGGATGCATCTGGGGAACTGCCAATAAGAATTCCTCCTTGAGGATCGGACAGACTTCCATATCATCTGCAATATCTGCCCTATTAAGGATGATTATGTCCAATTCTGAGTTTTTCAGCATCTCACTCAGGTCCGAAAGCTTCCACTCGCGAATGCTCACTTCCACATTTGGCCATTTTTCCCTGTATTTTGCCACCACAGGCGGAATCAGCCACGGTCCCCTCCGCAGAGATACACCCAGACGAATTCTTCCGGAGTTTTCGCTGATAATCCCCATCAGTTCATCGTTGAATTCTCGCTCCAGCTCCAACATCTTCTCCGCCCGCTCTACGTATTTTTCACCTGCATAAGTGAGAACGAACTTCTTACCATTTCGATCGAAAAGCGGCACTCCCAACGTCTTCTCCAGATTGGTAATATAAATGCTCAGCGCCGGCTGCGAAATATATAATTTCTCAGCGGCTCTCGTCAGGTTCCCACACTCAGCCAGTGTACATACATATCTCTGTTCTTTTAAATCCATATGATCAGCCCCCTTTTTATAAGTATAACAAATTTTTCTCCAACTTCACGTTATGAAAAACTTATCATTATCATTAATTTTACTTATGAATAAAATATTATCCTCACAGAATTTCCCGTGCTTTTTCTCAGTGGCTATGCTATACTCTTTTCAGAGAAATATCAATAACAGGAGTAGTACAAATGATAGGTTTAGGAACAATCATAAACGTAGCCGGCATCATCTTCGGCGGATTATTGGGATTATTATTTGGAAAACAGATGAAACAGAAATTTCAGGATACGCTGATGAGCGCCGCTGCACTCTGCGTGCTGTTTCTGGGAATCGGCGGCTGTATGGAAGAGATGCTGGTAGTCACAGATGAAGGTCTGACCACCACCGGCTCCATGATGATGATCGCCTGCTTCGCGGTCGGCGCGCTGATCGGCGAGTGGCTGGATATCGACCTCCATATGGAAGAATTTGGTGTATGGTTGAAGGAAAAAACAAAAAGCGAGGGCGACACCTCCTTTGTAGATGGTTTTGTCAGCGCTTCGCTCACTGTATGCATCGGCGCCATGGCTGTTGTCGGTTCCATCACCGATGGAATTACCGGCGATTATTCCATCCTCGCAGCGAAAGCCGTTCTCGACTTGATCATCATTATGATCATGACTGCGTCCATGGGAAAGGGATGTATTTTTTCTGCAATTCCCGTGGGACTCTTCCAGGGCTCCATCACGCTTCTCGCAAGGCTGGTAGAACCGCTGATGACCGATGAGGCACTCTCTAATATGTCCTTAACCGGATCCATGCTGATTTTCTGTGTCGGTGTGAATCTGATCTGGGGCAAAAAAGTCAAAGTTGCCAACCTGCTTCCAGCTGTATTTCTGGCTGTGGCATGGACGTTTTTACCTATTTAATATGGAAGATATTGAAATGCCGCAGGCGGAATCCTATCCGCTGCGGCATTTTTAATGATTTTCTGCAAATTCATGAAGAATCTCCAAAAATCCTCGCATATATTTTGTAAGGTAAAGATCTTTCCGGTAGCAAGCATAAAAATGTCTTGGATTTTCCACTCCCAGGATCGGGTAGGAATAATAAGGCGCAGTCTCGGAATTCGAAGTGTCTGCATAGGCATCTGGGCAGGCCATGACCACTTTGCTGGAAGCGACCACATGCTTTCCGACCTCAATGCTGATGGTCTCAAGGTCAATCTTCGGTTTCATTTCTCTGGTTATGAACAGAGAATCCAGGATCGTCCGGGCCGAATGTCCATGCTTGCTGCACACAAAGACCTCATCTTTTGCTTCTCTGATATCGATCGGCGTTCCCGGTTCTATCCTTCTGGCAAGCTGACAATCCTTATTGACAATTAATACCATATTTTCTTTCTGAATCAGATCATAGACCAGCTCTTCATATTTCGGAGAAGTGGTCAGTAATGCAATTCCTACCACACCTTCCAGCACACTGCGTTCCATCGTGGCAGATCCTTGTTCATGAAGTTCCAACTCTACGTGAGGAAACCGCTTCTTGAACCGTGGATATACATAAGGAAGAATCTCCATACCACGCTGAACAGAAATGCCAAGGCGCAGCTGACCAAATTCCTCTTTGCTGAGTTCCTCGATCTGCTTAGACAGATTGGTGGAAATGGTCGTAATCTGTTTCGCCGCCTCTACATAGAGCTGTCCAGCCGGAGTCAGAGAAATTGGATCCGATGACCGATTGAAAATCGGCGCTCCGAGATTGGCTTCGGCTGATTTAATAATCTGGCTTAAGGATGGCTGGGAAACGTATAGCTTTCTCGCTGCCCCCGTGAAGCTTCCCTCCTCCAATATTGTCAAAACGTATAACATATGTTTCTCATTCATGTTCATGCAGTCCAACTCCTTTTTGTATTCCAAAGCATAACACACTTATACTTTAAAAAGCAATAAAGACCCTAAAAATTCACTATATATTTTTCCTTATGATTAGCATAAGTACATATATATTGGCCGCACTCGCCCGGAAGTGGTATGGTAAGAATATACAAATATCGAGTGCAAAACGCAAACCAATACATCAATATGCACACAACACAAAAAACGAAAGGGGAAACAATATGGAAATCATCAACATCGCTCTTGCAGGTACACTGGAATCCAGTGATGCACAAGTAACGGTCGAACCTGGCGAGAACGGAATTGAACTTACCATCGAAAGCAGTGTGATCCATCAGTACGGAAACCAGATTCGGAAAGTGGTCTTAGAAACGCTGGAAAGACTGGATGTTCAGAATGGCCGGGTGACCATCATTGACAAAGGCGCTCTCGACTGCACACTAAAGGCAAGAGTCGAATGTGCCGTATACCGTTCCAACGGTATCACAGAGAATCTTCCGTGGGGAGGTGTCATCAAGTAATGATCCATCCGAATAAGAAACGTTTAAGACGGTCCATGATGTTTTTAAACTGCCAGAAACCTGGTCTCATTAAGGATCCGTACATCTACAAACCAGATTCCATCATGCTGGATCTTGAGGATGCTGTTGCCGAGAATCAGAAAGATGCAGCACGCTACTCTCTATACCATGCTCTGCAAGAGATCGACTATCACGGAGTCGAGCGCGTGGTAAGAATTAACGGACTCGATACTCCACACTGGAAAGAGGACATCCGTGTCTGCGTAGCCGGCGGAGCTGATACGATCCGTATCGCAAAGACTGAATCCGCTAAGGATGTGAAAATCGTAGAAGAACATGTACTTGCAGCAGAACGTGAATTTGGAAGACCGGAAGGGAGCACCCTTCTCATGGCAGCATTGGAGTCCTGCAAGGGTGTATTAAATGCCCTTGAGGTGTGCGAAGCATCTGAAAGACTGATCGGTATCGCACTTTCCGGCGGCGATTACACCAAGGATTTACAGACAACCATTACAGGAACCGGAGTCGAGCTGATGGGCGCAAGGCAGCACATGATCATGGCGGCAAGAGCAGCCGGTGTTCAGTGCTGGGATACTGTATTTACGAATCTGGACGACATGGAGGGATTTGAGAACGAGACCCGCATGATCAAAATGATGGGGTTTGACGGAAAATCCCTGGTAAATCCGAGACAGATCACAGTTGTACATAAAATTTTCACACCGACAGAAAAAGAAATCATCTTCGCTGAGAAGGTCGTAAGAGAGATCGATGACAAAAAGGCAAAGGGAATCGGCGTATTTACCGTTGACGGCAAGATGATCGACATCGCGTTCTACGACGGTGCAAAGAGAACCCTGGCAATGGCGAAAGCCGCAGGTGTGTATAAGGGGGATTTATAAGATGATCAATGCAGTAGGTAGAGAAATCCCGGAAGAAATTTTAAAAGCAACCGGTAAGGAAGCGTTCAAAGGCGCTTACGCTTACGATAATTATGAATATACAAAGGCCGCTCCGACTGTCCGTGCCGTATCGGACCCAAATAGAAGCAAAATGGTTGAAAATATCCACGAAGCGCTTGTAAAGTGCGGCATTAAAGATGGAATGACTCTCTCCTTCCACCACCATTTCCGAGAAGGTGACTATGTGGTGAACATGGTCATGGAAGAAGTCCATAACATGGGAATCAAGAATATCACGATCTGTGCCAGTTCCTTAGGTAAGGCAAATGATCCGATCGTTCCTTATATTGAAGATGGTACCATTGTTGGAATCCAGTCCTCCGGTGTGCGCGGCAAAATCGGCGAAGCAATTTCCACCGGAAAATTAAGAGACCTCGCAATCATGCGTTCTCACGGTGGTCGTGTCCGCGCTATCGAATCCGGTGAAGTGCACATAGACATCGCATTTATCGGAGCTCCGACCTGTGATGAGTACGGCAATCTGAGAGCCAACGGCGGAAAGAGCGACTGCGGCGTTTTATCCTACGCAGCGGTCGATGCGGAATACGCAGACAAGGTGGTTGCCATCACAGACTGTCTGGTTCCGTTCCCGAACATTCCGGCCAGCATCTCCATGGTCCATGTTGACTATGTGTGCGTAGTCGATGAAATCGGTAATCCAGCAAAGATTGCCACAGGTGCCGCAAAGCCGACCACTGACGTTAGAAAGATTATGATGGCTGACTATTGTACCCAGTTCGTGATCAACACTCCTTACTTTAAGGACGGCTTTTCATATCAGACCGGTGTCGGCGGCGCTTCCATCGCATCCACAATTTCTTTAGGAAAGATCATGGAGGAACGAGGCATTCACATGGGGCTTGGTCTCGGCGGAATCACCACTCCGATGTGCAGCCTCCTGGAAAAAGGGCTGATCAACAAGCTCGTAGACACTCAGGACTTTGATCTTGGTGCCATCGAGTCCATCAAGAAAAATCCGAATCATATCGAGATCACTGCATCTGAGTATGCGAACCCATTCAACAAAGGTGCCTATGTCAACAAGCTGGATTTTGTAATTCTGGCCTCTCTTGAAGTCGATGTGAACTTTAACTGTAACGTTGTAGTTGGCTCCGACGGCATGATCACAGGCGCTCAGGGCGGACATCCTGATACTGCGGCCGGTGCAAAATGTACGATCGTGATCGCACCGCTTCTTCAGGGAAGAATTCCGGCGATCTGCACAAATGTAACAACTGTCACAACACCGGGCGAGACGGTCGATGTCGTGATTACTGATTATGGTATTGCGATCAACCCGAGACGCCAGGACCTGATCGAGTGCATGAAAGATGTCGATCTTCCATTCTGCACAATCGAAGAATTAAGAGATAAAGCATACGCGATGGTCGGAACACCGGATGCTGTTAAGTTTGATGACCGCATTGTTGGTATTATTGACGCACGTGACGGTACGATCATTGATGTCGTAAGACAGATTAAAGACTTTGAATTTGACGACTAATTGTATAGATATGCCCTCAGCCATCCCCCCCTACCCCCACATAGCGGTCTGAGGGCTCCCCCCTTAACTACTTTCGAAAAGGAGAAACTATCATGAATTTAGCATTTCTGGGATGTGCCATGATTATTGTTTTTATGGCACTTATTATGGCTAAAAAGTTAAGCCCGTTTACTTCTCTGATCCTGGTACCGATTGTATTCGGTCTTCTTGCCGGATACTGATGGGACTCACTTACATACGCAATGGATGGAATTAAGAGCGTTGCATCCACATTCGCAATGATGACATTCGCGATCTTGTATTTTGGCGTTATGCTGACTGCCGGAATGTTCGATCCGATGGGTGATAAGGTTGTTTCCTGGTGTAAAGGCGACCCGTTAAAAGTACTCGTAGGTACTGCTGTTCTGGCTGCTTTCGTTTCTCTTGACGGCGACGGAACAACAACTGTTATGATCTGCTGTACAGCCATGATTCCGATCTATAACCGTCTCGGAATCAAGAAAATTTATCTTGCAACTCTGATCATCCTCATGAACTGTATCATGAACCTGATTCCATGGGGCGGCCCGACAGCCAGAGTTATGTCCGTTATGAATCTGGATGCCGGCGTGATCCTTGCTCCGTTAGTACCGGGTATGATCCTCTCTGCAATTTATGTGATCGGTGTTTCCTACTATCTCGGTTTAAAAGAGAGAAAACGTCTTGGTATCATGAATGTGACCAATGAAGTACATAAAGTAGAAGCTTCCGAGGAAGAAATGGCATGGAAACGCCCGAACTTAATCCTCTTTAACCTCGCTCTCACTATTGCAATCGTTGTTGCCCTTGTTATGGGTCTGGCTTCTTCCGCTATTTTATTCGGTGTTGGCACAGCCATCGCTCTTGTTGTAAACTATCCGAACCAGAAGGTTCAGAGAAATGTCATCAGCTCTCTTGCTCCAGATATGATCAACGTTGTTATGATGGTACTTGGTGCTGGTGTCCTGATGGGTATCTTAAACGGTCCGGAAAACGCTGGTATGTCCAACGCGATCGCTGAGTTCCTGGTATCCGTAATTCCGGAGTCCCTTGGCCGCTTCTTCGCAGTAATCATCGCAATCATCAGTGCACCGGGTACTTACCTGTTAAACAACGATGCCTTCTACTATGGCGTACTCCCGCCGCTCGCTGCTACTGCAGAAGCTTACGGATTTACAAACCTTCAGATTGGTTTCGCATCCCTCATGGGACAGGCATTCCATTTCTTAAGCCCACTGGTTCCGTTCATCTATCTGTTAATGGATCAGACTGAGATCACACTTGCAGAGTATCAGGGATATATCTTCCGCTGGTGTATCGGAATCTTCGTAATTTTCATGGCAGTAGGCCTTGCGTTAGGTTATCTTCCGATTTTATAATAAAACAAGCATAGTTGCTCTGGCAGTGATTTAACTGCCGGAGCGTCTGTATTTCCAAGGAGTGAAAAATGGTAAGTTTAATAGAAATGCTCGATGCAAGGGAGCGCCGCGTCTGGCATCAGAAAGAATTATTAGAACAGTTTCATATGCCGATCATCAGTTTTACCATGAATATCGCAGGTCCAATCAAAAACAATTCTGAAATTAAGCGGGGATTTGATTTAGGTAATCTCTGGCTGAAGCAAGAGCTGGATTTTGTTGGTATGGAGTGCATTCACTTCGAGGAAATCTCTCCAAAAACAGGAAACGAGGCTTTTTATGTGGTAAACAGTGATCCACTGGAACTGAAACGCGTGACTGCAGCCATCGAAGAGGAATGTGCACTAGGCCGTCTGTTCGATCTGGATGTGATAAAGGTCAACGGTGAAAAAGTGGAACGCGAAGAGCTTGGCCTGGGTACCCGCAGATGTCTGATCTGTGGAAAACCGGCGAAGGAATGTGCCCGCAGCCGCACCCATTCTGTCGAGGAACTACAGAAAAAAAACATGCACATCATTCGTGATGCACTGGAAACAGAAGACACAAAGGCAGCTGCAAGTCTTGCCTGCCGTGCTCTTTTATATGAAGTAGGCACTTCTCCGAAGCCTGGACTGGTGGACCGGTTCAATAATGGAAGTCACAAGGACATGGATATCTTTACCTTTATGAACAGTTCCAGTGCTCTCTGGCCTTATTTTGAAGCTTGTGTCCGCATCGGACAACGGACGGCAGATCAGTTACCGGCAGAGACCTTCTCTCTACTGAGAAAAGAGGGGCAGAAAGCTGAGCGGACCATGTTCTCTGCTACCAAAGGCGTTAATACTCACAAAGGAGCCATCTTCTCTATGGGAATTGTCTGCGGTGCCTTAGGAAGGCTTCCACGCGCCACGTGGAGTCAGACCGAGATAATTTTAGATGAATGTTCTGCTATGACAAAAGGTCTGGTCGAGAAAGATTTTTCTTCTATCAGCGCTAATACTGCTTTCACCAATGGTCAGAAGTTATATGTAAATCACGGAATTACCGGTATCCGTGGACAGGTCGAGGCAGGTTTTCCTGCTGTTCGAAATGCCGGTCTTCCTGTTCTTTTGGCTGGTGTTGCTGAGGGAAAAAGCCTGAATGATGCAGGGTGCGCGGCATTGCTTGCATTAATGACGACCGCAACAGATACAAATCTGATCGCCAGAAGCAATATGGAAACCTATACGGAGGTCATGGAACTTGTAAAAGATGTACTGAAACAGAATCCCTATCCGGATCAAGAGACTTTAGAATGGCTTGATTCATTCTTTATCGAAAAAAATCTTTCTCCGGGGGGCAGTGCTGACCTGCTTGCAATTTGCTATCTATTGTACTTTTTAAAGGAGGAGGCTACGACGTGTCCCAGTATGTAATTTCTCAGGTGCATTCTTCCGACCGGCGCGCCCTTACACAGATGGATGCTCTGCTTCTTTCTGAGGGAATCCGTCGCGATGCCAATCTGGACTACTCCTGCGTTATGTATGATGAGGATTATCAGGTCATTGCGACCGGCAGTTGTTTTGGGAATACCTTGCGCTGCCTCGCTGTCCGGAGTGACCATCAGGGTGAGAACCTGATGAATGAAATCATTACACATTTAGTAGAGGTTCAGTTCCAGCGGGGAAACAGCCATTTGTTTTTGTATACAAAACACCAGACAGCCCGATTCTTCCGCGATTTAGGCTTTTCTGAAATTGCGCGAGTCGACGGCACCATGGTCTTTATGGAAAACCGCAGGACCGGTTTTACTGATTATTTAAAGAAGCTATCCGTGACGAAAGAGGAAGGTACTTCTGCTGCCATCGTAATGAATGCAAATCCATTCACCCTTGGACATCAGTATCTGGTAGAACAAGCCGCGGCCCAGTGTGATACGGTGCATCTGTTTGTTCTCAGTGAAGATGCGAGCCTTGTCCCCTTCTCTGTCCGGGAAAAATTGGTCAAAAAAGGAGTCGCACATCTGCCGAACGTCATTTGCCATGACAGCGGGCCTTACATCATCAGCAATGCCACCTTCCCCAGTTACTTTCTCAGAGACGAAGATGCAGTAATCGAATCTCATGCAAAGCTGGATTTAGAGGTATTTGCAAAGATTGCCGAAGCTTTATCAATCACAAGACGTTTTGTCGGAGAAGAGCCGACCAGCCAGGTGACTGGCGCGTATAACCGGATCATGCAGACGGAATTACCGAAAAAAGGGATCGAATGCATTGTGATTCCCAGAAAACTATCCCAAGAGATGATTATCAGTGCCTCCACAGTGCGCCAGGAATTACATTCCGGGGATTTGGAAACAGTCCGCGCTCTGGTTCCTGATACCACATGGGAATATTTTTCCAGTGACGAAGCACAGGATGTGATTCGAAGAATAAAAGATGCGAAACAAGTCATTCATTATTAAATGCAAGGTATGGAGAAATCCATTCCTTGCATTTTTTAAAAAAAGAAGTTAGAGGTTGTTCTTCTGCTCATCCAAAATCATCATTAGCTCCTGCCTCATTGCTTCAACA
>JAFUMF010000073.1 GCA_017482945.1 Lachnospiraceae bacterium
TATTATATTTTTTGCAAAGTGTTTCCGCAACTTTTCTGCAGAGATCCTCATCCTTATGCCCGGTGACATTGATGACGGAAGAGGTCACGCTGACCGAGCCATCTCCACTCAGGGACGGACGGGGAATCGCCTGCACAGTACAGCCGATATGGGGTTTGTCTCCTCCGCAAATCCATGCCAGAATATCATCGCCAACACGTGTTGCCTTTATCTCCAGCCATGAAAAAGATAATTCCTTTCTCCTGTTTATAATCCATTCCATCTCCGATACTCCTTTGCTTCAATGCCAAATGGCTCTAAAAGTTTCGCTGCAATGTGGTACACCATCTCATCGATGGTCTCCGGCATATGGTAAAACGTCATCATCGGCGGAATGATACGGATGCCAGGGATCATAGCCAGCTCCTGCATATTGCGCAGATGAATGGGACTCAAAGGGGTTTCCCGCGCCGCAAGGACCAGAGTCCTCTGCTCCTTGATCGTTACATCAGCAGCACGGAGGATCAGATTGTCCGAATATCCGGCATGAATTCCGGCAAGTGTTTTCATACTGCACGGCACGATCAGCATTCCAGCAGTCTTAAAGGAGCCGCTGGCCGGCTGTGCACCGATTTCTTCCGGGCGGAGGACATGGTCTGCCATGGCCTCCACCTGTGAAATCATTACAGTTGTCTCATGTTCTATGGTGATTTTTGCACTGTCGCTCATCACAAGCCAGGATTCGTATCCCTCGGCTTCTTTGATCAACTCCAGACATTTGATTAAAATCGGCATTCCGCTGGCACCGGTGGCGCCTACAATGATCCGTTTCTTCATATTGTTACTCCATATCCGGGAGCCATTTCTTCGGATCTACTTCCATGAACTGTGCTCTCTTGAATTTCTCCTTTAAATGGAACGGTACGGTACAGTCAAAAATTGTCTTGCAAGAGATACCTCGGTCCAGAATGCTCGGGCTGTAATCCGGGCTGGAACTCGGGTCCAGCGGATGGCAGCGGACACCCGGGATCGTGATGATGTCACGGTCGCCCTGGAATCTGGTATTCATCGCCCATAACACATCGTTGGTGTCAAAAATATCCACGTCCTCGTCCACCAGGATCACATTTTTCAGCTCTGGAAAGGCCGAGAAGGCGAGAAGGGCCGCCTGACGCTGTTTTCCTTCGTCTGTATGGACAGTCTTTTTGCACTGTAAGATTGCCATATATTTTCCACCGCCTGACGGATGTGCATATACATTTGTCACTTTTCCCGGAAGTGCTTTTTCAATCATACCGAAAATACTTGCTTCCGTCGGGATTCCGGCCATGCTGACATGTTCTTCGCTCGGT
Organism: Lachnospiraceae bacterium; assembly: GCA_017482945.1. Classification (GTDB taxonomy): domain Bacteria; phylum Bacillota; class Clostridia; order Lachnospirales; family Lachnospiraceae; genus Pilosibacter. The sequence continues at coordinate 1,332 of JAFUMF010000073.1, forward strand.
CCGATGCAGGTCTGCATGATCGGGTGTTTTCTGTGGGTCACGGCTTTTACTTTGATGAGCCAGCACTCGTGGGATGCCGCTCCGTTGTAGCCTGGGAATTCCGGCATCGCGTAGCCTGTGTGAGAGTTCTGGTCCTCCACCACTTTTACGCCCGGCTGGATTTCTCCCTCAATGACATACTCTGCATTTGCAATGAAATTTTCTTCAATGGTCAGACACTTATGAAGCTTCACTGGTTCCTTTCTCAGTTCGCCTGCAATGGAAAGTTCATCGAAGCCCAGCGGAGTTGTCGGCGGTTCAAAGCACGCAGTGATCTCGATGGCCGGGTCAACACCGATGCTCACAGAGATCGGGAGCGGTCTTCCAAGTTCCGTCGCACGCTCTGCCATTGCGCCGATATGTCTGGAACCAGGCTGGAGGAAGATGGAAAGCTCGTCCTTGCCCTGAATGCACATACGGTGAATGGTCACATCGGAGCGGCCAGTGTCCGGATGTGTGGCGTAGCACATGCCGAGTGTGATGTATGGACCAGCATCCACCGGAGTATTGGTCGGTGCCGGCACTAATTTATGTAAGTCGAAGTCCGGATCAGTGGCCAGATGGATCACTACCTGGGCCGGAGCCGGATCATTTGTCACGATTGGTTCGATGGGATTCTTTGCACATTCGCAGAGGAGCTTTCCCACTTCTGTCATCTCACAGCCAAACATCGCTGCCACGCGTTTTCTGCTTCCTACCACACCGATCGCTACTCTCGCATCGTCAAAGCCTTTGATTTTATTAAAAATCATGGCCGGTCCGTTCACCTTTGTCGGACGCATAACGGTTCCGCCTGCGCCGACATGACGGTACACACCGGAAAGCTCTGCCGCCGGGTCCACTTCCACATCCGTCTCCACCAGCTGCCCTGGCATCGTTTTTAAAAGCTCCAGTGCACTTCTTAAATCATTCACTTTATATTCCATGTCCCTGTTCCTCCTGTTTTCAATCTGATTTTTTCAATAACTAACATTGTTAGTAATATCATTTTTATATTAGCTAACAACGTTAGTTTTGTCAAGTATCTTACTCCTTGTTTTTCATTTTTCTGCCCATGCAAAAGAGCCTGGCATCAACATGCCAGACCCTTTTTAAGAAAATGATATGGGAGTTTTACTCATTATGAACTAGTAATTAGATCAGTCCAATACCGCCAAACACAACTGCCAGTGCCGGGATCAGGATCACGCAGCAGAGCATGCCGCATAATGTGATCGGCCAGTTACCTTTGATACAGTCTGTGAAGCTGTAGTGACCTGTACCGAATGTGTACTGCCATGTACCCTCGATCGGGAACAGGAAACCTGTACCGGCCTGGATACCGATCAGTGCCATTGCTGCAGATACCGGAACGCCAGCGCCTACAAGAACCGGAGCAATTACAGTTGCACTTAAAGCACCATTTGCAGAACCCTGCGGAACAAGGCAGTGTACAAGGAATGCTGCGATTGTTGCCATGATATAGATCACGATAGTGCTCCAGTTTGCAGAATCAGCAAAGATCTTGTTTACAACCCACTCACCAGCGCCTGTGGAGGACATACCGGAGGCGAGAGGGAAGATACAGAGCATCGTAACAACTACCATTGCAGAGAAGTTCTTCTTATACTCTTTTGCGGATAACAGGTTGATACCCGGTAACATCATTAA
>JAFUMF010000074.1 GCA_017482945.1 Lachnospiraceae bacterium
CCGATCTGTGGTGAGAAGGCAGAGGTCTACAGCCGTATTACCGGTTACTATCGTCCGGTTCAGAACTGGAACGATGGTAAGACTCAGGAGTATAAGGAGCGTAAGGTTTACGATATGAAGGCTTCTGTACTGAAGAGAAATCCGGACGCATCCAAGACGATCGTTGAGGCGATCCATGCGGCAAAGAACAGCGTACAGGTGGCTCAGGATGAGCAGAAGGAAGCTGTGAATAAGAGCGCAGGCGTTGGTGCCAATGGTGTTTACCTTTTCACAACAAAGACATGCCCGAACTGTAAGATCGCAAAGCAGTTCTTAAAGGATGAGGCATATCAGATCGTGGATGCAGAGGAGCATCCGGAGCTGACAGATGCATACGGAATCATGCAGGCTCCGACACTGGTGATTGTGAACAATGGAGAGATCCATAAGTTTGTAAATGCTTCTAATATTAAGAAGTATGTGGATTCTAAGAAATAATAAAAGAGTTCTTTAATAGAAAGAGCGGATGATATCTGAGAGATACAGGTGTTGTCCGCTCTTTCCATTTCGTTGACGGAAAATGTGGGATTTGGTATACTTGCAAGTAGGGAGAATTTGGAAGGAAGGATGGGGAAAGAGATATGGAGAAAGTGAAGGGGAGATCCCGGGAATTGGCTTTAGATGTGCTTTATGATATTCTTGGTGGATTCCTGCAGGCGATCGGCTTGCATTGTTTTATTGATAGTATTGATATTGCGCCGGGCGGTGCGACTGGTCTTGCGATCCTTTTGAACAGGTTTACGCATCTGCCGCTTGGTACACTGACATTGATGATTAATATTCCGCTCCTGATCACATCATGGATCTGGCTTGGAAAGGAGAGGACGCTGAAGACCTTTAAGACAGTTGTAATTCTGACAGTGATTCTGGACTTTATTGTAACTCCGTATGTTCCGATCTATCATGGAGACAAGCTGGTTTCCTGTATTTTCGGTGCGGTCATGGTCGGTGCCAGCCTGGCAGTCGTGTTCATGCGCGGCTCTACGACTGGTGGCGGTGATATTATGGCGAAGCTTCTCCAGAAATTCCGTCCGCACATGCAGACAAGCACTGCTGTAATGCTCACAGACCTTGTCATCATTGCAGCTTCCATGGTGGTATTCCATAATATCGAGGCAGGTCTTTATGGACTGATCAATATGGTGCTTGGTTCTTATGTGATCGATATGATTCTTTATGGTACCAATAAGAGTACGATGATCACGGTGATGTCGGCGCATAATCAGGAGATTGCGGAGCGTCTGATGGAGGAATTGGAGCGCGGTGTTACGTTTTATAAGAGCCGCGGTGCGTATTCCGGAAAAGAGGGCGAGGCGCTGATCTGTGTGATTGACAGAAAGCAGTTTTATAAGGCAAAGAAAATGATTTATGGAATTGACCGAGAGGCGTTCATGATCGTTTCTGAGGCGAAGGAAGTATATGGTGAAGGTTTCCTGGATTCGGACTGGGAAGTGTGATCTGATTTAAAAGATAAATATGACACCGCCTGTTTCATGGGAATTGAAATGGGCGGTGTTTTTTGTTAAGATAAAAGGGCAGAGGCAAGAGTTGATGCGGATGAAAGGAATCGGAAAGCAGAAAAAGGGTGGAGAAATGATGAAAGTATTCTTGTGCGAGACGATACATGATAAAGCCGTTGAATTATTGAGAGAAAACGGTGAAATTATTGGGGACTGGGCGCGGATCGGCGAGGTGGATGCGCTGATCAGCCGTGCGATCAAAATCGGTCGGGCGGAAATGGATAAGATGCCAAATTTAAAGGTCATTGCAGTCCATGGAACGGGAACGGACGATATTGATCTGCAGGAAGCGAAAAAGCGTGGGATTCAAGTGGTGTATGCGCCACATTTAAATGCGAACGCGGTTGCGGAGCTCAGTGTTGGCCTGATGCTTTCTGTGTGCCGGAAGATTGTGGAGGCGCGGAAGGTGATTGAGGGGTTCGGAGATGCATCCGGAAAGCCGGGAAGTGAGAGACAGGCGATTGCCCAGAGTGTGCTTCGGGGAACAGAGCTTCGCGGCAAGACTTGTGGATTGATTGGATTTGGTGCGATTGCGACAAAGATTGCAGATATTGTGCGTTATGGCTTTGGCATGGACGTGGTTGCGTATTCCCCTTCATTGACAGAGGAGCGGGCGGCGGAGCATGGCAGCAGGCCGGCGGCGACGATAGAAGAGGTTTTGAAGGTGGCAGATGTGGTTTGTCTGAGTCTTCCGTTAAATGAGAAGACCAGAGGAATGATGAGTGCCGAGAGACTTGGTATGATGAAGTCCGGGGCAATTCTTATTAATACATCACGCGGACCGCTGGTGGATGAAGAGGCACTTTATCAGGCATTGAAGGGCGGAACACTTGGCGGCGCGGCGTGCGATGTGTTCTGTGAGGGATTTCCGACGATGGGAAATCCGCTTTTAGAGCTTCCGAATTTTGTGGCAACACCGCATATCGGGGCCAATACGGACGAAGCGTTGTATACAGTTGGCATGGCATGCGCTGTGCAGATCGTGGATGTTCTGGCTGGCAAAGAACCTGAGTATCCGGTATATATAAAATAAAAAACGCTCAAAATATACCGGCATGTCGCAATTTGGGCATATATGTGCTGGTTTTGGGCTTGTAAAGTATCTATACAGAAAAAATCATCCAAAAGATACCCGAAATAAAGAAAATGGGTATCTTTCGGGTGATTTTTTTGATATAGATACTTTTATTGGAGCAAACTAGCCTGTTTTTGAGAAAAACGGGGGGTGGCGAGTATCTTTTGGAAGGAAAAATTTGTGTAGATACCGAGAGAGAAAAATGGCGGGGCTCACAGGGAGTCCCGCCAAATTAAGTACTACAATGATTCACGATCAGTATCGGAATACGATCAATTATTTCAGATACGGAGCCGCAACACGCTCAATCGCTGCCGGGTCAGCTGCGTTCCATTCGTCGAAGTTCATGCCGCTTGCTGCAACGGTCTTGCCGAGTTCGACCATGAATGCCGGGATTTCAGCCTCAAGCATTGTGCCAACTTCGCGGCCCATAGCCTCTTTGCCCTGAAGGCTGCAGCCGTTTACATAGAATACGAATGCCGGGTGAGCAACTTTGTCGATCATCTTAACGCCGCCGCGGAAACCTAAGGTACCGGTCTGGTGGGTACCACAGGAAGACGGACATCCGGAGATGTGGATGATCGGGAGTGCGCCGCACGGAATTTCAGCTTCGCGAACTGCTGCCACACAGGCTTTTAAAAGACCTGCGGAATCGCGAACGCCCTGCTGGCAGATAGTAGCACCGACACAGCTTACGGAAAGCTCGAACTTGGACTGCGCGCCGTTCTTTGTAACTTCCATAACTTTCTCAGCCTCAGCACCTGTCAGGTTGATAATATATACAGATTCGTCCGGATCAATGCGGAGCTCAACTGCTTCCATATCCTGGATCAGGTCGTTTAATGCGATGAACTCTTCCGGAGTCGGTGTACCGCCGATCGGATGCCAGCAAACTGCATAGAGACCATCCTGCTTCTGTTCGATCACGCGCGGACCAGATACCGTTGTGCCATCACCTTTCTTTGTGATCTCCGGAATCTGGATATCAAGATCAAGGTTCTCGCCTTCTGCGTAAACTTCTTCTAATTTCTCTGTAAATGCTTTTACATAATTCTCAGCGCCGCCAAGCTTTTCAACGATGAAACGGGAACGTGCTTTACCACGGTTTTCATAGTTACCGTATGCGCAGAATGTCTTCCACATTGCTCTTGCATAGTATACGATCTTGTTCGGTTCCACTGCGTCAGCAACTTTCACACCGAAGGACGGACCATTTCCAAGGCCGCCTGCGCTCCAAACGTCGAATTTGCCGTCTTCTCTTGCGATGAAGCCAAGGTCACGGTAAGTGGAGTGCGGAATGTTTGCCGGAGAGTTGGAGAAACCGATTTTTAATTTTCTCGGCATCTTCGGAGTATTGATGTAGTTCATCATGTACTCGCCAAGTGCTTCCGCATACGGCATTACGTTGAAATATTCATCTTTCTGAACACCGGAGAGCGGAGCGCACATAATGTTACGCGGGAAATCGCCGCCGCCGCCCATCGTTACGATGTTGTGGTCAAGAGCGCCTTCCATAATATCGTATACAGCATCCTTCGGAAGGTTGTGGAGCTGGATCGTCTGGCATGTTGTGTAGTGAAGCATAGATACGTTATGCTTCTTTAAGGACTCAGCAACATAGTTCATTTTGTCTTTGGTCAGACGGCCTGCTGTCATGCGGAGACGTAACATATGTAATCCCTGAGCCTTCTGAGCATAGCTTCCGAATTTGCCGGATGTTCCCTTGTAGCCGTTTCTGTCGATCTCGCCTGCGTGGAACGCCTCAGTTTTTTCTTTGAATAATGCAAGTCCTTCTTTCCAGGACTGTGGATCAATTTTGTTCATTATGGTATACCCCCTTGTTTTTTGGAAAAACATAATCCCATAGATAAATCTATTCTAACATGTTTTGGGAGTCTTGTCCACAGAAAGCCCCCAATATAGTGGGATTTGAGGCAGGAAGAGGGTGGGAACAGAGCGTGTGAAGGGCGAAGGAAAAAAGAATACCGCCACAGGTATCGAGAAAACTGTGGCGGCTGCATGATCAAAATTGTTGAGGTTTATGGTATGAAGAATTAGAAATCAAGGCCGAGGTCCTTTGCATATTCTTTGTATTCCTCGTACCACTGGTTGTATAAATCCTGTTCAATGACTTCATCGATGATTTCATTGATGCGGTCGGTCAGTTCGTCTTCGCCCTTCGGGATACCGATTCGTGTGCCCTGAGTGTCCTCGTCAACGGAGAAGTAGAAGTCCGGAAGGATCATGAGGCCACTCTCCGGATTGGATTCCAGGTAGAGCTCTGCCATTTTGAGGGCTGCTGCCATCGCATCGGCACGGCCGGTCTGTACCATTAAGAATGCGTCGTTGGTGGAAGAAACGGCATTGTACTGTTTGTATGCCGGAATTTGTTCTCTCACGAACATTTCCTGGAGAGAGCCGTTCTGTGCAGCGATGATCTTATCAGAGAGATCTTCGAGGGTCTTGATCTCGTCGGCATCTTCCTTGCGGATCAGAATACCATAGGCTTTCTGCGGGTCTTCACTTCCGAAGTAGTAGCCTTTGGAGAGGTTCATGGTCTCAGCACGGGCCGGAGTGTAGGCCAGAGCGGAGATTGCCATATCATATTTTTCAGAGGTAATGCTGCCGAGCACGCTTGTAAAGTCCATCGGTTTTAAGCGAAGCTCTACGCCGAGTGCATCAGCGATATAGTTTGCAAGTTCGATATCGGAGCCGACATATTTGTCATCGCCGGTCTTGGTCGGATCGATAAACTCATTCGGTGCGAAATACGGTTCTGTTGCAACTTCAATATATCCGCGCTGTAAAATATCTTCCAAACGATTATCAGAGGAATGATCCATTTCACCAGCTGTTGTGGTCGTGGCTTCTGTTGTAAGTTCGGATTCAGCTGCGATTGTGTCCGGATGTGTAGATGCCTCCGCAACGGTGCATGCTGTCAGAGCCGCCATGGAAAGTGTGAGTACTGTGGTGAGTGTGATAAACAATTTGTTTTTTCTCATGGAAAAATCCTCCTTCTTTAAATATTTTAATACTTTAACGCTGCAGCGCGCTTTCGCGTGGTAGCGAATTAGCATGGTAAATTGCTACCACGATGAAGAGTATAGCGGAGGATTATGTATTTGTCAATAGATGCGACAAAAAAAGTGGTGAATTTTTGTTATTTGCCAGAATCTGTAATCTTTGCTTTGGAAAGGGCCGTCTCAATGGCATTCATGAGGGCCATGGAGGTGTATTGGGAGCCGGCGGGGTACTCGATCCCCTCCAGGGACTGGCTTTCAACGATCTGTGCGGCAAGGGTGTCCATGGCAGGCTGCATTAAGGGATACATGGCTGCAACGGAATCACTCAATGGAACGAGGGCAACAGATGTAATATGTTCGGCATCCACGGTGACCTCCACGTTGACGTTCTGGCTTCCCAGAACGATGGAAGCGGAGTAGAGGCCCGGATTGTAGCTGGCGGCCGTAACGTCGGAAGTGGGTGTAGTCTCGTCCTTTCCCGGGCGGAACATAAATAAGAAGAGCATGATCAGGAAGAGGACAAGGCCGATAAAGATTGCTGTGTAAATAAGTTCCTTCATTCGCAGGACAACGATTTTTGTTTTTGCGCTCATAGTCAGATCCTTTTATAATTGTAGTTTTTAACAGTTTATGAGGTGCCGGGGCCATATATTCCGTGGGCAGAGGGATTGGAAAATTAGGAAGTGCAGGAGACAGGAAGATATGTTATACTTTAGAAAGAATTCATTTTGGAGGAGCAACTGTATGGCACTGACACTGGTCACCGGCGGCGCCGGATCGGGAAAAACGGAATATATTTATAAAAAGATCATTGACTGGTCCATGAAAGAGCCGGAGCGCCAGTTTTTTGTGATCGTGCCGGAGCAGGCCACCATGCAGGCCCAGAAGGATATTGTCCGCCTGCACCCACGCCATGGTACGATGAATATTGATATTGTAAGCTTCCAGCGTCTGGCGTACCGGATTTTTTCGGAGCTTTCCTTCGAACAGCCGGAGGTCCTGGACGATACGGGAAAGACCATGGTGCTCAGGAAACTGGCCGGAGAAAAGAGGAAGGAGCTGGCGGTCTTTTCTTCCCATCTGAATCAGGCGGGCTTTATCGATGAGGTGAAGTCTATGCTTTCGGAGTTTTATCAGTATGGGGTAACGCCGGAGCTTTTAAAGGAGCAGATGGAAAAGGACGGAGTCAGCAAGATCCTGATGCGGAAACTTGAGGATATGAACGTGATCTATCAGGCATTTCGTGAGTTTACGAAAGAACGGTATATCACCATGGAGGAGCTTCTGGACGTGCTCTGCAGCGTGGTCGGGAAATCGGAGCTTTTGAAGGACAGCGTGCTGGTTCTGGATGGCTATACGGGATTTACACCGGTCCAGTACCGTCTGATCGGGCTACTGTTTCATATTTGTAAGGATATTTACGTGACCGTGACTGCCACGGAAGGGGCTCTTTATGGGCCGGATAACGAGGCGGATTTATTTGATATGAGCCGGAAAATGGCCGGGAAACTGAAAGCACTGGCAGTGGAGAATGGAACGGAGGTCTGTGAGGATCTTCTGCTTTGTGAGCGGCCGCTTCCTAGATTTCTGAGAAGTCCGTCGCTGGACTATCTGGAGCGGACCATGTTTCGGTATCCGTACCATCCTTATGAGGGTGATTCTGAAGGAATCCGTCTTGTGCAGGCGGAAAACCCGGCGGATGAAGTGGATTTTGTGGTGAACAGGATCCACCAGCTTGTGAAGCGGGAGAATTACCGGTATCGTGAGATCGCGGTGATCTGCGGCGATCTTCCAGGATATGCGAGGGAAATTACCCACCAGTTCGAGGAAAATGGAATCCCGTTTTTCCTGGACGAGAAGCGGGATGTTTCGGGAAATCCGTTCATCCGGCTTATGAAGGCTGCGCTGGAGATCATTCAGAGGGGCTTTGATTATGAAAGCATGTTCCAGTATCTGAGGACCGGGCTGGTGTCTGAGGAGACGGAGCGGATCGACAGGCTGGAGACCTATGTGCGGGCCATGGGAATCCGTGGGCTTGCGAAATGGGAGGAGCCGTGGGAGCGCACTTTTGAGGGGGGCGGACGGCTGAATCTGAAGGAACTGAACGAATTTAAGGAAGAAATTCTGGCACCGCTTGCGGCATTTAAGGAAAAGGCCGGGGAGCGGGGCGTTTCTGTGGCTGTGATGACGGAGGCGTTAACGGAGCTTTTGATGGCCCTTGGCGTGGAAAAGAAGCTGGCGGATCAGGCCGAGTGGTTTTGGACGTCCGGCATGGAAAAAGAGGCAAGAGAATACGAGGAGATTTATGGGCTCGTGATGGAGCTTTTTGAGAGACTTTGTGATCTTCTCGGGGATGAGGTTGTCTCAAAGAGAGAGTATCTGGAGATTTTGAATGCGGGATTTTTAGAGCTGAAAGTCGGCATGATCCCGGCCGGCGCGGACCGCGTGGTGGCCGGTGACTTGAAGCGAACCAGACTTTCAGGGATCCGTGCGCTGTTTTTCGTCGGCGTGAACGAGGGCGTGGTGCCGGCGGACACGGGAAACGGCGGAATTCTCACGGAACAGGAGCGAGAGACGCTTAAGAAAAACTCTCTGGAACTGGCACCGACGGCCAGGGAAGAAGGATTTATGCAGCGGTTCTATCTGTATCTGGCTCTGACAAAGCCATCAGAGCTTCTGACACTTTCCTGGACTGCACTTTCCTCCGAGGGAAAGACCATGCGTCCGTCGGGAATGGTGATCGGTCAGATGAGGAAGCGATTCCCGGATCTTTCTGTGCAGACAGCAGCGGAGGAAAAAGAGGGAACAGTGAGTCTGCAGGCTGCGGGAAAAGCCGTGATCGCATGGCTTCAGGACCCGGAAAATATGGAGAGGAATCCGAAATTCGGAGCGCTTTACCGATATCTTGCCCGGGAAGGAAACATGGCCGGCGAGATGGAGCGCCTTGCGGAGGCATGTGCGTATTCTTATGAAGAATCTGGAATCGGAAGAGAGGCGGCGAAAGAGCTTTATGGAGCCATCCTCAATGGCAGTGTGACCAGAATGGAAGGGTATGCAGCATGTGCCTACGCCCATTTCTTAAGTCATGGACTGGAACTGAAAAAGCGCAGGGAGTATGAGCTGGACCTTTCGGACATGGGAAATCTGTTCCATCGCTCCATCGACCTGTTTTTCAGCGAAGTTCGCACAAGGGGAATGGATTTCAGAGAGATTGGAGAAAAAGAGCGCCGCGCCCTGGTGAAAACAATCGTAGACCGGGTTTCCAAAGAGTACCGGAATACGATCATGAAGAGCTCGGCGAGAAATAGTTATTTAGAAAAGAAAGTGGAGCGGATCACAGACCGAACGATCCGCGCGCTGATCTACCAGATTCAGAAAGGCGATTTTGAGCCGGAGGAATTTGAGGTGGATGTGACCACGAGAATTCCGCTTAGGGGCGGCGAATCGTTGAATCTGCGGGGAAGAATCGACCGCATGGATGTGTTTGAGGACGAGGACCATGTTTATGTGAAGATCATGGACTATAAATCAGGAAGTACATCCTTTGATCTGGCGCTTTTGTATCATGGACTGCAGTTACAGCTTGTTGTCTATATGGACGCGGCGCTGAAATTGGAGAGCCGGAGAAAGCCGGGGAAAGAGGCGGTCCCTGCGGGAATTTTCTATTATCATATTGATGACCCGGTTCTGGAGCGGCCGGATGATGAGAGCGCGGAGGCTGTGGAAGCGGGAATCCTGAAAAAGCTTCGCATGAACGGCCTGGTCAACAGCAGTCTGGACGTGATTTCCCATATGGACCGGGAGATCGTGAAGGAATCGGATGTGATCCCAGTGGCGCTGAAAGACGGACTGATCCAGGAGTCCAAGTCCTCCGTTGCAGGAGGCGACCGGTTCAAACACCTGTCTGGCTTTGTAAATCGGAGTTTAAAGACCATGGGCGAGGAGATCCTGGATGGAAATACGGCGGTGAATCCTTATAAACAGGGAAATCGGACTGCCTGTGATTACTGCCCATATCACAGTATCTGCGGCTTTGATCTTAAGACATCCGGTTTTGGATTCCGCAAATTTAAATCCATGAAGGCAGATGCGATCTGGGAGGAAATTGAGAAAGAAGGAGGTGCGGCAGATGGCGAACATGACGTGGACAACGGAACAACAAAAGGTCATTGATACCCGTGGCCGCAACCTTTTAGTTTCGGCGGCGGCCGGCAGCGGTAAGACGGCGGTTCTGGTCGAGAGAATCATTCAGATGGTGACAGACCCGGAACATCCGGTGGATATTGACCGGCTTCTTGTGATGACATTTACGAACGCGGCGGCGGCTGAAATGCGTGAGCGAATCGGGGATGCGCTGGAAAAGCGGCTGGAGGAACATCCGGGTGACCGGAATCTGGAGCGCCAGACCACGCTGATCCACCATGCGAAGATCACGACCATCGACAGCTTCTGTCTGAGACTTTTACGAGAGCATTTCAATGAACTGGACATTGACCCGGGATTCCGCATCGGTGACGAAAGTGAACTTTTGCTTTTGCAGGCCGATGTGATGAAAGAATTACTGGAAGATTATTATGGAAGAAATGACGAGCGGTTTTTCCGGTTCGTGGATACCTATGCGTCGGGAAAATCAGATGGAGGTCTGGAGGACTATATTATGCAGGTATTCCGGTTCTCCCAGAGCAATCCGTGGCCGAAGGAGTGGATCGCGGCGTGCAGGCGTGAGCTTGATGTGGAAAACTTCGATGGAGCCGGTTTTGAGAATACTGCCTGGATGAAATATCTGGTCCGAGATGTGAGGCGCCAGGCAAATGAGTTTGCAGGGCAGCTGTATGAGGCATTGGAAATTGCGGAGGAGGAAGATGGTCCACAGGCCTATCTTCCGATGTTGACTGAGGATCAGCGGATCATGGAGCGTCTCAGCGAGGCAGACAGTTATGCAAAGATCTACAAAATCCTGTCAGGACCGCTGTTTGGAAGACTGGCGGCAGTGCGGGGAAAGAACGTGGATCCGGAGAAAAAAGAACTGGCAGCTGGCATTCGGAACCGAGTGAAGGACGCGGTGAAGAAGATGAAGGAGCTTTATGTTCCGACGGACATGGAGCACATGGTCGCAGACCTTCTAGCGACAAACGAACCGGTTGCCATGCTTTTGGAGCTTGCAGAGGAATTTTCTGACCGGTACCAGAAGGCGAAGGAAGAGAAAAATCTTGTGGATTTCAGTGATCTGGAGCATTTTGCCCTTGAGATCCTGACCGATGGTTCACAAAATCATGATCCTGGTCCGGTGGCAGACGAGCTTTCTGATTATTATGAAGAAATCCTGGTGGACGAGTATCAGGACAGCAACGAAGTGCAGGAGACGCTGATCAAAGCCATTTCCAGAGAACGGTTCGGAACTCCGAACGTGTTCATGGTGGGCGATGTGAAGCAGAGTATTTATAAATTCCGTCTGGCAAAGCCGGAGCTGTTTCTGGAAAAATACGAGAGTTATCAGAAAGAAGATGGACTGTACCAGAAAATCGAGCTCCATAAAAATTTCCGAAGCCGGGCGGAGGTGCTTGGCAGCATCAACGATGTGTTCTACAGCATCATGACAAAGCCGTTGGGTAATATCCGGTATACCGATGATGCGGCTCTTTATCCGGGGGCGGATTATCCGGAGCCGCCATGCGAAGGGCAGGCGAAAACGGAGGTCTATCTTTTAAATACCGGAGAAGAATTGCTTGCGGCCATGGATGATGATTTGGCAGACTATACTGCCAAAGAAGCCGAGGCGAGGCTGATCGCGGCGAAAATTAAAGAGTATACACACCCGGAAACCGGAATGAAGGTATGGAACCGGAAAACAGGGCAGTATGAGCCGCTTAGAAAGAAGGATATTGTGATTCTTCTTCGTAGCTTAAGCGGTTGGGCGGAGGAATTTTTGAGTGTTCTCAGTGCCGAGGGAATTCCTGCGTTTGCAGAGTCCAGGACCGGCTACTTTAACGCTGTGGAGATCGAGACAGTCCTGAATATGCTGGCGATCATCGACAATCCGATGCAGGACATTCCACTGGTCGGCGTGCTGAAATCTCCGATCGGCGGTCTCACAGACAGGGAACTGGCGATGGTCATGGCAGCTTTTAAGCAGAATGCAGACCGTGGCCAGGACGTGGGATTTTATGGTGCGGTGAGAATGTATTTGGAGATGATCCGTACAGAGATCGACGGACTTGTGGATGCAGGGCAGTTGGAAAGCAGGGAAGTACTTGAGGAGGATCCAGGTACCGCGAAAGCGTTGGGGCGCGGGTTCGAATCCCGTCTCGCAATTTTCAGGAAACTTCATGTCTTCTGGGAGCTTCTTGCGGACCTCAGAAGGGAGGCTGGCTATCTTCCGGTTCACCGCCTGATCTACCGGATCTTCGAGCGGACTGGATACTATGACTATGTGTCAGCCATGCCGGCCGGAAACGTGCGCCAGGCGAATCTGAATATGCTGGTCGAAAAGGCGGCGGCCTATGAGCGGACCAGCTACCAGAGTTTATTTGACTTTATCCGCTATATTGAAAAATTAAAGAAATACAACACAGACTTCGGAGAGGCGGCCAGAGTCGGTGAAAACGACGACACAGTCCGGATCATGAGCATCCACAAGAGCAAAGGCCTGGAATTCCCGGAGGTGTTCCTCGCAGGTGCAGGAAAAATGTTCAACCGACAGGACGCTCGGGGAAAGATATTGATCGACGAGGAACTTGGCGTTGCCACCGATTATTTCGACCCGGAGCTGAAAGTAAAGGCATCGACACTGAAAAAGAGCGTTCTAAGCAGAAGAAGCAATCTGGAAAGCATGGGCGAGGAACTTCGAATTCTCTATGTAGCCATGACCCGTGCCAAGGAGAAGCTGATCATCACTGCCGGAGACAAAAATCTGGAGTCAAAGCTGGAAAAATGGGGAAGTCTCCCAGCATCTGCCCAGGTCGGAGACGGACTGCCGTTTACGATTCTCAGTGCGGCCAATTCTTATCTGGAGTGGATCTTGATGGCATCGCAGAATACAAAGGATTCCATCGAAATTTCACGTGTACCGATCAGTGAGCTGGTGGCAGCGGAAGTGAAAAGCCGTGAAGAGAAAGCCGGAACCTATGCAATGTTGAAAGTTCTTAGGGAATCAGAAGGGGAACCTGCTGACTTCGGGGCATTGCTCCAATATCGGTATCCCTACGAGGACGACATTGCACTGCATGCAAAAATGTCAGTATCCGAGCTGAAACATCAGGGGCAGTTCACGGACGATGCAGAAAGTGATTTTCTTCCGACCATTCCTGATTTTATGAGGAAATCGGTGCGGAATGATGTGACGGAAACGGAGCCAGCCGACGGAATTGTCGTCCCCAAGGGCGTAAACGCCTTAAACGGCGGCACATACCGCGGAACGGCCTACCACCGTGTCCTGGAGCTGATCGATTTCAAATCCATCCACACCCGACAAGACGTCTTCCATGAGCTGAAACGGATCCGCGAGGACGGCCTGATGGACGAACATGCCTTGAACCTGGTCTGGGGCGATAATATATGGACATTTTTCTCAAGCGACATCGCTGCCAGAATGAAACGTGCCGATGAAACCGGAAACCTCCACAAAGAAAGCCAGTTCGTCATGGGCATCCCGGCCCGCTTGATGGACGAGGCCGATTCTGATGAGCCGGTCCTGATCCAGGGCATCATCGACGCCTGGTTTGAGGAGGACGGAGAAATCATTCTCGTGGACTATAAGACGGACCGCGTCGCAGAAGGTGAAGAAACGATTCTTCTGGACCGCTACCAGATCCAAATGGTCTACTATGCCCAGGCATTACAGCAGATCACCGAAAAAAAAGTGAGGGCAGCAGTCATCTACTCCCTCACCTTACAAAAAGAAATTTTTGTTGATATTAATCTGTGATTATTCTGCAATGATGATCTCTTTTGCATACGGAAGAGTCTTGATCCAATCGCAGAATGTATGCCACTCAGCTAACTTGTGAGCCTTTCTGGCAAAGTAAATATTGATCAGAGTCTCGTAGTTCATTGTAACGGTACGCATCTGATTGTAACTGGAAGGAAGTAACTGGATCATGTCATACCAGTCTTCCTTCTTTTTGCCTTTCTCCATATACTGAAGACGGATCTTCTCCAAGCGGTCCACAACGGTCTGCATGAACTCCAGAGTATCCGGAGTCATGTGGTCATGGCTGAAATCGTCGATGGAGAATGGCTTGGAATGGATCTTGTGCATGGTGCTTGTGGAGTTTGCCACGGTTGCAACTTTGTAAGTATCAAACTCTTTCCCATTTGTGGACTATCTTTTACTATCGCGTAGGCGACAGGACACCATTTCGGTTTTCAGAGACTTCGTTTCCTAAAATCTCGCTGCGTATCAATAGCAACCCTACTCCCCCGCCCATAAGGCATAGGGGATAGTCTCTACAGGTTCAATCTATTATGTCATGTAAATCGTATTCGTCTTTGTAAGAAATGATTTTGAGGTCGATGTTTTTATTTTTGCAATACTCAACTTTCCGTCGGTCGTTTTCTATTAGAATGTCATATTGATCGGCCCATGATCCGCCGGGTCTTTCGTAGTGTTGTAACCCATTAAATTCAACGAGTCTTTTGAGAACACCGTTTTGAAATATTGCAAAATCAAACCGCAGTCGTCTGCCACCTGCACCGACTAAATCTGGAAAAACATATTGTGCGGCAAATTCTACTCCGCTTTCCAGTAGCAGAGAAGTTATTTTCTTCTCATTGTTAGAATTGATGCACCCACAAGATTGAGTGTAACCGAATCTTATGTTTGACCCCTTGGTGGTGAAAGTTCTGCCACAATGTTTACATAGACAAGTCCACGCTGCGATTTCCCCAACATTTTTTGATCTGGAGATAACCTTAATGTTCTCGTCCTCGTAGCCAGTCATATCTGTAACATTTTTGGTAGCATATCGCATACACCCGCAACTCTGTGTGTGCCCTTTTGAGAGATTTCTTGTGTCAACTATGGTTTCATTACCACAATCACATTTACATCTCCAACGCCCACCTCGTAGCCACTCTACGGGGGTTAGTAATCCGATTTTTATGCCGGTCAAGTCTTTTCTAGGATACGATTTTCTTGTATTAGCCATCATACTCACCTCATTGGTATTTTACACTACTTTTCTTATGAGTGTCAATATTCTGATGGGTGAATACGAAACATATTAGATTGTTTCCCACGGGATTCCAATGGGTGGTTCCCCGTTAGCCACATAAGTGACCCCTGGCGATAACCAGGAAAAGTGTTTCATTGGCAGAAAGAATTTTACCAATACAGCGGAGCGGTGATATCCACGGAAACAAAAATCTGACGTGCATATTTTCTGTGGTCACTGCCGGCTTTTCTCAGTCTCTGAGCGAGACCAAGGTCGTTTTCACCGAGGACAAAGTTACCGTCCTCGTCATAGTAACTGTCCATACGGTCCCAGCTGTTCATCGGATTTCGTGCACCGCGGATGGCATTTTCCAGATTCATAACACTGGTGCGTTCTAATTTGATCATAGTCGTATTCTCCTTTTAGGAATTAGTTAATGAGCATTGCGATGGCCATAAATACTACAGAAGCAGCGAGAAAGAGCGCAGCAACTGCAAATGGTGTGATGCTTGCTTTTTTCTCATCCTTCATCCAGTAGAAGACACCGACACAGGCTGGAATAACAAAACCTGCGAACAGTCCGTCGGAAATTCTTGTAAGCGGCAGAGAATTTGCTTTAAGAATCATATGTCCAATTGCACATACAGCACCGATTGCAAAATAAATCAGTAAATGTTTTTTTGATATAGAGTTCAAAATAGACTTCATTAGGAGCGTCCTTTCCTTCTTTGGTTCTGAAAATAAAATTTCCTCCATTCTATTATATCTTGAATGGAAAAAAAGTCAATTATGTAGTATAATCGAAAAAAGTTGACTAATTCTTAGAAGAGAGAAAATTATGACCGATTATATTGTAAATGTCTGCGGTGATTCGACGAAGGTGTCATGGCTCATAAAAGGTGAGAAAAATGTCCTTTATGAAGCAGGAATGGCATACAGCGCAGATAAAATGATCAAAAATATCAAACGAGAGCTGGGAGATGCGCCTTTAGATGCCGTGATCTTATCCCATTCCCACTACGACCATGTGGCCGGACTCCCGTTCATCAAAAAAGAATGGCCGAATGCAGTGGTCTATGGAAGTGCATACGCGGCAAAAATTCTGGAAAAACCATCGGTCCGCGCCACGATGAGGAAGCTTAGCACCGACGCAGCTCAAGGGGCCGGATTAAAAGAACTTCCGGAGTATGATGAAGAACTCATAAAAATAGATGTGACTGTAAAAGAAGGGGATGTCCTTCAGATCGGCGATCACATGATCCAGGTCATTGAGACTCCGGGCCATACCAAAGGCTCCGTATCCTACCTGATCAACGAGGACGTGATCATGGCCAGCGAGACGATCGGTGTATTCAAAGGCGAATGGTACATGCCTTGCTATCTGGTGGGCTATCAGATCTGCGTGGATGCAGTACAAAAACTTCGGAAACTTCCGGCAAAACGATTGTTCATCTCCCACATGGGAATCCAGGAGAATCTGGACCTGGATACTGCCTGGGATTTCCTGGTAAAAAAACTGGAAGAAACAAAAGAAGAAATCATTGAAATTATAAAAACATACGACACAGAAGAGGAGCGCCTGCAGGTCATGAAGGAAAAGTATCATGACAATGTGGTGGACGAGAGTGAACAGCCGTCTTTTGCATTTTTACTGAACGCAGCCGCGACTTTAAAAGTCATAGAACATGAATGTATGGAGGAAACAGAATGAACTTGATCGTAGCAGTAGATAAAAACTGGGCCATCGGAAACCGTGGAAAGCTTCTCGTGACCATCCCGGCCGACCAGAAACTTTTCAGAGAAGAAACAAAAGGAAAGGTTGTTGTCATGGGAAGAAAGACCTTAGAGAGTCTTCCGAGCGGACAGCCTCTGAGAGACCGCACCAATATCGTACTCACAAGAAATGAGGACTATACAAAAAAAGGTGTGACCGTCTTCCACAATATAGAAGAGACTCTGGAGTTCTTAAAACAGTTCACGTCTGATGACGTGTAAATCATTGGCGGCGAGGAGATCTACAGACAGTTCCTCCCGTACTGTGACACCGCCCACGTGACCTGGATCGATTATGCATACCAGGCTGACACCCATTTCCCAAACCTGGACAAGGACCCGGAATGGCATGTGACAGACGAGAGCGACGAGCAGACCTATTTCGATCTGTGTTACGAATTCCGAAAATACGAGCGGAAATAAACTTTTAGTTGCTTGTGGCAATATAAAGTGATAAACTAAAAATTAATGAAGATATTCTATAGGAGAGAGTATTATATACAGGAGGTTCAGTTATTATGTATCCGATTTTAAAAGCAGAAAAGCTTGCGGATAAGATCTACCTTATGGTAGTGAAAGCACCGCGAGTTGCAAAAAACTGTCAGCCGGGCGAGTTCATCATTGTTAAGATCGATGAAGTAGGCGAGAGAATCCCGCTTACCATTTGTGATTACAACAGAGAAGAGGGCACGATCACAATCGTATTCCAGATTGTTGGTGCGTCCACAGAGCGTATGTCTGCCTTAAAAGCAGGCGATGCGTTCCACGATTTCGTTGGACCGTTAGGAAATCCGTCTGAGTTTGTGCATGAGGACATCGAGTCCTTAAAAAATAAGAAAATGCTGTTCGTAGCTGGTGGTGTTGGTACAGCACCGGTTTACCTGCAGGTAAAATGGCTCCATGAGCATGGCGTTGATGTAGACGTTATCGTTGGTGCAAAGAACAAAGATCTTCTGATCCTGGAAGAGGAAATGAAGGCTGTCGCAGTAAACCTTTACATCACAACAGATTATGGTTCCTACGTAAGAAAATGTATGTTTAAAGACGTGATCAAAGACCTTGTAAATGAGCAGGGCAAGAAATACGATGTCTGCGTGGCAATTGGACCGATGATCATGATGAAATTCGTCTGTCTCCTTACAAAAGAACTGGGAATCCCGACAATTGTCAGCTTAAACCCGATTATGGTAGACGGTACAGGTATGTGTGGTGCTTGTCGTGTTACAGTTGGCGGCAAAGTAAAATTTGCATGCGTAGATGGTCCGGAGTTCGATGGACATGCCATCGATTTCAACGAGGCTATGAAACGTCAGCAGATGTACAAGACCGAAGAAGGCCGTGCGATCTTAAAGCTTCGTGAGGGTGATACTCACCACGGCGGATGCGGCAACTGCAATTAATTGGGAGGTATCAACATGGACGTAATGAAGAAAGTACCTGTAAGAGAACAGGATCCGAAGGTTCGTGCTACCAACTTTGAAGAGGTATGCTACGGATATAATGAAGAAGAAGCAGTTGCAGAAGCTGGCCGCTGCTTAGGCTGTAAGAATGCAAAGTGCCAGGAGGGATGTCCGGTTAAGATCAATATTCCGGGATTCATCGGCGCTATTAAAGAAAATAACTACGAAGAAGCTGCAAATATTATCGCAAAATCCTCTGCACTTCCGGCAGTTTGTGGCCGTGTATGCCCGCAGGAGAGCCAGTGTGAAGGTAAATGTATCCGCGGTATCAAAGGCGAGTCCATCTCCATCGGTAAGTTAGAGCGTTTCGTTGCTGACTGGTCCAGAGAGAATGGTTTCGTTCCGAAGGCAGCAGAAGAGAAGCTTGGCAAGAAGGTAGCTGTGATCGGTTCCGGTCCTGCAGGCCTTACATGTGCAGGCGATCTCGCAAAACTTGGTTACGATGTGACAATTTTCGAAGCTCTCCATGAGCCGGGCGGAGTTCTTACATACGGTATTCCGGAGTTCCGTCTTCCGAAACAGAAAGTTGTACAGCCGGAGATCGAGAACGTGAGAAAGCTCGGCGTAAAGATCGAGACAAACGTGATCATCGGTAAATCCGTAACGGTTGATGAATTAATGGACGAAGAAGGCTTTGAGGCGATCTTCATCGGTTCCGGTGCAGGTCTTCCGAAGTTCATGGGTATTCCGGGCGAGAACGCAAACGGCGTATTCTCCGCAAACGAGTACCTGACAAGAAGTAACCTGATGAAGGCATTCCGTGATGACTACGACACACCGATCTCCAAGAGCCAGAAAGTTGTCGTTGTAGGCGGCGGTAACGTAGCAATGGACGCAGCAAGAACAGCTCTTCGTCTTGGTGCAGAAGTTCACATTGTATATAGAAGAAGTGAAGCTGAGCTCCCGGCACGTGTGGAAGAAGTTCACCATGCAAAGGAAGAGGGCATCATCTTTGACCTTCTTACAAACCCGACAGAAATCCTCGTTGATGAGAACGGATGGGTAAAGGGCATGAACGTGGTTAAGATGGAACTGGGCGAGCCGGATGCATCCGGAAGAAGACGTCCGGTGGAGGTTGCAGGTTCTGATTACGTGATCGATTGCGATACAGTTATCATGTCTCTTGGTACATCCCCGAACCCGTTGATCTCTTCCACAACAGGTGGTCTTGAGATCAACAGACACAAATGTATCGTAGCTGACGAGTGCACAGGCCAGACATCCAGAGAAGGCGTATTCGCAGGCGGCGATGCTGTGACTGGCGCAGCAACAGTTATCCTTGCTATGGAAGCTGGTAAAGCAGGCGCGCGTGGTATCCACGAGTACTTAAGCAACAAATAAAATCAACATAATCGACTGCCGCGGGCGAAAAACCCTGCGGCAGTTGTTTCGTGAATGAGGGATGAGACCTTTAAAAAGGGAATTGTCCTTTGTTTTGAGAGCAACAATACAGAAAGTGTCAAAGAATGGAGTTCTTCGACACGGGAGAACATGAAATGGTTTCGTTATTGGTGATTGTGGGGAACTGACGAAAATTTTCATGGGAAGAACGGAGGCTGTAACAAATGAAAAAAGCAATGACCAGAGAAGAACGTTATACGATGATGATCGAGACACCGGTAAACAAATTGATTCCAAAGCTGGCAGTACCGACGATCATCAGTATGTTAGTAACGTCTATCTACAACATGGCGGATACATTTTTCGTAAGCCAGATCAGTACCAGTGCCTCTGCGGCGGTGGGCATCGTCTTTTCGATTATGGCGATGATCCAGGCCTTAGGATTTACACTGGGAATGGGAAGCGGAAACTGTATTTCAAGAACGCTGGGAAGCAGAGACGATGAGAAAGCAGAAAGAATTGCTGCGACCGGTTTCGTTACTGCACTGATTGTCGGAGCCATTCTTGCAATCGGCGGAATCGCAATGCTGGACCCGTTAGTGAGATTTTTGGGAGCGACCGATACGATCGCACCATATGCAAAAGACTATGCACTGTATATTCTCCTTGCGGCTCCGGTCATGATGGGTTCCTTTGTACTGAATAACTTATTACGAGCTCAGGGATATGCGGTCTACGCGATGATCGGAATTACGACCGGTGGTATTTTAAACATGATCCTGGATCCGATCCTGATTTTTGGATTCGATATGGGAATCGCCGGCGCTGCAATTGCGACTGCATTAAGCCAGCTCATCAGTTTTGGAATTCTGTTGTTCCAGACCAGTACAAGAGAAGGCTGTATCCGGATCAAACTCAGCAAGTTTACACCAAAGGCAAATATGTACGGTCCGATCCTTCATGCAGGCGTACCGTCCCTCTGCCGTCAGGGTCTTGCAAGCGTGGCAACCATCGTCCTGAACGTTGCTGCGAATCCGTTTGGCGATGCAGCGATCGCGGCCATGTCCATCGTGAGCCGTTATATGATGTTCATCAACTCCGCACTCATCGGATTCGGTCAGGGATTCCAGCCGGTGTGCGGCTTCAACTTCGGTGCCAAGAGATTCGACCGTGTGCTCGAGTCTTTCTGGTTCTGTTTAAAAGTAGCAGTTATTTTACTTACAACTCTTGGTGCTATCAGCTTCGTCGGAGCAGAGCAGATTATGACCCTGTTCCGTAAAGATGACTTAGAGGTAATCAGTATCGGTACAACAGCACTGAGATTCCAGTGCATGACAATGCCGCTCCAGGCATGGATCATCATGTCCAACATGCTGACACAGTCCATCGGCTACGGTTTCAGAGCGTCCATTCTTTCCTCCGGACGTCAGGGAATCTGCCTGATCCCGCCGCTTCTTATGTTACCGGGCATCATCGGAATTCTCGGTTTTCAGATGTCCCAGGCGATCTCTGATGTGCTGACAAGCCTGCTTGCAGTGGTGATTATGGTACAGATCATCAAAGAGCTCAAAGAAAAAGCCGAAGAACAGAAAAATTTATCGAAAAAAACTATAGACTAATTTGAATTTTTGTGAGAGAATGTAACGGAACGCGATGTGATTTTTTTAACAATACTTTCACAACAATATCATCACTAACAATACAGTGATCGAAAGGAGTTTTAACATGATTTATTCACATGAAGTAGAAAAAATGTGTACAGTTGCACAGGGCGTTAACCATGGTGCAGCTCCGATCCCGGAAGAAGCAAAATGGGTAAAAGCAAAACAGATCGCAGATATCTCCGGTTTAACACACGGTATCGGCTGGTGTGCTCCGCAGCAGGGTGCATGTAAGCTGACATTAAACGTAAAAGAAGGTATCATCCAGGAAGCATTAGTAGAGACAATCGGATGTTCCGGTATGACTCACTCCGCAGCTATGGCATCGGAGATCCTTCCGGGCAGAACTCTTCTTGAGGCTCTGAACACAGACCTTGTATGTGACGCTATCAACACAGCTATGAGAGAACTGTTCCTTCAGATCGTATACGGCAGAACACAGAGTGCATTCTCCGAGGATGGTCTTCCGGTTGGTGCAGGTCTTGAGG
>JAFUMF010000075.1 GCA_017482945.1 Lachnospiraceae bacterium
AAAGGCGCCCGTGTTTTGGAGGCCCATATGCCCTGGGAGCCGCCGTAACCTTTGCCAATATGAATCAAGAATCCATCACTATTCCAGAAAAATGGCATCCCCAGCGCTAAACCCGGAGATGCCACTTTATCAAATCTTTATTTACACTTCAAAAATCAAATCCCCATAACTCGGGAACGGCCAGTAGCTCTTGTCTACGAGCATTTCCAGCTTATCTGCCGGCTCGCGGAGATGGTCCATGGCCGGGACGATTGCGTCGTAGTAGTAGTGGGCGCACTGTTCCATGTCCTCGAAATGAGTGCTCATCTCAAGGTTCTTCTCAAGCTCGTTCATTGCCGCCTTCATCTCACCCAGAAGTTTGGACATTTCCATTAACATGTCGGTCTGCACGCTTACATCTGCGTATGGGCATGCTTTCTGGATCGTGTTGATGGACTGGGCCATGAATGTTGTGTAGCGGATCACGGCCGGGATAATCTGTTTTCCGGCTATGTCGAGCATTGTCTTTGCTTCTACATTGATGGTCTTTGTGTATGCCTCGTACTCGATCACTGCGCGGGCAAGAAGCTCGGCTTTTGTATATACGCCAAAATCTGTGAACAGCTTGATCGCCTTTTCTGTCACCAGGGATGGGATTGCATCGACCATGCACTTCAGGTTCGGAAGTCCTCTGCGGGCTGCTTCTTCTACCCACTCTTCTGTGTAGCCATTGCCGTTGAAGATGATTCTTCTGTGCTTCTCAAACAGCTCCTTGATCATGTCATGGATCGCCATATCGAAGTCTTCTGCCTGCTCTAAGGTGTCTGCTGCCTCTTTGAATGCCTCTGCCACGATTGTGTTGAGCACCACGTTTGCCGCGGATACGGAGTCAGAAGAACCTACCATACGGAACTCGAACTTGTTCGTTGTGAATGCGAACGGGGATGTACGGTTGCGGTCTGTGGTATCCTGGTCGAAATCCGGAAGTGTTGTAACGCCCGTCTTTACTGTGCCGCTGGCCTTGGAGTGGCTTGCTGCGCCTGTGCAGCAAAGCTGGTTGATCACGTCCTCTAACTGGTCGCCGACGAAGATGGAGATAATCGCCGGCGGAGCCTCATGGGCGCCGAGACGGTGGTCATTTCCAGGAACGGCTGCGGACTGACGCAGGAGATCTGCGTGGGTGTCTACTGCTTTCATGATACATGCCAGGACAAGAAGGAACTGGATATTTTCATGCGGGGTCACGCCCGGGTCTAACATGTTGACGCCTGTGTCGGAGGACAGGGACCAGTTGTTGTGTTTACCGGAGCCTGTGATTCCCTTGAACGGCTTTTCATGGAGAAGGCATGCGAGGCCATGACGCTGGGATACCTTTCTCATGGTCTCCATGACCAGCTGGTTGTGGTCTGCTGCCAGATTTGCGATCGCGTAGATCGGAGCCAGTTCGTGCTGGGCCGGAGCGGCCTCGTTGTGCTGGGTCTTTGCTGTTACGCCCAGTTTCCACAGTTCCTCGTTGAGTTCTTTCATAAATGCACCGATGCGCTCATCGATGACACCGTAGTAATGGTCATCAGTCTCCTGGCCCTTCGGCGGCATTGCGCCAAAGAGGGTGCGTCCGGTGTAAACTAAGTCTTTTCTCTGTAAATATTTGGCTCTGTCCACCAGGAAGTATTCCTGCTCCGGTCCTACGGACGGAACCACACGCTTTACCTCGGTGTGGCCGAACAGATGGAAAATTCTTGTGGCCTGCTTGTCAATGGCCTCCATGGAGCGGAGAAGCGGAGTCTTTTTGTCAAGCGCATCACCGCCGTAAGAACAGAATGCGGTCGGGATACAGAGGGTAACACCGGTCGCGTCTTTCTTTAAAAATGCCGGAGAGGTGCAGTCCCATGCTGTGTAACCACGGGCCTCGAATGTCGCGCGAAGTCCGCCGGTCGGGAATGAGGAGCCGTCTGCCTCACCTTTGATCAGTTCTTTTCCGGAGAGTTCCATGAGGATTTTTCCGTTGGAATCCGGGCTGCTGATAAAGGAGTTGTGTTTTTCGGCAGTGACACCAGTCATTGGCTGGAACCAGTGTGTATAGTGGGTCGCACCGTTGTCTACTGCCCATTCTTTCATTGCCTGGGCTACAACATCAGCGATGGACGGATCCAGTTCGCTTCCATCCTCGATTGTCTGTTTCAGTTTTTTATACACGCTCTTCGGGAGACGCTCTTTCATAACACTGTCGTTGAATACATTCTCGCCGAAGATTCCGGCCACGTTGATGAATTCGCTCATACTCATGTCCTCCTGCCTCATAGTATTTTTGTCGCATAGATTTTTCATTATATTCACATGATGCTTTTCCACATTAACGTGGAGCAAACGCACTTATAGAAAGTCTTACTATATTCTGCCCGAAATGTCAACCGGACAATGAAAAAAAGGTAATTAATTCAAAAACGTTCTCCCGGGTTTATTCGGGAGAACGTCTTTTATCGCACTTGATCAGCTTTTAAAGCTTAAATTATTCAGCTTTGCCGATAGAACCGAAGAGTTCCATTTTTGCTTTTACTGTAGCTTTGATGCCTTCGAAGCCCGGAGCAAGAAGCTTTCTCGGGTCGTAGCCCTTACCGCTCTGGTCCTTACCAGCTTCGATGTACTCTCTTGTAGCTGCTGCGAATGCAAGCTGACACTCTGTGTTAACGTTGATCTTAGCTACGCCAAGGGAGATTGCCTTCTTGATCATTTCCTCCGGGATACCTGTGCCACCGTGAAGTACTAACGGCATTGTGCCTGTCTTCTCCTGGATAGCTGCAAGTGTCTCGAAGCTGAGACCCGGCCAGTTTGCCGGATATTTGCCGTGGATGTTACCGATACCAGCTGCTAACATATCAACGCCGAGATCAGCGATCATCTTACATTCGTTCGGATCTGCGAATTCGCCCTTACCAACAACGCCGTCTTCCTCGCCGCCGATAGCGCCAACCTCTGCCTCGAGGGACATGCCCTTCTCTGCACAGATCTTAACTAATTCCTGAGTCTTAGCAACGTTCTCTTCGATGGAGTAGTGGGAACCGTCGAACATGATGGAGCTGAAACCAGCTTCGATACATTTCATACAGCCTTCGTAGCTGCCGTGGTCAAGGTGAAGAGCTACCGGAACTGTGATTCCTAATTCTTCGATCATACCGTTAACCATGCCTACAACTGTCTTGTAGCCTGTCATGTATTTACCAGCGCCTTCGGATACACCGAGGATAACCGGGGATTTGCACTCCTGTGCTGTAAGAAGGATTGCTTTTGTCCACTCAAGGTTGTTGATATTGAAGTGACCTACTGCGTATTTGCCTTCTCTTGCTTTAGCCAGCATGTCTTTTGCGTTAACTAACATAATTGTCTCCTCCATATTTATAAATATGCTCTTTTAACAGTGATTATATAAATCGCGTTCACTGTTAATTGTTTCACAGAAGATTATACTCCAGTTTTTCTGTAAGTGCAAGGAATTTATGATATACTTAGGGTGTTTATATTGTCTTTTCAGGCGTGCAAACTGCGGCGAGAAGGTGCTGTTTGCGGAATTTTGTCGTATAAGGAGAATGTTATGGTTTATAAAAATACATTGACTGGTGTTTTTTTAAGGAGGCCGAACCGATTTCTGGCGCATGTGATGGTCGCCGGGAAGGAAGTTGTTTGCCATGTGAAGAATACCGGCAGGCTTAAAGAACTTCTTTTGCCGGGGGCGCTGGTGATTTTAGAGCATCATCCGGACGCGGCGCTGATGGGGCGTAAGACGGAGTACTCGCTGATCGGGGTCACAAAACAGGTTCGTGACGGGGCGGAACGATGTGGAAATTTTGTTTCGGAAACGAGGCTGGCTGAGGCTGGGATTTCGGATAGTGTGCGGTATACATGGGTGAACATCGACTCGCAGGCTCCGAATCAGGCGGCCTATGAATGGCTGACAGCGGGGGACGGTCTGCCGTTTTGTCCACGGCCGCAGAATGTTCACAGGGAAGTGCGGTATGGGCAGTCGCGGTTTGATCTGGCGTTTGAGGATGGTGGGAAACCATGGTTCATGGAAGTGAAAGGTGTGACGCTGGATGTGGATGGGACTGCGAAGTTTCCGGACGCGCCGACGGAGCGCGGGATCAAGCATCTGGATGAGCTTGCGGAGGCGGCGAAAGCTGGATATGGTGCGGCGGTGCTTTTTGTGATTCAGATGAAGGGGATTGCTGCGTTTTCACCGAATGCAGCGACGCACCGGGAGTTCGCGGAGGCGCTTTTGCGGGCGAAAAAGTGCGGGGTGCATGTATGGGCGTATGATTGCGTTGTAGCAGAAAATCTTATGCGGATTGATGCGCCGGTGAAAGTTGTATTAGAATAAGGAAAGGAATTTTTCTCTATCACACTGATGGCATAAAGATGAAATTTGTTTTTGGAGCGGTCTGCAGATTTGCAGGCCGCTTTTTTCTGAATATTTCATCTATTCTTTCTTTGTAATCTTGCATCTTGTGATAATTTCTCTTATTAGAAGTATAATGACCCCGTAATGCAATTAGGAATTTCAAAGAAAATTTCAAAAAAGTTTAAAAAGGAGAGTGCATTTATTATGAGAAAACAGACTAAAATTGCAGCTGTTGTTTCTGCAACAGCTCTGTTAGCAATCGGCGCTTCCTTCACAGCTATGGCTGGTGAGAAGGGAACATGGGTTCCGGAAAATGATGGCTGGTATTGCTACGATGCAGACGGCGATGTATACGAAGATGAGTGGTGCGAGTACAATGGTAAAGATTACTACGTAGGCGAAGATGGCCTTATGCTTACAAGCACATGGGTTGACTACGATGGAAATATGTACTATGCAAACAGCTACGGCGAGAAGACAACAGGTGCATGGAAGCTCTTAGTTCCGCATGATGATGA
>JAFUMF010000076.1 GCA_017482945.1 Lachnospiraceae bacterium
CAATGCGATCGGCGTATTTATTCTTGAGGCTGGTGCAGCCGGTGTTGCTACTGCTTCATTGATTTCCCGAATCGCTGCGGCTGCTGTTCTGTTTCTTATGCTGCTTGATGAAAAACGGGCGATTTCCATTAAAATCCGCCAGATTTTCTCCTGGGATGGCGACTTATTGAGAAAAATTCTCTCTATCGCAATCCCAAGCGGAGTCGAGAGCGGCATGTTCCAGATCTGCCGTGTGGTTCTTACCAGTGTCATTGCCACCTTCGGCACAGCTCAGATCGCAGCCAACGGCGTTGCAGTTTCCATTGACAATATCAATACGATCGTAAACGGAGCTTTGAGCCTGGCAATTCCGACAGTCATCGGTCGGTGCGTCGGCGCAGGTGATTATGATCAGGCAACCTATTATACGAAGAAAATGATGTTGATCGCCCAGTTCGGTACACTGATCGTCAACGCTTCCGTTTTTATCTCGCTGCCCTTCGTCCTGAATCTCTATGCCCTCTCCGATGAAGCACGATGGTATGCAGGTGTTCTCGTTGCGATCCACACCACATTCACCATTTTCCTCGGCACATCCTCCGGACCACTGCCATCCGCACTGAGAGCAGCCGGCGATGCCAAGTTCACCATGAAAGTGGCAGTCTTAGGACTTGTAGTTGGCCGTTTGTTCTGCTCGATCCTTTTCAGCGTCTGGCTGGATCTTGGAATCATCGGCATGTGGCTCGCGATGGCTACCCATTGGAGTTTTAACAGCGTCTTTGGTTATATTCGGTTCAGAAACGGAAAGTGGAAACATAAACGAATTGTTGGATAACCTAAAAGGCAAGGGACATTGCTTATTCTGTAAGCTTCCCTTGCCTTTTCCTGATTTTATCTTATGTATAATTCTGAACTATGCAATGCATAATTTTTCTTTCACTTTTCTCATGTCCATTCTTAAACTGAGAATTTCCAGCCACATTCTTTCACGTTCTTTTTCCATGTTTAACGCTTGGTCCAACTTCATTTTCAAAAAATCATGAGCTTCCCCAATGATGCCGATCTGCTTTCGCAATTCATTTTCCATTGTAGCCTGAAGGATAACAACCTTTTTATCCAATTCCTCAACCATCTTCTTGGTTTCCTTTGCAATTTGAATTGCTTCCATCGCGATTACTTTCGATTCGTTGGCCGCATCCCGTGCTTCCATCGCGATCACCTTCGCCTCGTTCGCCGCATCCCGCGCCTCCATTGCAATGTTCTTCGCTTCACGCGCCTCATCCCGTGCTTCCATCGCGATTACCTTCGCCTCGTTCGCCGCATCCCGCGCTTCCATTGCGATTACCTTCGCCTCGTTCGCTGCATCTCGCGCCTCCATTGCAATGTTCTTCGCCTCACGTGCCTCATCCCGCGCTTCCATCGCGATTACCTTCGCCTCGTTCGCTGCATCTCGCGCTTCCATCGCGATTACCTTCGCCTCACGTGCCTCATCACGTGCTTCCATCGCGATTACCTTTGTTTCTTTGATATCCTGGCTCATTGAATCCAGCCGTTCCAATATCATTTTAGTCTCTTCTGTCATACTGGCGTCCTCCTTTTATCCTTCACTCCCCTTTGTTATTTTTTCTCCTCTGTACATTGATCAGTAACAAAATCATAGCATATTCCTTTTCGCCGCACAAGACAACTTTCATTCACATGCGCACGTTAAATTGTAAAAGTCTCATTTTGGCTTGTCACACATTCTGGTGTTGTCCATATACTGGTATTATCTCAACAGAAAGGAGATCAACATTATGAATAATACAATCCAAAATGCTAATTTCAACGGTTCCAATCCAACTCGTCCTCTGGAGGCTGCATTAATCAGCATCGTAAACTCCATCGCAAATGAGGAAAATGCTCTTGCCTGTATCCTCAGTGCTGAGTGCGCAAAAATCAATGCAGTTTTAGCTAATTACGACGACATTGATACCCTGCTTGCCATCGACACATCCGTTCAGGTTACTTTAGAGCGAATCACAACTCTCGAGGGTGTTCTTCAGGCCAAGTTGAATGCGGTTCTTGAGGTTCTGGCTGACGAAAACTAAATTCCCAGAATGTGATACAAACGCATAACACGAAAGAAACGAAGGACGCGTCTCTGATGCGTCCTTTTTCTTTCTTTTCATTGCATTTTTTTCTCGTCGTGGTATGATGAAAAGAGACTTATGAAAGGAATGACAACGTCATGTTAGAAGCGATAAAGACAATTTTAGAACAATATACAACCGAACCGGTTACAGAATCCTCCAGATTAAATGATGATCTGGGGATTGATTCGTTCTTTATTCTGCATTTTCTTTCGGAAATCGAAGATTACTTCCATATCCGCATTGACGAAATGGAGTATGAAACCATCATCACCGTAGGCGATGTTATGGACCGGATCCGCGAAACACGATAGTCGCCAGCCTGTCACACTCTCAATGCTTGTACATATACTGGTATTACATCAATAATCAATGAGGTAATCCATTATGTGTAACTATAATACTCAGACTACAGACTATTACTCCTGCGACGGACAGCATGTTCATGAAATTATCGGCAGTACTGTTATCGCCGAGGAAAGCGAAGAATGTCATAACCACCGTTTTTGTACCATGTCCGGCGAAGCGATTGCTGCCAATGGAAGCCATTTTCACAATGTAACATTCCGTACCGATACTCATGACGACCATTATCATGAATTCAACGGCCCGACTTCCCTCGCCATTCCGACCGGCGATGGCCGACATGTGCATTTTGTAAAAGACTGCACATCTGCTGCAGACGGACATGTTCATGAATTCCGCGTGGTATCGCTGATCAACAATCCAGTGGAGAAATATTAAAGTAAACCCGGGGTTTTTACGCCCCGGGTTAATTTCTGCACATTTTATTTCAGCTTTTTAATTACATCTTTTAATGTCGCGGTTACATCAATTCCCTGCTCATCGAGGAATTCCTTTACTTCCTTGATCACATCATCATCGATCGGAAGCTTGATCAGACCAGCGTCGATTTCCTTTGCTTTTAATACATCCTCAATCGTATCGAAGAGGTTTAATTTGTCCGCGATTTCCAGTAATTTTTTGATATCCACTTTCATGGTTTCCTATCTCCTTTATGTATTTTCCTCTATCATACACGAAAACCAGAATCTGCAAAAGATGTTCCTTGGCAGTTCACACAACTTTCACAAATTCTTGGGCACAGGTCTTCCAGTTATCTCCTATTGTTCAAATGTTACAAAAGTGTTACAATTTGTCTTGTGATTAGCTAACACAGACATTTCAAAAATCAGGAGGATAAAATTTATGTGTTTCAATTTCAATAACTTAGGTAACTGTTCCCAGTTGTTTGCTCTTTTCTGCAATTACTTTAACTGCGGATACTAATCAAATTTCCCCGGCTTCTGGCCGGGGTTTTTTGTCGTCTGCATGTTTCTGAACTGGTCTGCAATACGTTTTGGCATATCCGGAAATTCTCCTGTACAATCCTGCACACATGTCCGTTTCGAACATATCATGTACTATAAAAAGAAACGAGGAGAACTTCCAATGCCTGATAATTTCAACCAATTCCAAGAACAGAACTTTGATAATGATGCATTCCAGAACCAGAGACGTCCCTGGGGATGCCCGCCATGCAGATGCCCTGGTGATCGATGGGATGATCGGCGCGACAACCGTTGGTGGTGGGACAGCCGCAATAACCGTTGGGTCTGGAGAGGATAATTTTAACGAATAAATTTTGATCATTTGCACATCCTACTACCGAAAGGTAGGTATGCTATGAATTTAGAAGATGTTGTATGCAGTTGTTTTAACATTACAAATGGAATGATCAAAGATGCCGTTGACTCCGGTGCGACCACATTCGAAGAGGTCCAGGAAATCACTGGCGTAGGAACTGCCTGCGGTATCTGCATCGATGATGTTCAGAGAGTTGTCGACTATTTCGCGACTGAACGCAGCCAGTAAATGAACCATGATCCAGAAAACCGGAGGTGATTTGATGAGCCAGAAACCAACCAATTCCACCAGATACGGCAATGTAAACTACGGTGACGGCGATGTGCCGGAGGTAGACTATGAACCATACCGCAACGGCAGCCGTGTTGTCACACCGACCGATCCGCTGCCAGAATCCTTCAGAGAACGGCGCGACGGGCCTGGTGGAGATGATGGGAAGTAATTTTTCCAATTCAATAACTGCTAGATA
>JAFUMF010000077.1 GCA_017482945.1 Lachnospiraceae bacterium
AACATGAGCGGCTACAACATCGGAAACTTTACCATGCCGTTCGTACAGAGCTTTTTGGGGCCGGTCGGCGTGATCACGACCAGTTTATTTGACGTGGGAAATGCATGTGTCTGTCTCGGCGGTTCCTACAGTCTGGCATCAATTATTAAGGGAAGCGGAAAATTTTCTATAAAAACCATTGCCAAGTCCCTGTCTAAATCGGCGGCGTTTGACTGTTACATCTTGATGACTGTTCTTTCCCTGCTGGATATTTCTCTTCCGGCCCCGGTAGTCTCATGCGCGAGTATCATTGGAAATGCCAATGCGTTCGTTGCCATGTTGATGATCGGTGTGGGATTCAAGTTGTCAGGTGACAGGAAGCAGATCGGAACGATCCTCAAAGTTCTGGGTGTCCGCTATGGTATCGCAATAATTCTGGCAGTCGTATGTTTCTTCCTGCTCCCGTTTGAGCTGGAAATGCGCCAGGCCCTGGTGGTTCTGGTGTTCGGTCCGATCGCATCCGCAGCTCCGGCATTTACCGGTGACTTAAACGGCGATGTTGGACTTGCCAGTGCGATCAATTCCATATCCATCGTCTGCAGTATCATTTGCATCGTAACGATTCTGCTGATCATGTTATAATTTTCTAAAAAAACAAGATATAATAAAATACGAAAGCAAAAGGAGAGAAACTATGAATTACAATGAAGAAGCTTTAAAGCTCCATGCAGAGCACAAGGGAAAAATCGAAGTTGTCAGCAAGGTTCGTGTCGAGACAAGAGATGATTTAAGTACCGCTTATACTCCGGGTGTTGCAGAACCGTGCCGCAAGATCCATGCAGATAAGAAAGAAGTTTATAAGTACACCGCAAAAGGAAATCTTGTAGCGGTGGTTACGGACGGTACAGCAGTTCTCGGCCTTGGAAACATCGGACCGGAGGCAGCAATGCCGGTCATGGAAGGTAAAGCGATCCTGTTCAAGGAGTTCAGCGGCGTGGATGCATTCCCGATCTGCCTGGATACACAGGATACCGAGGAAATTATTAAAGCGGTAAAAATGATCGCTCCGTGCTTTGGCGGTGTGAATCTTGAGGATATCGCATCTCCGAAATGTTTCGAGGTAGAGGCGAGACTGGAAAAAGAACTGGACATTCCGGTATTCCACGATGATCAGCATGGTACTGCTGTAGTCGTTACTGCGGCCCTTTTAAATGCTCTGAAAGTAGTGGATAAGAAGATCGATGAAATCCATGTGGTACTGAACGGACCGGGTTCTGCAGGAACTGCAATTATCAAGATGCTTCTTGCGACAGGTGTGAAACATATTATTGCGTGCGACGAAAACGGTATTCTCTACAAAGACCGCGGCGTTGGCATCAAGGATCACAAAGCAATGCTCTGCGAGATCACAAATCTGGAGGATAAGCGTGGAACTCTGGCTGATGCGATCGTTGGCGCGGACGTGTTCATCGGTGTTTCTGTCGGTGGTGCGCTGAAACCGGAAATGATCAAGACTATGGCGAAGGATCCGATCGTATTTGCAATGGCGAACCCGACACCGGAGATCATGTACGACGAGGCGATGGCTGCAGGCGTAAAGGTTATGGGTACAGGCCGTTCTGATTTCCCGAACCAGATCAACAACGTTCTCGCATTTCCGGGAATTTTCCGTGGTGCGCTTGACTGTGGTGCAAGAGACATCAACTACGATATGAAGGTAGCTGCCGCTCATGCGATCGCTGAGCTGGTAACTGAGGAGAAACTGAGTGCGGATTATATTATTCCGGGCGCTCTCGAGCCGGGCGTTGCACAGCATGTGGCAATGCGCGTGGCTGAGGCGGCTGTGAAATCCGGCGCGATCAGAAAATAGAATAAAACAGGAATATTTTGGCACCCCTCTGGCATAGAATAATGGCAGAGGGGTGCTTTTTTGGTGAATCTCACCTGCGCTCCTTAACGTTTTGTGAAAGACCGGATGTGGAGTGTGGGAGGAAATGATGTCGGATTATCGGAGACTGATTTCGTATATTTATGAATATGAAGGAAAACAAAAAGGGAAGAACGTCGGCTTTGTGAAGCTGGAGGCGAAGAATGGCCAGTGCAGGCTGAACCTGAACGTGAAGCGTGTGTACGTGGGAGCCAATGCCATTGGAGTGTACTTGCTGGGGAAGAATGGGGAGAAGACATTTCTCGGAAATCTGTTTGTGCGAAATGGAAACGGCGAGTTCCGGGCCACGGTGGATGCAAAAAACGTGGAGGGGACCGGGAATGAGCTGGATACATATTATGGCCTGACCATTCATGATGTGAAACATTCATGGCGGTCATATACGACGGTCTGGGAAGATGCGGCGGCGGTGCCTGCGCTTTTTGAGGAGCAGGAGGCGGACGTGAGCGCGGCTGCAGAAAATGATTCCGAGGCCGGCCCTTTTGCGCAGGATGTTCTGCCGGGAAGTGAAGAACAGGAGCTGAGCCAGGCGGTTTCCAGCGTGGTGCAGGAGATTGAAGAGGAGATCGCGCGCAGTGCGGAACTTGGTACCGGGGCCGGAAAGGAAACATTGTCACCGGTCTATTCGAATCCAACCGAAACAACGGTCCTGGAGCAGACCGATGTTCCCGTGATTTCCCCAGAACTGGAAAATCCAGAGGTCCTGCGTTATCTTCAGGAAACAGAAGAGACAGTCTTTGATCCAGAACAGCTGTGGCAGGAGCTTCGGAAAACCTACCCGAAAATCCAGCCATTCGATTATGACGGCGGCAGCGAAGTGCTGACGATCCGCCCCCAGGACATCGGAAGACTGCCGAGGGAGAGCTGGATCTACGGAAACAATAGCTTTCTGCTTCATGGATACTACAACTTCCGCTACCTGATCTTGATCCGCTTAGAAAACGGAAGCGGAAGCCCGCGTTATCTGATCGGCGTTCCGGGCCATTACTACAGCAATGAAAAGTACATGGCCACCATGTTCGGTTTCCCTAATTTCGTTCTATCAAAAAAGCAGCCACCCAACGATGGCCGCTTTGGATATTGGTATACCGACATCAAAATGCGATAAAATGTGGAAGGTACGCGTGTGGGTCAATAATCCACCCCGCGGAGCTCTGCATGTGCCACATATGGTTTCACGATTTCCAGATAAGAGAGCAGTTCATCCTTGGAACAACTGGAAAATCCAGGAACAAGGACACGGTCGGAGTCCACATAGTTCTGCAGAAAATAATTGGAACAGCCGGAAAGCCACTGACCAATGGCCTCAAAATCGGCCGCGGAGTGAAGCTCTTTTACAACGGTCGTGCGAAATTCGTAAGGAACCGTACCACGTTTTAAAAATTCGATACTTTCCATAATACCCTCTATATGCAGGGACGGTATTCCGGCCACGTCTGGGTACCGTTCTTTGCATGTCTTGATATCCATGGCAACATAATCAATGAGCCCATCCTCGCAAAGAGACCGGAGCACATCCGGCCGGCTTCCGTTGGTATCCAGTTTGATCTGATAGCCCAGTTGGCGGACGCCAAGAATGAACCGGCGCAGGTCCGGCTGGAGCGTCGGCTCGCCGCCGGTGATGGCAACGCCCTCGAGAATCCCCCGACGTTTCGCCAGAAATTTGAGAACTTCTTCTTCCGTATATGCAACCTCCGCATCATTTCCCAGCAGGTCACTGTTGTGGCAGAATGGGCAGCGGAAATTGCAGCCGCCGGTAAATACGGTCGCTGCCACATGGCCCGGGAAATCCAGGAGAGTTGTCTTTTGTAAGCCGCATATTTTCATATGTAAAACCTCAGATCCTATGTTTGATATTAAAATTAAGTATATCTTTTTGTCGGGAAAATGTAAAGGCGGCAAAACTGGAAGTTCTTGCCGGATGAGACAAAATAGACAGAGAACTCCCATCATCGGCCGCGAAAGGAAAACCACTTGACGCTCCATGGCCCGAAAGGGTAAACTATGCGTAGTGAAAAAATATAGAAGGAGAATCTATATGGCACGAATGACACAGGAAGAACGATACATGCGGGAGGCGATCCGCCTGGCGAAGAAAGCCGCCGCATTGAAGGAGGTCCCGATCGGCTGCGTGATCGTCTATGATGGAAAGATCATCGGCCGGGGCTACAACCGCCGGACCATCGATAAAAATGTACTGGCCCACGCAGAAATCGTGGCCATTCGAAAAGCATGCCGCATCCTCGGCGACTGGCGTCTGGAGGACTGCACCATGTACGTGACACTGGAACCATGTCCGATGTGCGCAGGAGCCATTGTTCAGGCGAGGATCCCGAAGGTCGTGATCGGCTGCATGAATCCGAAGGCCGGATGCGCCGGATCTGTTCTCGACATGCTCCATGAAGAAGGCTTCAATCACCAGGTAGAGACAGAAATCGGCCTGATGGGAGACGTGTGTTCCCAGATGCTAAAGGATTTCTTCAAGGAACTGAGAGAAGAGGGAAAACGGAAGAAGAAGGAAAAAGAGGAGGCGCAGGCCCGTGGGAATGAAAGACCAGGATCCGAAGAAAATTGTGCTGGCGTGTCTGGTGATCATGATTCTGATGATCCTGTACACGAAAGTGCAAATGAGCAGTGAGAATCGGGTGGAAGTCGTAGAGACAGCTGCGGAAAAGAATGTAAGCAGCGGTCCGGAATCGCTATTATTAGGAAACACCGCTGACGTGTTGACGGCGGAAAATACAGTTGATTCTGAAAATGAGGGCGCACCAGAAGACGAATCAGAACAGAACGAAGATGAGGATGCCATTCTCGGGCCGGCAGAAAAAATGGATATGGAAAAGGCCAGAAAAGAGTCGCATGGTCTTGTGGTAGAGCTGGATTATGTCAGTGAAAATAGGATTTCTCTCCATGGCACGTTCGGATACATGGCATTTTCCCTGACCAGTGACGAAAATGGGGTGGCCAAAGCGATGTTGGAAAACGCGGTCACATTGGAGGAACTTGGCGGTCTCACCATGGGCGGCACTGCGTATACGGATGTTCTGGGCGGAGATGGATGTGCGCTGATCGTACCGGGCATCCGTAATGAGGAGATTGCGCGGAGAAGAAGGTTTTTATATATAGAAGAAACCAACGAAATCACCGGCGGAATTGTCGCACCGGATTGGATGATGGAAAAGGCGGCGGCCCATGATTACTCAGATGCAGTGACTGAGGAAGCCTATGTCCGGGAACTAGCCGGTCAGCTGGCAAGCGACCATGACAGCAAATTACTCTACGGCCCGGTCGTGATCCCGGAATCCAACAGCAATGGGTACGGATTTTTGGCAGAGGACGGCGAACATCTGGAAGACCTCTGGTATGGAATCTGGAACAGAGACCTGGATATCATAACAAAAGTCCAGTTATTTGAATAGACCTTGACAGGCGCATAGGTGCGATACCTGTAAAAAGAAGAAGTTTAATGAGCCGCCCGCAGAATCTGGAAAAATCTGTCTGCGGCTTTGCATTCCAGGAATGCTTGACAAATCAGAAATTTCCATGTATACTAATCGAGTCCTTACAGACGGGGAGTTAGCTGTGCACTGAACCTGCAATCCGCTATAGCAGGGGTGATGTCTTGCCTAGGGTACTTCCTTGTGGAGCTGCCTTTGGTAAGCGGCGTTGACGCTTTGGTCTCGCGCAACGGGAACCTCTGAACCGTGTCAGGGCAGGAATGCAGCAGCACTAAGGAGACCCTCTCGTGTGCCGTGAGGTAGCCGGGGCTGAGCTGGCTGCCAGAGTAACGTCTGTGAGTGGTATTCGAAGCAAGACGTACGGATAAAAAAATCAAATAAAAAATTTACAAAGGGGTGCAGTATATGAAGAAAAGACTCTTACTTTTACTGTTGCTCCTTTTTGCATTGTTTGGGGTATTGGTCGTGGTGCCGCGGCTGATTGACGGAACACTGATCCCAGAACCGACCAGCACGGAGACAGAGTCCCCGACCTATACAGCCGACCTGCCGTCGGAGACCATGGAGCCGGATACCTATCCGACAGAACCGCCGTCAACAGAAACGGAACATCCGATCGGACCAGGCTGGGAACTGCCGACGGAAGCGCCGACGGAATATGACCCAGGCGACCCGGTGGACCGTGAAAAAATCGTCACCGATATCATTTTTGCCTCTGACATTCACTATATGTCACCGAGCCTTACAGATTACGGTCAGGCATTCACCGAGCTGATTGACAACGGCGATGGAAAAGTGGTCCGCTACATGCCGCAGATCTGGCAGGCATTCGCCGAAGAGGTGATCGCCGCGAGACCGGACGCCCTGGTCTTAAGCGGAGACTTGACCATCAATGGCGAGAAAGTCAACCATCAGGAATTGACCGCGCGCCTCGCAGAAATCGAAGCCGCCGGAATTCCGGTTCTTGCGATCCCCGGAAACCATGATATCAACAATCCGTATGCCACCCAGTATTTCGGCGATTACCAGACTGCGGTTGAGACCGTGTCACCGGAGGAATTTCGCGAACTCTATGCCGCCTTCGGATACAATGAGGCAGTAAGCCATGCGCCGGATTCCCTCAGCTATCTCTACATATTAAATGAGACCACATGGATGCTCATGTTAGACAGCTGTATCTACGATCCGGACAATGAAGTGGACGGCGAGATCAAAGAAGGGACCATGGAGTGGATCGAACAATGCTTAAGGGAAGCTTATGCCCAGGGAATCACCGTAGTCCCTGTTGCACACCATAATCTTCAGGAGCTGAGCCGCGTATATGTGGAAGAATGCGTGATCCGAAACTACCAGGAGCTTCTGGAGCTGTTAGAACGTTACTTAACACCTGCGTTCGTCAGTGGACACCTTCATGTCCAGCGAATTCATAAACATACCAAAGGCCCGGGAATGCCGGAAAACATTTATGGAATCACGGAAATTGTCAGCAACTCACTGATCATTCCACCGTGCCAGTACGGAAACATGACCTTAAATGCCGACGGAACCATTTCCTACCACACAAAGAACACCGATGTGTCCAGCTGGGCCGCCAAACATGGCGAGATAAATCCAGACCTTCTGGATTTCCCGACATTCAGCAGTCAGTACATCCGGTCCGTGATCAGCCGTCAGGCTTTCAATGAGATTAAATACATCCCGGATGATGTGAAGACTCACATGGTCGAATACTATGCTGACCTTTACAGCGACTACTATGCCGGAAGACAGATCGATTACATCGAGCGCACCAACGAGCTTGGCTACCAACTGTGGGACCGCTACAGAAATCCAAGCAAACAGTTCCGCCAGATCGAAGGAATGCTTATGGACAGCATGGCAAATAATAACAATGTAGAAATTCCGAATCCGATCCGTCAGATTTGGGAACGATAATAAGAGGGGAGCAAAGAAAATTTCTTGTTGCTCCTCTCTTTTTTATGTATTATACTTATATTAAGTATGCCGATTTTTAAACCGACATTGCAGAAAGGATGACCTACGATGAAGAGAGTTGGATTTTTAACAAGCGGCGGCGACTGCCAGGCATTGAACGCAACAATGCGCGGTGTGGCAAAAGCGTTATACAGTATCTACGGTGACGAAGTTGAAATTATCGGATTTGAAGATGGATACAAAGGCCTCATGTATGCCAATTATCATTTCATGAACCGCTCCGACTTCTCCGGGATCCTGACGAAAGGCGGAACCATGTTAGGAACATCCAGACAGCCGTTCAAGCTGATGCGTGTTCCGGATGAAAATGGTCTCGATAAAGTCGAGTTGATGAGACATACTTACTACAAACTGAAACTGGACGCTCTCGTTGTTCTGGGCGGAAACGGAAGCCAGAAAACTGCGAATCTCTTAAGCCAGGAAGGACTCAATGTGATCGGTCTCCCGAAGACCATCGACAATGACCTCTGGGGAACGGACATGACCTTCGGATTCCAGAGCGCAGTGGATGTGGCGGCCAACGCCATCGACTATATCCACACGACTGCATCTTCCCATGGCCGTGTGTTCATTGTGGAGATCATGGGACATAAAGTGGGATGGCTGGCGCTCCATGCCGGAATTGCAGGCGGTGCCGATATTATCCTCCTTCCGGAGATCCCGTACGACATCAATGCAATCGTTAAGAAAATCAAAGAGCGTACCAAACATGGCAGCCGTTTCTCCATTCTGGCCGTTGCCGAAGGTGCAATTTCCAAAGAGGAGGCCAAGCTGTCCAAAAAAGAATATAAGAAGCTGTTAGAAGAACGCAAACAGAAATATCAGTCTGTTGCCTACGAGGTTGGTGCTAAAATCCAGGAAAAGACTGGTCAGGAAATCCGTGTCACAGTACCGGGCCACATGCAGCGCGGCGGCGCTCCGGTTCCGTATGACCGTGTCATCTCCTCCAGAATCGGTGCCTATGCGGCGACTCTGATCGAAAAAGGCGAATTCGGCCGTCTCGTGGTCGTAAAGAACAACGTGATCACCGATATCCCGCTTTCCGAGTCTGCAGGCAAGTTAAAGTATGTGGACCCGAAATCCGATATTATCAAAGAGGCGAAACTTCTGGGCATCAGCTTCGGAGACGAATAAACTATGTCATATACAGCGTTATACAGGAAATGGCGCCCGCATACCTTCGAGGATGTGAAGGGCCAGGACCATATTGTTACAACATTACAAAACCAGATCCGTGCCAATCGTATCGGCCATGCCTATTTGTTCTGCGGAACGAGAGGTACCGGAAAAACGACAGTGGCGAAAATCCTCGCCCGGTCGGTGAACTGCGAGAACCCGGACAACGGAAGCCCATGTGGAGAGTGCCCAAGCTGCAAACAGATCGCAGCCGGAACATCGCTAAATGTGGTGGAAATCGATGCTGCTTCCAACAATGGCGTCGAGAACATCCGTGAGATCCGCGACCAGGTCCAGTATCCGCCAACAGAAGGCAGATACCGGGTTTATATCATCGACGAGGTGCATATGCTGTCCACAGGAGCCTTCAATGCACTCCTAAAGACACTGGAAGAACCACCGTCATATGTAATTTTCATTCTGGCGACCACGGAAGTCCACAAGATCCCGATCACGGTTCTTTCCAGATGCCAGCGATACGATTTCAGACGAATTACCGTCGATACAATCGCGGATCGTCTGAAGGAACTGACGGATGCCGAGGGAATGCCGGTGGAAGAAAAAGCTCTTCGCTACGTGGCAAAAGCCGGAGACGGTTCCATGCGAGATGCCTTAAGTCTCCTGGACCAGTGTGCGGCCTTCCATTTCGGCGAGACCCTGACCTATGAGCATGTGCTCGATGTCCTAGGTGCAGTGGACAACAGCGTATTCCGCGAGTTGTTCCGCGCGGTGGTAAATGGTCAGACAAAAGAATGTATCTTAAAATTGGAAGAAATGGTCATCCAGGGACGGGAACTGACCCAGTTCGTGGCAGATTTTATCTGGTTCCTCAGAAACCTTCTGCTCCTTAAAACGGCGCAGGATGCAGAGGACCTTCTGGACATGTCGGAAGACAATCTGAAACTGCTGCGGGAAGATGCAAAGATGGCTGATGAGAATACACTCATGCGCTACATCCGCGTGTTCTCTGAACTTTCCAACCAAATCCGCTTTGCCAGCCAAAAACGCGTGCTCATTGAGCTTGCCTTTATCAAGCTTACAAAGCCGGAGATGGAGCAGAACCTGGATTCGATCTTAGAGCGTCTGGCGAATTTAGAGCGCCAGGTGGAAGAGGGAATCCCGGCGGCACCTGCCGGTGGCTATGCACCGATGGGAGCAGTTTCTGGCGGAACAGGTGTGGACGGAATGGTCCCGATGGGCGGTCAGATGCCGGATGGCGGAATGGTGCCAATGAATGGTCAGATGCCAGGCTACGCAAATGTCCCGGAGCCAAGAACCGTGACCATCCCCAAAGCGCAGCTGGAAGATCTCAATATGGTGCGCAACGAATGGGGGAAAATCGTCCGTGCGATGGGAATGTCTGTGCGCCCCAGTTACAGAGAGACTGTGGTGGAGCCGGCCGGCGACAGCTGTTTATGTATCGTCTTCAATGACCCGATGAATTTCCACATGGGCAGCCGCCCTAGTATTCTCGGCGACATTGAGCGTTATGTGGAGCAGGTCTATGGAAAGTCCATTTACTTTAAAGCGAGACTCCGCGAGAGCGGCGAGCGGATGGACACACGGTACATCACCGACGATGAATTACGTGCAAATATCCACATGGATATTACAATAGAAGATTAACATGGCGATCCGGTGTTTAGAGACCCGGCGCCGAACAAAAAATATAAAATAGAAAGAAATCAGGAGGATCAACACCATGGCAAGACGTGGCGGTTTCCCGGGTGGTATGCCGGGCAATATGACAAACTTAATGAAACAGGCGCAGAGAATGCAGCGTCAGATGGAAGAGAAGACAAAAGAGCTGGAAGAGAAAGAGTATACAGCAACTGTTGGCGGCGGAGTTGTTACAGTAACAGTTTCTGGTAAAAAAGAAGTTCTTTCCGTAAAAATTTCCCCAGAGGCAGTGGATCCGGATGACGTTGAGATGTTAGAGGATTTGATCGTTGCTGCTACAAACGAAGCATTCCGCAAGATGGAAGAAGAATCCAGCGCAGTGATGGCTGAGCTTACAGGCGGCCTCGGCGGTTTAGGAGGACTTTCCTTCTAACATGGATTATTACAGCAGCCAAATTTCAAAATTAATTGAAGAACTGTCAAAGCTTCCGGGAATTGGAAACAAGACGGCGCAGCGGCTGGCATTCCATATTATCAACATGCCGGAGGAGCAGGTAGACCGTCTTTCCGGCGCGATCAAGGACGCCAAGCACAACATCCACTATTGCAGCGAGTGTTTCACGCTCACCGATATGGAAGTGTGCCCGATCTGCAAGAGCCCGGTCCGTGACCACAGCGTGATCATGGTCGTGGAAAATCCAAGAGACCTGGCGGCCTATGAAAAGACAGGAAAATTCGAGGGCGTGTACCATGTCCTTCATGGTGCGATTTCACCGATGCTTGGAATCGGCCCCGGAGATATCAAATTAAAAGAACTGATGACCCGTCTCCAGAAAGACGTGAGAGAGGTCATCATCGCTACAAACTCTAGCCTGGAAGGCG
The DNA here is from genome assembly GCA_017482945.1 of Lachnospiraceae bacterium. Taxonomy (GTDB): domain Bacteria; phylum Bacillota; class Clostridia; order Lachnospirales; family Lachnospiraceae; genus Pilosibacter. The sequence continues at coordinate 11,059 of JAFUMF010000077.1, forward strand.
AGACAACGGCCATGTACATAAGCAAGCTGATCAAACCGACCGGAATCAAGGTCACAAGGATCGCGAGCGGCGTACCGGTGGGCGGAGATCTGGAGTATATTGACGAAGTAACACTTCTGCGTGCGCTGGAAGGCCGGGTAGAGCTGTAACGAACTTAGGAGAAGCAATAAAATGGATAAATACGAGTTTAACATAAAAGTTGAACAGATCAAAAAACTGGTCAACCGTGGAGATTATGCGACAGCGATGAAGATCGCTGACACCATCGACTGGCACCGTGTAAGAAATGCCAGCCTTCTTTCCATGATTGCACAGATTTATGAAAAAAATGAGGAATATCAGGAAGCGAAAGACATCCTGTTGATCGCATTCGAGCGTGCACCGATCGGAAAACGTCTCCTTTATAAGCTGACAGAGCTGGCTTTAAAAGAAGGAAGTGTGGACGAGGCGACTGCATACTACAAAGAGTTCTGTGAACTGGCACAGGATGACCCGCGCCAGTACCTGCTCCGCTACATGATCTTAAAAGAGAAAAATGCTCCGATCGAGCAGCTGATCCGTGCCCTGGAAGTATATACTTCCACCGAAGTGGATGAGAAATGGATGTACGAGTTGGCTGAACTTTACCACAAAGCAGGTTTGGAAGACAAGTGCGTGAGCACATGTGATACCATCATGCTGTTATTTGGCCTTGGAAAATATGTGGATAAGGCCATGGACTTAAAGCTGGAGTATGCTCCGCTCAACAAATATCAGATGGATCTTGTGGAGAACCGCGATAAATACGAGGCAAAGCTCCGTGCAGTGGAAGAAGAATATGGCAGCAAGTCTTCTCGCCGGAAGGTGGAAGAAGTTCCTGCGGAAGCAGTTCCGGAACAGGAAGAGGCTGATGAGTCTGTTGTGATCCGACTCCATGAGGAGGCTCAGACAGAAATGCTGGCGCAGGAAATGGCAAAGCTTGCTGAAGAAGAAATGCCGACTGCGAGTGTGGAAGAAGACGATATGGAGGCGACAAGAGCCCTCGATGATCTTCATTCCCTGAAGGAGATCAAGCCGACTCAGCGCGTACTGGATGCGGCTGCAGAAAGAGAAGCTGCAGAGGCAGAGCGTGAGATCGAGCGTCAGCGCGCTGCGATCCGTGCGGCAAAAGAACGCGAAGAGATGGAAGAGGCGGCACTCCGACGCGCAGAAGCAGAGCGCGAGGCTGCACGTCGAGAGGAAGAGGAACGCCGTGCAAAGAGACAGGCGGAAATCGACCGTGAACGTGCCAATGCACAGCTGAGAGTCGTTGTTTCCGAAGAAGCAGACGAACTTGAGATGGAAACACTGGATGAAGAACCGGAGATGTACAACCTGATGATCGAGGCAGAGACCGAAGAAGAAGGACTTGCCATGGCCATCGAGGCATTAAAGAAGATCCACAAAGAGCTTGGAAGCAAAAATCCGGTCGCAAAAATCAGCAGTGAGAAATTAAATAAGAGAGGCATCAGTGCCGTTGCAGACAAACTGGCTGGAAAGGATCTGGTCATTGAGCATGCAGCCGGACTGACTGATGCCGTGCAGAATGAACTGGATGAGCTGATGGAAAAAGATGAGAGCGGCATGATCGTTGTTCTGATCGACACTCCGGCAAATCTGGAAGCGCTTCATGCACGCCATGCTTCCCTTGCAAGCAAGTTCCAGTACATAGGTGCGGATCATGCAGAGGAAGAGGCCGTAGAAGAAGCAATCATGAAAGAGACCGAGTCTCAGGAAAAGATCGCCAAAGAGGTTGTCCGCACAAAACCAGAGCCGGTTGCAGTGGTTGCCCCGGTAAAGGAAGAGCCGGAAGAGGAAGAAGACGAAGATGTTCGTGAAGAATCCGAGGAAGAAGCGTACGAGGAGGAAGACGAAGTAGAAGAAGAGGCAGAGTCTGAGCCGGAAGAAGAGACCGAGGAAGAAGCCTACGAAGAATACGATGACGAAGAAGAAATGGATCCGGATGAGTTCGCGCAGTTCGCATGCAAGTACGCATCCGATATCGACTGCAGCATCGTAGACAAGAGTCTTCTTGCCCTTTACGAGCGTATCGAGATGATGGAAGAAGACGGAGTCCGCCTGACAAAGAAGGCAGCTGTGGACCTCATCGAGGAAGCAGCTGACAAGGCAGAGAAGCAGTCCATCGGTAGAAAAATCATGAGCCTGATCTCTCCGATTTATGATAAAGACGGATATCTGATTCTCCGTGAGAAGGATTTCTTCGATTAATAATAATGAACAAAACGAATCGCTGGAGCAGCTGACATTAAAAAGTGGCAGTTGCTTCGGCGAACTGTTTTATGGATTCAAAGGAAAAACCTTTGATGGGAGCATGCTATGAAGATAAAACTGATTGCCACCGATATGGATGGTACATTTCTGGATGACAATAAAGAGGCACCGGAAGAGAATATCCGGGCGTTGGCCGAGTGTGCGGCTCGTGGAATCGAAGTTGTCCCGGCAACAGGGCGGACGATTCTTTCAGTCCCGGAGGAAATCAAAAATCTGCCGGGTGTCCGCTATGCAATAACGACAAATGGAGCGGTGGTAGCCGATCTAAAAGAAGGAACCATCATCAGTACCTGCAAAATGACCGCCGATCTTGCTGCCGCAGTCATGGAAATCGCCCGCGACAGCGAGGATGACATCATGTATGACGCATACATCGAAGGTGTCGGCTATACGACGGATTATTTCTGGGAGCATCTGGATTACTACGCGGCATCACCGGGAATTGCCGGTCTCATAAGAAAAACACGCCGGCCAGTTCCGGACAATATCGCCTATGTGAGAGAATGCGGTCAGGATGTCGAAAAAATCAACATGTTCTTCGTGGACATGGAGGCCAGAAAACGGATGCGCGAGCGTCTCTCGAAAATCCCAGAGATTCTTGTGACATCTGCGATTCCGGAAAATCTGGAAATTAACGCAGCCGGAGCGACCAAAGGAAGCGCACTTCTTCGCCTTGCAGAGTATCTGAATATTAGCAGAGAAGAGACCATGGCATTTGGCGATGGAGAGAATGATCTTTCTATGATCGAGTGTGCTGGGATCGGCGTGGCAATGGAAAATGGGGAAGAGTCTGTAAAAGCGGCGGCAGACCATGTTACTGTCACCAACAATGAAGCCGGAGTCGCAGTCGCGATCCACCGATTCATCTTGCAGGATACCTGATATTAAATGGAATCCTGCGTAAAAGGGCTGGATTTTGAAAGTCATATTATTAGAATCAGGCCCTGCATGGAAATGAGGAATAATTATGGAATATCTTTCGGATTTATCCGGGCATTGGCTGGAGATCATCATTGCGGTGTACCTCATCGGTATGGTATTGTACGGCCATTATAAAGGATTCATTCGTCTCGCTGTGTCTGCCACAGCGCTTTTGATCACATTGGTGACTGTCAATTATGCGCAGCCATATGTGATAGACTGGTTGAAAAATGACACACCGATCTATGAGTCCATGAAAGAAAACATGGCGGAGAGTATCGGTATCGATGAAATGTTAGAAGAAATGGGTCTGGGAGATTCGCTCCAGAAAGAGGACGAGTGGCAGATCATTGAAGAACTGCCGATCCCGGAGCAGATGAAACGCCTTCTGGTGGAAAATAATAATATAGAAGTTTACAAAATAATGGGAGTAGAATTCTTCCGGGACTATGTTGGGGGATATCTTTCTGACATGATCTTAAAGGCAGCGGTTTTTCTTGTGCTATTTCTGGTCGTATTCCTTGCGCTTCAGATTCTTGTGACTTGGCTGGACCTGATCGCAAAACTTCCGATTCTTTCCGGACTCAATAAAATTGCCGGTGCGATCCTGGGAGGCGCACAGGCGCTGGTATTTGTCTGGATCGCATGTCTGATTTTTACCATGTTTTCCGGTACGGAATTTGGAAGCGCTGCTCTTGCCCAGATAGACGCAAGCCCTTGGCTCTCCTGGATCTACGACCACAATATGTTGTCCTATCTGGTCCTCGGACTGATCCGAAGCGTATGGTAAATTGTGGGCCAATGAGATACAATTCATGCCTTTTTTGAGAAAACCTACAGTTCATCGTCGGAAACCCATCAGTATCAATGACCACAAAATGTAGATAAAATAAGGAAAAAATCGCATATCTAGTGTTTCAAAAAATGTCGAAAAAATTGTTTTAAAAAAAGAAACAAATTCGCTTGACATTCGTAAAAGAACATGGTATATTTAAGCTCCGATGTGAAACAAACGCATCGGAGCTTCAGTTTGACCTGAAGCGTTCAACTTAAGCGAAAATCTTGAAAAAAGAAATTCAAAAAAGTTGAAAAAAGTTGTTGACAAACAGAAACGACTGTGATAAGATATCAGAGTTGCCGCTGAAAAGCAACAACAACGAACCTTGAAAACTGAACAGTATGTAAAACCCTGAAAATTCTTATAAAAATGGCCAAAGGTTTAAGGCCATGAATGAGAACATTCAGAACAAAACCTAAAAACAACAGTAGAACGGTTTAAAACTAGCCAAGCTAAGTTTTGGACCGGGATGCAAACTTTAACATGAGCGTTTGATCCTGGCTCAGGA
>JAFUMF010000078.1 GCA_017482945.1 Lachnospiraceae bacterium
ATTTTACTATATCTGTACTGGTTTTGCAAATAACCATGGATAAAATTTACTGGTACATGATTATTATTTCTATTGACAGGATACAATTAATTTTATACAATTAATTTGTATCAATTGTGTGTGATTGATTTATTTCATATTATCATGGAGGTATTAAAATGAATGTATATGATTTCACAGTAAAAGCTCAGGATGGTTCCGAAGTTTCTCTTTCCGACTATCGCGGAAAAGTTCTCCTTATTGTAAATACTGCAACAGCATGTGGATTTACACCGCAGTATGATGATCTTCAGGCACTCTATACAGAATGCCAGAATGACGGTCTTGAAATCCTCGATTTCCCGTGCAACCAGTTCGGTGAGCAGGCGAAAGGAACAGACGAAGAAATTCACTCCTTCTGCAGCGGACGTTTTGGTATCACATTCCCGCAGTTCTCCAAAGTAGAAGTAAATGGTGAACATGCGATCCCGCTTTATAAATGGCTCACAGATAACACAGACTTTAACGGTTTCGGTATGTCTCCGGCAGGTCTTATGATGTCCCAGATCTTAAAGAAGATCGACAGTGACTATAAGAACAATGGCCTTGTAAAATGGAACTTCACAAAATTCCTGATCGATAAAGAGGGTAACATCGCTGCACGTTTTGAGCCGACAGAATCCATGGACAAAGTGAAAAAAGCGGTGAAGGCATTATTGTAATTTGTTTTCAGACCAATTAAAATGAATAGAGTCTATAAACACAGGAGGTACAAAAGATGACTACTGTTTATGATTTTTTAAAGAAATGCGGCGTTTACTATCTTGCCACTGTTGAAGGTGACCAGCCGAGAGTCCGCCCGTTCGGCACCATCGATCTTTTCGAAGACAAGCTCTACATCCAGACAGGCAAGATCAAACCGGTTGCTAATCAGATGAAGGCAAATCCGAAGGTTGAGATCAGCGGTATGGCAGATGGAAAATGGATCCGTATTGCTGCCGAGGCAGTTTTAGACGAGAATATTGCTGCTCAGGAGCACATGCTTGCTGCATATCCGTCTCTCCAGGCGATGTACAAACCGGGTGATGGAAATACAGAAGTTTACTATCTGAAGAACGCAACTGCACAGATCTGCTCTTTCACAGAAGCACCTGTGACAATTACTTTCTAATCGATTTCCAGAAAAAAATTTAATAAACATGATAAACTCGGGCTTGAGCAGTCAATCGAATTGTGATAAATTATTTAATATCACAAATGAAGCGAATGACTGCTCAAGTCATTTTTATGGAGGCCATGATGAACGATAAGAAATACGACTCTTTAAAATTAGAAAATCAGATCTGTTTCCCGCTCTATGCCTGTTCCAGAGAAGTTATCAAACAGTATAAGCCGTTTCTTGATGAGATCGGACTTACTTACACGCAGTATATTACCATGATGGTTTTGTGGGAGAAAGAATCTGTCACGACAAAAGAGCTGGGCAATCTTTTGTTCCTTGATTCCGGAACTCTCACTCCGCTCTTAAAGAAGCTGGAAGCGAAAGGTCTTCTGACCAGAATGCGTTCCAAGGAAGATGAGCGCAACCTGATCGTTACAGTTACCGATTCCGGCAAAGAATTGAGAGAGCAGGCAGTCCATGTTCCGGTTAAGATGGCTCAGTGCTCCACTTTGGACCCGGAAGATGCCGTTGAACTTTATCGAATTTTAAATAAAATGCTGGCAAAATCCCGCGCAGATTAAGTTCTGCGCCGGGACTGCCAGCATTTTTATTGTTTTACTTATCGTTTCTTCTTTACTTATCATTCTGTCGCTCGATACTCACTTCATAGGCCATATATTCATAATCAAAATGGTATCCCAATTTCTCAGCCAGCGCAACCGACTGCCTGTTATGTGCATCCCAACTTGGATAGAGTCCGCGGTCCAGACATTCGAGAATCAGGCGGGCACCACATGCGTATGCAAGTCCTCTTCGTCTAAATTCCTGTTTTGTATCGATTTCGATTTCCAGACCGCCATTATAAACGGAATAGGACGATGCACCGGCTACCAGATGCCCATCTTTCACAGCAGCGATACCGAGTCCCAGTTTTTTGTATGTTTCATAGTCCGCAAAATTAGATACCAGATCATGACTCCATGATTCCTTTAAGCATGCGTCATACAACTTCTCATCGATAACCCTTAGCTCATACTCTCCACCCAGCGATTCTGCCGCGTTCTCAAGTTTTACCCGGTCAAAGACATCCTGCTCCTTTTTGATTGCGTACCGTACAATTCTCCTGGCTTTTTCACCAAATACAGCCTCGATCTCATCAGCCCATGCCTCATCTTTCGGAACTAGAATCAAAAATTCCTGCCCGATTTTTTTCATCCGCAGCCGGATATCCCGGAGCATGGTCTTGTCTGCCTGACCGCCAATGAGACAAAAATCCCCCAACCATGCCGCAGCAGCGATCGGGTCCCCGTTTTCATTCTCATGTAAAAACACATCCCCCATCACTCCCTGCAGGCACGACCATAGAATCGTTTCCTCCCAGTCTCCAAACAGCGCTTCCGCCATCTTTCTATTGTCCGTGTGTTTCATATTTATCTGACCTTCCTCACTTTGAAGCGGATCCGCACATAATCCACGATCCACTTTCCGTTTACATACAGTTTCTCTCTCAGGTCTTCCACCGTCTCATCAATGATTTCCTGCATCAGTTCCGGTTCCATTCCCTCGAACGGCTTCTTATTGAACATACGTATCCAGTCTTCCAGACCATTTTCTGTCTTCTGAACGGTCGGACGGTCGAACAATACTGCATACTCTACGCGAAAACCGAACTTTTCAAGAATTGGCGCATACTCACCGATGGTCGGGAAATAGAATTCTTTCACGTAGGAGAGGCCACGTTTCGCAAAGCCACGGCTTAGAGACTCATGCACAGACTCTGCACATCCATTTCCACCAAACTCGCATACAAGCTGACCTCCGATTTTCAACTGCGCTGACACATTTTCAATCAGTTTCTCCTGCATGTCTGCATTGATCCAGTGGAAGACAGCATTGGAAAAGATCACGTCAGCTTTCTCATCCAACACGAATTCCGTCGCATCTGCTTTCAAAAAATCGATGTCAGGGTGCAGCTTTCCGGCGGTCTCCAACATGTCCGCAGACGCATCCACACCGAGTACCCGGTATCCTCTTTCTTTCAACTTCTCGGTAAGTGCACCATTTCCACAGCCCAGATCCACCACATAACTGCCCGGTTCTGCGTCCACCAGTGCCACTACATCCTCACCATATTGATGTACAAATGCAAAATTGTCCGTATAATCTTTTGCGTTCCACTTGATGTTCATACTAAACCTCCTAATACCGCACATGAAATCCACGTTCCTCTTCCAGAGGAAGGTTTTCAGAATCAACCCATTCAATTGTAATGTAACGGTCAGAGGTCAGGCCTTTTAACATTTGATTGATCATGACCGGGCTGCCCTGTACCTCCATGATCACAGAACCATCGTATTCATTTTTGACCCAGCCTTTTAATCCAAATGCTGATGCATATCGCTGCGCCTGAAACCGAAAACCTACGCCCTGTACCCGGCCGTGAAATGTAATTCGTCTTCTTTCCTCTGCCATTCCAACCTCTCCATCAAAAACTGTTTAAAAAGAGGCAGAGAAATTCTCCGCCTCCTTATTTTGTTATTGCTTGATCAAACCTTTTTCCATATAAAATTTCTCTGCACCCGGATGAAGCTCAATGGGAAGCTCCTCAAACATAAATCCTTCCGTCATCATCGAGGTCATCGACTTGTGCTTCTCACCCAGAATCTCCGCGGATTCCATCAGTTCACCGGTCAGCTTATAGACCAGTTCTTCATCCATCGATGCATCCACGCACAGCAGACATTTAATTCCGAAGGTCGAAACGTCCTCTTCCTGTCCCTCGTACGTGCCGGCTGGAATCACATCCGGATAATAAAAAGAATTTTCTTCCAATATGTTTTTAAGTTCTTGTTCTGTATACTGAAGTAATGTACACGGTGTACCTTCAGAAAATTCTTTCAGGCTTCCGATCGGAATTCCCGTAAATCCGTGAATCGCATCCAATGTTCCGGATTTAATCTCTTCCACACCGGAACCGATCCCACAGTTTTTGATCGTAGAATTCTGCTCATCAATTTTCAGAGTGTCGAGAACGATCTTTGCTGACACTTCTGTCGTAGAACCCTGCGGTCCCACACCGATCCGTTTTCCGACCAGTTCGTTGACCCAGGTAAGTCCATGTTCCTCAGGAATCATCCAGTTGGAAAGACTCGGATAGACAGCTGCGATCGCCCGAAGATTTTCAGCAGGATTTTCAGCAAATTCATTTTCTCCATGAACTGCCGCATATGCCGTGTCACCACTCACAAGTCCTAAATCGATTTCTCCGTTTTCCAATGCTTTTACGTTGTCTGCGGAACCGTGGGATGCACTCAAATTTACTTTGATCTGATTGTCCGCGTCACTGATCACCTCTGCGATTGCCTGACCGACCGGATACATGGTTCCACCACTGTCCGCGGTACCGATTGTCAAAATTGTAATGGAATCTGTTTGGGCATCAGACATGTGGTTCCCGAATGTTTCTGCGGAAAAAGAACAGCCGCTGATCAAAAGACTGCAGAGAATACAAGCAGTCAAACATGTCCTAAAATTATTTCTCATCATCTTTATAAAACAAAAGTATAATTTCATAAATATATACACCTGTTTCTATTTTTTTATCACTTCGATTATTTTTTAACATTATAACAGAACCAGTATACCATGAAATCTATGAATTGTAAAAGAATATTTTATACCTGCAGCCAGGCGTCCGGAATCTCTCAAATGCAAAAACAGGCACCAATCATTGATTGATGCCCATTTTATGTATTGGGGGGTTCTAAAAAGAAGGTTACTTAAAATCCCATAAATCCTGGTGCAAATGACATGAACAGTGGGTTGAAAATATCAACCATCAGTACTGAGAATGCCGGATAAAGGATCCACGCAATATGAGCATATCCGTATTTGTCCATAACTGCACGTTCATTTGCTACTGCATTGGAGCCGGAGCCCATGCCCATACCGATGAGGCCGGCACACATGCATGCTGCGTTGTAATCACTGCCGTACATACGGAATCCGATGATATAGGTAAAGAGCAGTGTTGCAATTGTAACAATACCGAGAACGATTAACATACCACCGATGGAACCTGTGATTTTTGTTAAATCCATTGTCATAACGGTAATGGAAAGGAAGATATCAAGAGATACATGCTCGATTGTCTCTACTTCGTCTGTATTAAATTTAACATGCAGTGCTTCCAGTACGTTTCTGGCGATCGCACCTGCGAAGAGGCATCCGATGAAATACGGCATTTCAATGTACGGAATCTCACAAAGGATCAGGTAGATCGGAATACCGCACATAGCGATGATCGTCATCATACAAACACTGCTTAACAGGGACTTGTGGTTTAACGGAGTCACTTCGTCATCATTACCACCGATAAGCTCCAGATCCTTCGGATCTGCCTTTAAATTGTTTCTCTTAATTAACAGTACTGCTAACGGGCCGCCTGTAAGGGAGCCGATTACCATACCAAGAGTTGCGGCTGCAACACCGATTGCTGTTGCACCCTCTGCACCCATTGCCTCGTAAACCGGTCCGAATGCGGATGTTGTACCAACACCACCTGCTAAAGCACCAGTACCGATCTGGATACCTACGAGCGGGTGAAGACCTACTACATCAGCAACTACGATACCGAGGATTCCCTGTAAGAGAACCAGGAGCAGAACAGAAAGTGCGATACCTGCACAGAACTTCTTACCACGGTCAAGTAATGTTCTACTGAAACCAAAACCTACACATGTAAAGAAGATGTTCATTAAGTGGCTGGATAAGGAGGTTGTCCATTTAACAGCTAAGATACCATTTGTCTTTAAAATACTCAGGATCAGTGCTACCAGAAGACCACCGATAACCGGTGCCGGAAGTCCCCAGTCCTGAAATGCCTTTACACGGCTTACGATCGCTTTACCAAGGAATACCATGATACAGCCAAAGCCGGTCGTTGCAAGAAGGTCCATCGTCAACGTCATTGTCTCGAAATCAAAACTCATACTTTATTTCCCCTTTCTTTCGTTTCGGTAATGATTACTTATTACCGTTTCCGTTACCTCTTGCAACAAGAGTAACAGACAGAAAAAAGGAAATCAATTTAAGTAAATATTTAAAACCTTTTGTAACTTTTGAAAGCTTTTCGCTTGACGAAAGGGTCGTTTTTTTACTTACTAAAGCGGTATTTGACAGACGGACGGCCTCCGGTCTTGTAATCAATGCTGCTTACGATCTCGTGGGTGTCCACCAGATAGTTCAAATATCTGCGGATCGTGATGCGGGACAGATTGACCTCTTCCGCTACCTGCTCACTCGTATAATACTCATTCGGATGTTCGGAAAGGAATGTACGTACGAGCGCTAAAGTAGACACGTTTAATCCCTTGGAAAGCTGTCTGGTGGATTCCTTCCCTGCATCTGTGCGGGCAAAAAGCTGATCGATCGCTTCCTGACTCATATGTTCTTTTGTTTTATCCAGGTTGGACTGTTTTTCATGGAATCGGTTTAAAGCCAGCTTGAACCGGTCGTAATCAAACGGTTTTACCAGATAATCCATCACACCGCGGCTTAACAGGGAACGGACAATATCCGTATCATTCGCAGAAGTCACCATGATAATTGCCGGATACTTTCCCATTGCGTGAAGATGGTCGATGAACTCGGATCCGTTCATTAACGGAGTATAATAGTCTAAAATAATCAGGTCTGTATCGTGATTCTTAAAATATTCAAGCGCCTCACCACCGCTTTTAAACGTCCGGTCCACACGAAATGATGTGGTGACCTCCACATATTGTCTGTTGATGGCTGATACCATCGGATCATCTTCAATGATTACTACTCTATACATGCAGCCACTTCCTTTCGTGTAATTGTAATGGTAAACAGGCTTCCTTCGCCTTCTTCTGTATCGATGTGAATCTCTCCGCCGTGGAGTTCCAGCAGCTGGTTGATCAGGTACAGTCCTGTACCACGTCCTTCTCCCTTTGAAGAAACACCTTTTTTACAAATATTTTGTAACACATGCTGCGGAATTCCGTTTCCGGTATCTTCGCAGGTAATGATCGAACAGTCTTCGCTGAGATAAAGACCAAGTGTGATCTCCTTCAGCTCTTTCTCACATCCGGACAATTCCTCGATCGCATTTTCCAGAAGATTTCCGATAATCGTAATATAAGTATCCATTGGAAGCAAAAGGTCTTTTTTCATGCATCGGCTGTCCTGAGTAACGCTTAACAGGATTCCGAGCTCTGCTGCATGCATCATTTTTCCGATCACAAGCGCGCAGATCTGGGACACGCGAATACAGTCGGCCGTCTGGCGGATCGCCTGGGATGACACCAGATTGCTGTTGATAATGAATGTAATTGCTTTTTCCGTTTCTCCGGTCTGTAAATAACCAAGAATGACATGGAGCTTATTTAAAAACTCATGGTTGAATGCACGAAGTGTATCCAGCATGGATTTCGCACCGGAAAGTTCGTCGGAAAGTGCTTCGATTTCCGAACGGTCATTCACGATCGTCAGTACGCCCTGGATATCTTTTCCAGCTCCGATCGGCACTTCTCCATAGACCAAAAAGCGTTTTCCCTGCTGGAAGGATCGGTTGGAGGTCGGAACTCCTGTTTCCAGCACGATTTTTGCCTCAGATGCAGGAAATGCAGTCGTGATCGGATGTCCCAGCATCTCCTCTCCGTCGAATAACAGCTTCTGTGCCGACTGATTTGCAAAAATCACGGTGCCATTCAGGTCAGAAGCAACAATTCCTTCTTCCATTGCGTTTAGTACCGTATCCTGCTTCAAATACAGGTCCAGAAGTTCCTGCGGATGGTGACCCAAAAGAGAGCTTCGAAGCATACGTACGACCAGATTTACAAGAAATCCGCTTGCAAAAAGCATGCATACCAAAATTCCCAAACAAACAGTAATCAACGTTTTTGCCTGGTCCGTAATGTAGTTTGTAAATACAGAAGCTGTTACAAAACCGATGATATCTCCCTTTGCATTTTTGACTGCATGAAAGGCGCGTCTTTGCATACCATTGGAACCGATGCCGCTGGTGATATAAGGCTCACTTCCCTCCAAAACAGCCTTCTCCTCTCCTGCCAGAACGGTCTCTCCGGACTTCTGACGGTCAGAATGGTAAAAGCGCAGACCGTTTGTATCATAAATATCAAGAACACTCAGGTCCGAAAAATTCTGGTAGACCAGATCCAGATCACGCTCTGCCGTCTCTGTCGGATATCCAAGCTCCAGCATATAGACGACCGGCTCCATCGTTGCGGTGTACGCAGCAATGTTGGAAATGGACTTATCGATCTCATCTCTCTGTCTGTTGAGATTGAAATAAAGCATGCTGCTGAGGGCCAGGCAAAGAAGCAGGGCCGACAGTGAAAAAAAGCTGAGTAACAGCTGTCTCTCAAAGGAAAGTTTGCCATATAGTTTTTTCAATTTCTCTAACATTTGACAATCCTCCTTGTCATAAAAATAAAGCCGAAAAGACCGGCACAGTTTTTGCTGTACCGGTCATTCCATGTTTAGATCCGTGTATTACTTAAAGTACTTCACACCACTCTCAAAGATCTTCATATCCTGCTCGCCATAGATGTTCTTAGCGACAGCGTCACCACGTCTCTCAGAGTGAGCCATCTTACCAAAGATACGGCCATCCGGGCTTGTGATACCTTCGATCGCCATGTAAGAACCGTTCGGGTTCCAGTACTCGTCCATGGTCGCGTTACCGTCTGCATCCACGTACTGAGTAGCGACCTGACCGTTTGCGAACAGCTTCTTTAACCACTCTTCGCTTGCAACGAAACGTCCCTCACCATGGGATACCGGGTTTACGTAAACGCCTCCAAGTTCAGCACCAGAAAGCCACGGGGACTTGTTGGACACAACCTTCAGGTTCACCATCTTGGATACGTGACGGCCGATGTTGTTGTATGTCAGTGTCGGGGAATCCGGCTTCTGCTCGGAAATCTCACCGTTCGGAACAAGACCAAGCTTGATCAGTGCCTGGAAACCATTACAGATACCAAGCATAAGGCCATCTCGCTCATTTAACATCTTCTCAATTTCTTCTTTCAGTACTTCGTTTCTGAATGCTGTCGCGAAGAATTTTGCGGAACCATCCGGTTCGTCACCGGCGGAGAATCCGCCCGGGAACATGATGATCTGGGCTTTGGCGATTTCCTTCTTGAATACCTCAACGGAATCGCGGATATCTTCTGCGCTTAAGTTGCGGAATACTTTTGTAGTCACATTGGCACCTGCACGTTCAAATGCCTTCGCACTGTCGTACTCACAGTTTGTGCCCGGGAATACCGGAATGAATACGTTCGGTGTAGCGATCTTATGGTTACAGATCACGATGTTCTTGGCATCGTAAAGATCATTCTTCACTTCTGTCTGCTCGATGCCGGACTCAGTCGGGAATACGCTCTCAAGCGGTGCATTCCATGCTGCAAGAGCCTCGTCCATGGTGATGGAAGCTTCGCCAAACTCGAATGCTGCCTGATCCGTAACTTCACCGATCACCGTGCAGTTTGCTGTAAGTTCGCCAACCATATCAGCCGGAACTTCGCAAACGAGATTGCCCCAGCCGGCTGCAAAGAAGTCCTCTGCTGCCATGTTGTCGATCTTCACGCCCAAGTGGTTACCGAATGCCATCTTGCTGACAGCCTCAGCCACACCGTTTGCCTCAACCGCATATGCAGAAACGATCTTGCCTGCCGCGATATCAGCGAAAATCTTGGAATAACCGTCCATGATCTGCTCGTAATTCGGGAGATCATAGCCGTCTTTTTCAATATTGAATACAACGATCTTGTTGCCGGCCTTCTTAAATTCCGGAGAGATCATTGTCTTGGAGTTTGCCACGTTCACTGCAAAGGAAACCAGTGTCGGCGGAACGTTTACTTCCTCGCCGCCCTCTTCCTTGAAGCTTCCGGACATACTATCTTTACCGCCGATGGACGGAAGACCGAAACCGAGCTGCGCATCGTAAGCACCAAGTAATGCTGCGAACGGCTGGCCCCAACGTGTCGGAACATCGGACATTCTCTTAAAATACTCCTGGAAGGAGAAACGGATCTTCTTGTAGTCGCCGCCTGCTGCTACGATCTTCGCAACGGAAGAAAGAACTGCATAAACAGCGCCGTGATACGGGCTCCAGCTGGAAAGATACGGATCGAAGCCGTAGCTCATAAGAGTCACAGCATCACACTTGCCTTCCAGAACCGGAAGTTTTGCAACCATGGTCTGGATCTCTGTCTGCTGGAATTTACCACCGTACGGCATCATAACAGTGCCTGCACCGATGGATGCGTCAAAACGCTCAACAAGTCCTTTCTGGGAACAAACGTTTAAGGAACCTAACATGTTCATCCATGTTTCCTTCACATCTGCTACTTCTTTCTTCTCAAACGGTCTTCCTTCACGATTCGGAACCTCTAATGTTACATCAGCTTCCTGATGTGCACCGTTGGTATCGAGGAATGCACGGCTTAAGTCAACGATTGTTTTGCCTCTCCAGTTGATCACAAGGCGCGGGCTCTCCGTTACCTCAGCAACTGCAACCGCCTCCAGGTTCTCTTCTGCTGCATAACCTAAGAATGCGTCCACATCCTTCGGGTCAACCACAACTGCCATACGCTCCTGAGACTCGGAAATTGCAAGCTCTGTACCATCAAGGCCTGCATATTTCTTCGGAACTTTATCAAGGTCGATATTGAGACCTGCTGCAAGCTCACCGATCGCTACGGATACACCGCCTGCACCAAAGTCGTTACATTTCTTAATTAATCTGGATACCTCCGGTCGGCGGAACATTCTCTGGATCTTACGTTCCGTCGGAGCATTACCCTTCTGAACCTCTGCGCCACAAACTTCGATGGATTCCTCTGTGTGAACTTTGGAGGAACCTGTTGCACCACCGATACCGTCACGGCCTGTACGTCCGCCAAGTAAGATGATGATGTCGCCCGGATCGGATGTCTCACGGATCACGTTTGCTCTCGGAGCCGCTGCCATAACAGCACCGATCTCCATTCTCTTTGCCACGTAGCCCGGATGATATAATTCTTTTACATAACCAGTCGCAAGACCGATCTGGTTGCCGTAGGAGCTGTAACCATGAGCTGCCTCAGTCACGATCTTTCTCTGCGGAAGTTTGCCCTTCATTGTCTCGCTTAAAGACTTTGTCGGGTCAGCAGCGCCTGTGATACGCATCGCCTGATAAACATAAGTACGGCCGGAAAGCGGATCACGGATCGCACCGCCAAGGCATGTTGCAGCGCCGCCGAACGGCTCGATCTCTGTCGGGTGGTTATGTGTCTCGTTTTTAAAGTTTACAAGCCACTCCTCTGTCTTTCCGTCGATCTCGACCGGAACAACGATGGAGCATGCATTGATTTCTTCGGATTCTTCCAGGTCTTCTACCTTGCCCTCTTTGCGAAGCTTCTTCGCGCCAAGGCATGCCAGATCCATCAGACAAACGAATTTGTCGTCTCTTCCTTTGTACATCTCCTGATGATCAGCAAGATATTTTAAGAAGGTCTCCTCGATCGGCTTCTTGTAATCACCTTCTGTGAATGTGATATTCTTAAGCTCTGTGGAGAATGTGGTGTGACGGCAGTGGTCAGACCAGTATGTATCAAGAACACGGATCTCTGTCACAGACGGATCACGATGCTCTTCGTTCTTATAATAATTGTGGATATGAAGGAAATCCTTGATCGTCATGGCAAGGTTTAAGGATTTGTAGAGAGCTGTTAACTCTTCCTCGTTCATGCCGACGAAGCCATCAAAGATCGCAACATCAGCCGGTGTGTCGAACACCGTCACTAATGTTTCCGGAATTTCTTCCATTGCCTCGCGGGAGTCAACCGGGTTGATGCAGAAGGACTTGATGGAAGCCACCTGCTCTGCTGTTAACTCGCCGGAAATCACATATGTAGTCGCGGATTTGATGACCGGTTCCTCAGTTTCGTTTAAAAGTTTCACACACTGCTCAGCAGAGTCTGCTCTCTGGTCGAACTGGCCCGGAAGGTACTCCACGGAGAACACAATATCGTTTTCGCCGTGTGCGAATGTTCCCTCGAACAACTCGTCTACCGGCGGCTCGGAAAAGATTGTAGCGAGAGCCTGCTCGTAAGTGCCCTCGGAGATATTTTCAATGTCATAGCGGATCAGTACACGAACTCCGGTAACGCCAGAAATTCCAAGATAGCTTTCGATCTCGGAACGGAGCTCCTTAGCCTGGACAGCAAATGCCGGCTTTTTTTCAACAAATATGCGCTTTACGCTCATGTTCTTTCCTCCTTATGTGATTGACACATTGGTTTATTCATTACGGATATTGAAAAAAGTCAATTTCGTTACGGCTATCATATTAGCATAAGGATATTAAATTAGTAAAATTAATAAATCTAATCTTATTTATTATTTTTCCTAATTAATTAACTCTGCAGGGCACGGTTCGCCTCGCTGAGGCTTAATGCGTCCATCGTTACCTTCATGATCTCACGGACATCGTCCTCTGTCATTTTCATGCGCTCTGCCAGCTCATGGAGTGTTGCCTCTCTTCCAAGTTCTTCTGCCATGCGTTTGGAAACTTCCTGAAGAACATTGACGCGGGCGAGCATTTCTTCTTCCACGCCGATCTCAGACTTCTGCTCATTGATCACTTCTTCCAGGCGTACACGGATCCGGCTCTCAAGAAGCTTCTCAAAGCTTCCCTCAAACCCTTCGTCTGCCAGCATCATAAGCTCCATGCTTGCCTCCTGGATCAGGTCTGCCATCGGAACACCGCGGTTGATGTAATCCTGAACATACATGAGCGCTCTTCTTAAGTTGCCCTCAATGAGACGTTCTCTCGCACCTGCCGCTCCGGCCTTTATCTTTCCAAGAAGCTCGGCATTTTCTGCCTCTGTGCACGGTGGGATCGCAGCGATCTCTTCCATATATACTTTATAAATATCTTCGGTCTGGAGATCTCCCTCAGAATCAAATTCATCCGTCGCCTGATCCAGGGCATCATTCTCCATCATCTCTGCGTCTAAGTTCATGTCATCAAATTTACTTCCCATACTGATTACTCCTTCTCAAATCCATTCCATTTATTATAATTTCCATCATTATTTATACTTTTTTCTAATATAACATAAATTTTCCTCTTTTCAAACAGGTATTCCTGTGCTAAAATCAACTTGTTTTTATTAGGAGGTCTAATGATGGATGTTAATTACGAATTATATAAAGTTTTTTACCATGTAGCCCGCACCTTAAGCTTCTCCGAAGCTTCCAAGCTGCTCTTTATTTCCCAGTCTGCTGTCAGCCAGTCCATCAAAGTTCTGGAAAAAAAGCTCGGCCAGAGTCTTTTCCTCCGAAGTACCAAACGTGTGCAACTGACTCCGGAAGGTGAGATCCTGTTTAAGCACATTGAACCGGCGATGAACCTGATCCGCCAGGGCGAAAATCAGCTTTTAGAGGCCAATACTTTAAATGGCGGCCAGCTGAGAATCGCTGCCAGCGACACGATCTGCCGCTATTTCCTTGTACCATATTTAAATAAATTCCACAGGGACCACCCCAATG
This sequence comes from Lachnospiraceae bacterium, assembly GCA_017482945.1. Classification (GTDB taxonomy): domain Bacteria; phylum Bacillota; class Clostridia; order Lachnospirales; family Lachnospiraceae; genus Pilosibacter. The sequence continues at coordinate 13,730 of JAFUMF010000078.1, forward strand.
TCCACATCAAGGTGACCAATTCCACGTCCATTGACTGTGCCCATCTCCTTGAAACAGGACAAGTGGATTTTGTAATTATAAACTTCCCGAATTCCGGTCTCTCCAACGTGAACAACATCCGGGCCATCAAGGAATTCCAGGACGTTTTCGTTGCAAATGCAAAGTATTTTCCGCTTCAGGATAAGACCCTGGAGCTTCGCGAACTCTTAAACTATCCGATCATGATGCTGGACCGCAAGAGTACCACCAGCGAATTCTTACATTCCCTATTCCAGAAATCCCAGCTGGATCTGGTACCGGAAATCGAGCTCAGCAGTAATGACCTTTTAATCGACCTGGCCCGCATCGGCCTCGGCATCGCTTTCGTACCGGATTTCTGTATTCCGGAGGGTGAGCGCGAGTTATTTGTCCTGAAGCTGGCAGAGACATTGCCGTCCAGAAAACTGGTGGTCGCATATAATGAATCACTTCCGATCTCTCAGGCAGCAAAACAGTTCATGGATATCCTGTAAATTCAGGATATCCATTTTTATGTCCTCGAATCCCAAAAGTCCTCAATGCACTGCTCCACATTATTCCGGTTGACCATATGATAATGTTCCCATTCTCTCGGGAACAGCTCCAGATATTCTCTTCTGAGGAACCTGTCGTCCAGCAAGAGGATCACTCCTTCGTCTTCATGGGTCCGGATCACGCGTCCCGCTGCCTGCAAAACCTTATTCATTCCAGGATACTGATAAGCAAAGTCGAATCCTCTCTCTTCTGTCTCATCAAAATACCCTTTCAGAATCTCCTGTTCCACGCAGACCATCGGAAGTCCGGTTCCCACGATGATCACACCGATGAGACGCTCTTCCTTTAAGTCAATTCCCTCCGAGAACACACCGCCCATGACACAGAATGCCACCAGCGAATGTCCCCGCTCTTTCTCAAACTCTTCCAGAAATTCTTTTCGTTCGGCTTCGCCCATGCCCTGGCCCTGGACCAGAAGATCTGCTTCTAACGGCTCCTCTTCGAAAATCCGTTCCACCTCGGCCATGTACTGGTAAGAGGGGAAGAAGACCATGTAGTTTCCACTCTTTCCTCCGGCCACCGCCCGGATATAATCAGCCACCTTACGAAACTCGCTCTCAGTCCGTCTCGTATACCGGCTGCTCACGTCCGTCGCCACCATCAAAAGCCGTTTTTCTTCCTCAAACGGAGAGTTTGCATACACCGCATAATCTTCCTCATTCCCAGATAACAGCGTTTTATAATATTTAATCGGAAGCAGAGTTGCCGAGAATAAAATCGTGCTGCTTCCCTGGGACATGCACTGGGACAACAATCTGGCCGGATTCACACAGAGCATCCGCACCTGAAAATAGGAAGCTCCGATGTTTTCCGCGTAAATTCGGTAATGGTCGTCCAGCTGCTCGTAAACATTTAAGAAATCCCTCAGACAGAAATAAAAATCCAGCACCGTCTCTCTGCCCTCAAATTCCGGGAAATCCTCAATGAACGTCTCAATCTCAGCGAACACGCTCATGACACTTGCCGCCAGTCCCGTAATATCTTCCAATACCTGCCACTCCTCGCACTCCCGCTTCATGGCAAGCATCAATTTATTGCATTTATCCAACTGCTTTTCCAGCTTCGGCGTTTTTCCCTTGATGATCCGCTTCACTTCCAGCACATCCTCTTTCACGATCGCCGCACTGTACATCTCTCTTGCTCTGGAGACCAGGTTGTGGGCCTCATCGATCAAGAACAGATACTCTCCCTTGGCACCCTCCGCAAAATACCGTTTCAGGCGCACGTTCGGGTCGAATACATAGTTATAATCACAGATGATTCCATCGGTCCAGTTGGAAATATCCAGGCAGAACTCGAACGGACACACCTGATACTTTTCTGCATACTCCAGAATCTTTTCCCTGGTCATCTCCTGTTCCAGATGGAGAATGTCGAATACCGCCTCATTGACCCGGTCAAAGTGACCTTTGGCATACGGACATGCGTCCGGATTGCACTCAGTCTTTTCCATCGGACACAGCTTTTCTTTGGCTGTGATCGTTACGGAACTGAAGACCAGACCATTTCCTCTTAAAATCCGAAGCGCTTCCTCCGCCACCGTTCGTGTGATGGTCTTGGCTGTGAGATAAAAGAGCTTTTCTCCTTTTCCTTCACCAATGGCTTTCACGGACGGAAATACCGTCGATAAGGTCTTTCCGATTCCGGTCGGTGCCTGGATAAACAGCCGCTTTCCTCTCGCAATGGTCCGATAGACAGAAACCACAAGATCCCTTTGACCCTCGCGGTAAGGGAATGGGAATTCCAGACCCCTGATAGAATTGTCACGGACCAGTTCATGGTGGTACTGGTATCTTGCCCATTTGAAATATTCATGGACCACATTTTTAAACCACTGCTCCAGCTCTTCCCTCGAACGGTCCACATGGAACCGCTTGATCTCCTCCGTCTCCAGATTCGCGTAAGTGATCTGCAGGCGGACCCCGTCCAGTTCCTTATCACAACAATAAAAATATCCATAACACATGGCCTGGGCCAGATGGACCATGATCGGTTCCTCCAGACGGCCAACATCCATGTACATGCCTTTGATCTCGTCGATGGTAACGATTCCGTCCTCTTCCATGATCCCATCAGCGCGGCCTTCCACCAGCAGTACGATTTCCTGCTCCTCGTCTTCTACCGTATGCTTTAGCGGCACCTCGGCGCGGTAATTGGCACCCATGCGCTTCTGGATCTTTCTGTGGATCCTTCCGCCGGCCAACATGGCCTCTTTCTGCGCGCCGGCAGAATGGCGGTTATCAATGTCACCGGAGCGCAGAACGAACTCCACGAGATTTCGCACGGAAATCCGCACCAGTCTCTTACTTCCAGATTCTTTTATGTCCTGAGCCATGTTCTGCACCTCCGTTTCTCTTTCATACTCAGACCATTATAAAGCCAAACCCATGGGAACGCAAGCTGTTCAGAATCCACAGATTGCCTTGTTTTCTGATAGTATTGCAATATAAATTATGGTATAATATGGACAGGTCTTATACTTGCGTAAACTGGTTTCTACATCCAGCAGAAATCCGGACGCTAAAATCCCTAGAGGAAGAACATACGAAGGAGGAACAGCTATGTTCAGAGAACTTATTAGAAAAAACAAACAGATTTCCATGGAAGAATGCATCGAAGTGTTGACAAACGAGACCCGCGGTGTCTTATCCGTACTGGGCGACAATGACTATCCATACGGCACACCGATGAACCACTGGTATAACGCGGAAGACGGCAACATTTACTTCCACTGCGGAAACATCGGCCACAGATTAGAATCTCTTCAGAAACACAACAAAGTTTCTTTCTGCACCTATGACAAAGGCTACCGCGAGGAAGGCGAATGGGCATGGAAAGTAAAGAGCGTCATTGTATTCGGTAAGATCGAGATCATCGATGACCTGGATACCATTGCCAATATCGTAACAAAGCTCAGCTACAAATTCATCCAGGATGATGAATACATTAAAGAAGAAATCCGACTTCACGGCCACAGAACTCTGCTTCTGAAATTAGTTCCGGAGCATATCTGCGGAAAACTGGTGACTGAGTCATAAAATATCGTATCTTCTATCTCTTCAAAATTCCAGAAAAAAGACGTTGGTACTGCATTCCAATACCAACGTCTTTGATTTTGAATATTCTTTTTCGTTTTTTCTTTTATGCTACCGCATGTACTCTCGCTGCATCTTTTTCATCCAGCATTGCTTCGAACAGTCTGTCTTCTCCATCGTACTCAACTGTCAGCGTTTTGGTTAAATCTAAGCTCAGAACTCCTAAAACGGATTTTGCATCAACGGTAAAATGGTTATAAAAAATGTTAACATCAAAATCGCACTCACCAGCTGCTGTCACAAACTCTTTTACATCCATGATTGTAGTGAGTTTGATCTTTCTCTGTTTTCTCATTTTTCTTGTGTCTCCTTTTTTCTGCGGATAAAACTGTAAATTTTCTAGTCAATTGTTTTATAACATTTCTCCGCAAAAAAGTCTACGGACACATTCCACCATCTTTTTTCGATTTCATTCCAGTTTTTGGCACTTTTAGTCAAAAATGGAGTGGATATCGGTGTACTCGCAGCAGTCAAAGCTGTCTGCAACGTTCTTACATGTGAAATTGTGGATGTTCTCGGAACCGCGCCCGGCATATTGTCTACACAGCAGTGAGCAATGCCGTCTTCGATATAGATCGGATCATCGTGATAAAAAAATTTTAGGTGAGTTTCAATTTTTTTAATGGATTTTGATTTATAAGAACAAAGAATGTGCCTTGGCACATTCTCGCGCTGCCGCGCGGCTGCCTAAGCAGCCAAACTACCTCGGGCGCGGCATGTGCATC
>JAFUMF010000079.1 GCA_017482945.1 Lachnospiraceae bacterium
ACTATTATCCATTTAAAGACCTCCTTTGTTCTAATGCGGTTGGCGAACCCGCATTTAGTATAACATTGGAGGTTTTTTACTTGAAGCTAAAGCTACTGGGATCCACCTGCATAGCAGGTGGTTTATTTGTATGTCATACAATTGAACCGCCCGGCTTTTCTGCCGGGCGGTGATTAATTTACATAATATTATTCCACTTCGATGAGCTCATACTCTCTGGAGCCGTAGCCAAGCGCTGCTGCTGCTTCAATTGTGTGAACACCATTTCTGGAGTTGATTCTCTCTAAGAGATGCTCTTTGCCCGGATCCTCGCACTTGTTAACCAGGTCAACACAAGCCTGATCGATGGCGATCGGGTCAAGGGATACTAAGATACCGATGTCTTTGATGCACGGATCTTCTGCCACTGCACAGCAGTCACAGTCAACGGACATGTTCTTCATTACGTTTACGTAGATGATATTGCCCTTGAAGTAATCGATAACGGAACCTGCTGCATCTGCCATGGACTCTAAGAAGGAATCATGGTCTGCAGTCCAGATTTTCTCCGGCTCGCCTGCACCGTGGATATATGCCTTACCAAAGGAAGAAGCAACACCGATGGATAACTGTTTGAGAGCTCCGCCGTAGCCGCCCATCGGATGGCCCTTAAAGTGGGACAGAACAACCATGGACTCATATTTTGCAGTGTTCTTACCGATGTAGTTTTTCTTGATCACTTTACCGTTCGGAATCTCTAATTCAATGTCCGGACCTTCTGCGTCAAGAAGATCAAAGTTAAAGTAACGGCTCCAGCCATGAGCTTCGATTGCCTTCACATGTTTTTCTGTTGTGTTTCTCTCACCATTGTACGCAGTGTTACACTCAGTCACAACACCGCCAACGTGCTCGATGATCGGCTTCCAGAAATTCGGTCTTAAGAAGTTCTGGTTGCCCGGCTCACCGGAATGCACCTTAATTGCTACTTTGCCCGGTAACGGTTTCTCAACCAGTTTGTACAGTTCCAGCACTTTCTCCGGTGTGATTGTTTTTGAGAAATAAACTTTAGACTTCATATTTATTTACCCCTTTCATTGTGTGAGTTTTTCGACTCAGACTTGCATTCTTACTGTCTATAGTATATCATTGAAGCATACTTTAAAGTCAAGGAGAATCGTTCATGTATACAATCAGAGAAGTTTCAGAAATGTTTGGAATCCCGGCGACCACGCTCCGTTATTACGATAAGGAAGGTCTCCTTCCGTACGTGGGCCGCAAAGATTCCGGTTATCGTGAGTTTTCCGACCACGACATCCAAATGCTCCGCGTCATCGAATGCCTGAAGAAGTCCGGCATGTCCATCAAAGAGATCCGCCAGTTCGCCGACTGGGTGCAAATGGGGGATGTGTCACTGAAAGAACGCCTTGAGATGTTCCAGAACCGCAAGCGCGCCGTGGAACAGCAGATGGAAGAACTGAAAAAGACCATGGATCTGATCGATTACAAGTGCTGGTACTACGAGACCGCGTTGGCGGCCGGAACGGAAGCTGTACATAGCCAAAACAAAAGCGAGCACGACCGCACGCCGGAGTGTGAGATATTATTAAAGCAGTAGATGGAAATTTCCATCTACTGCTTCTTTTGCGTCTCCATAATTGCCTGCACAAGATCTACCAGCCGGTTGGCAATTGTAAACCGTTTATTTTCATCGCTCACCAGTGATTTCAGATAATTTCCAATCTGCTTCGGATGCACCAGTTCGCCAGTATTACTTGCGCCGCCGGATGTCAAGATCTCATAAATCACATCCACCAGCGTATTTCGCTCTTTCGTCGTCATGGAAGCCAACCATGTTTTTGTTGTCCGGTCGAGAAAACGCGAGCCCTCTGAAATCTCTTCCATATAAATAAAATCATTCCGCATCACGTCCCAAGAATATGGATCATGCTGCATCGGGCCGATCTGCTTGCTCTTGATTACCGTATACGGCTCCTCATGCTCCAGCAGGATTCCAACCACAGAAGACTCCGGCACATAGGTAGAAATCTTCGGTACAATGGCCAGATATCCCACATCTGTCATCATCTTATCAGAAAAACCCGGTCCATCCTGATTATGTATTTCCACAATTCGCTGCTGAGTATACAAATCTGTTTTTGCCGCTCCATATACCGCCAGATTGCCACCCTTGGAATGTCCTGTCAGTCGCATGGGCATGAGACTGTTGATAGCAAATTCCTCCACGTACCGCAGCGCCTCGCGCTGTGCCGGAACACTTTCCTGGAAAGCCATGTTGAAATCCTCTTTCCACCCGACCAGTGTCCGGTCTGTACCGCGGAATGCCAGGACCGCCGTTCCATCGCCTAAATAAAACGTCACTGCCGCAAACTGCGTCTCCTCCTCCGGAACGAACACGTTCCGATAAAAAGACATACCAACCTCGCCAAAGCGGTCCGTATCGGCCGCAGCCTCCAAAAGCTCCAAATCCTTCTTCACCCGAACCTTGTTCTCCAGGTCTGTCTGGGCAAAAAATCGTTCGGACGCTTCCCTCAAGGAAATCCTCCTGCCCGGAGTCTCCGGGACGATCCCATCATAGCTAATATAAGAAAGTGTAGAAAAAATCAGCATATCCACCGGATTCGGCGCCACCTTCGCAAATGGCAGATCTCCTCTCCACTCTAAATAGTCAAACATATCGTACAAGTAGCATCATCCTCCTTTTTGCCCGGTCAGCAGCGACTTTCCTACAGGAAGTTCCCCAAAGATATTTTCGTCAACTGACCGCCTCACACAAACAATGATTGATTACTACTATGATATGCAACTTTCATCAAAATAGCAAGAGACTGGATATACCAAACTATTTTAATACTTTCTCGTACGCCACTTTATCACTGTTATCAAATCGAACAATTCCACAGTATTCATATCCATTCTTCTCCAGCACATGTTTCATTCTGCTGTTTCCGTCATCCGTATCCAGTTTTACGCTGTAATACCCCTGTTCCATAAAGATTTTCTCCGCAAACCGGAAACATTCATCCGCCAGACCTCTGTTTTTGTATGAATTATCAATGGCCATGCGATGAATCGCCGCGGACGGAAGATCGCTCTTCCATGCACCATCAATATGCTTCTGGAACTCTTCGATTCCATATGTGACGAAGAAATACGCGATCACATGGCCTTCATCCTCCAAAACATAGCCGTTCTGCACGTCAATATCGGAACGAATCGTATCCATATCCGGATACCCGGTCTGCCACTGGTCAACGCCGGAATCTCTTAAAAACGCCTTCGCCTCATTAATAATTTCCATAATTCTCTCTGCATCATTTTGTACTGCTTTTCTAAATTCCATAAAAACCTCCTATATATTATAACGATTTTATTTCACATATACATTGCTGTTGTCTCCTGTCAATGATATAATACTATAAACATATACTGCAAACAATTTGAAACTTTTTAAATAATTATTCAATTATATCGAATAATCAGTCCCATTGACCATGTTGCCTAAGGAGGCTCTCTATGGATTTAAAATATCTCAACACATTCCGCACCATCGTAGAAGAAGGCAGCTTCTCCAAAGCAGCCGACCGCCTAAACTATACCCAATCCACGATCACCTTCCAAATCGGTCAGTTGGAGCAGGAGCTAAATACCCGGCTGTTCGAAAAAATCGGTCGCCGCATGGTGTTAACGAAAGCCGGAGAACAGTTGATCCCATATGTTGACAATGTCCTCGACTCCGTAAACAAAATGCGCAACTTTGAACGCGATCTTGCCGAGTGCCAGGGTGACTTACATATCGGTGTCGGAGAGACTCTGCTCTGCTTTCGCCTCCCGGCGATTCTGAAGGAGTTCCATGACCATGCACCAAAAGCCCGTTTGTTCATCCGCTCCATGAACTGCTACGACATCCGCGACGAGCTGCTAAATGGTACGCTGGATCTTGGCGTCTTTTATCAGGATGTAGGAGGTTTCGGCACCAACCTCCAGACCTACTCCCTCGGAGAGTTTGAGACCGTACTGGCGGCTTCCCCGCAGACCAAACAAAATCATCCAGACTTTATCACTCCGGATCAGCAGATTCCACTGCCATTCATCATCAATGAACCAAACTGCATCTTCCGCCAGATGTACGAGGAATATATCCGCGCAAACTCCATTCTCATGGACCACACGATCGAACTCTGGAGCATTCCAACCATCAAAAACCTGGTCAAAAGCGATGTGGGAATCACGTACCTTCCACGATTTGCCGTGCAGGAAGAATTGGAGAGCGGCGACCTGGTGGCGATTGAAACTGCCATCGAATATCCTTACATTACCGCCGTCTGCGCCCACCACAAAAACAAATGGATAAGTCCTCTGATGCAGTTATTCATCGAGATCTGCAAGAAACACAGTGAATCCTTATAATTCATACACCCATTTTCCAGGCAGACTGCGGCATTTACATTTTTCATTTATGGCATTGTGACGATGGTCGGCTCCGTATCCAGCGGAATCTGTGTTTCCGCAACCGGCGGCTACTCTCTGGCTGCAGATGCGGTGCTTTGTGCTCTGGCTGCAACCGTCAGCTACCAGATCAAAAGGAAATAAAAAATGCGATGTTATTCATGATGCACATGCTTGAAAATGGCCATGGGCCCGTGTCAATCAAAGATTGACAATTCGCTTTTCAAGTAGTATATTGAATTTATCAACAAAATGGAGTGCTGGTAAATCGGCCGGCTGAGACGGGGTATCGTTACCCCGGATCCTTGAACCTGATCTGGATAATGCCAGCGTAGGAAGATATGATTTCAATCTGAGATTTGAACTTCAACACTCTGGTATCCTGGATGCCAGAGTGTTTTCTTTTTGTCTTCTGATATATCACCGAGAAGCGATGCGGCCATTTTTCGGTCTGCAAACGTTGCCTGAGGGAGACTCACGAATCACAGACGGTACATAGCTTTGCACAGGAACATTCGATACAAGCAACAAAGCACGCAATAAAAATAATCCTTGATACCATCTTCTCAGACCAATCATCCACACGCTCCCCCAGATTCGTCAAATCATTTTAAAGGAGGATGCATCAATGAATGCAAGTGTAGGAATTCAAGTAGTACCGAAAGTAACAAGTGATGAGGAAGTGATCCGTATTGTGGACGCGGTCCTCGACTATATCAAATCCACCGGCCTCAACTATTTCGTAGGCCCGCTCGAGACTTCCATCGAGGGCGACTTTGACGAGTTGATGGCAGTCGTAAAAGAGTGCCAGATCGTTGCAGCAAAAGCCGGTGCGAAGTCCATTTCTTCCTATGTGAAGATCAACTATCGTCCGGAAGGAGACGTATTGACAATTGAAAAGAAAGTTTCCAAATATCACAAATAATATATGGTCATGCTCCGCGATTGCGGTGGTCCTGATTGTTTGGCAGGCAATCTGTTCCCTGGGATTTGTGGAAAGCTTCATGCTCCCGTCCCCGATACAGGTGGTGCAGGCATTCATCTCCGAATTTCCGGCACTGATGGAACACTCAGTGATTACCCTGACTGAGGCATTTTTAGGCCTTGCGCTGGGTATCCTTCTGGGTTTTATCATGGCTGTCATTATGGATCAGTTTGAACCGCTTTACAAAGCATGTTATCCGCTGATCGTCCTGACCCAGACCATCCCGACGGTAGCCATTGCTCCGCTCTTAGTTTTATGGTTTGGATATGAAATGACCCCAAAAGTAATTCTCATCGTGATCACGACCTTTTTCCCGATCACGATTGGCCTTTTAAATGGATTCCGCTCGGTTGACCCGGATTCCATCAACCTTCTCCGCGCCATGGGCGCCGGAAGATGGCAGATTTTCTTCCATATCAAATTGCCGGGCGCCATGTCCCAGTTTTTCTCCGGGCTCCGAATTTCTGCGTCCTACGCGGTGGTCGGCGCCGTGATTTCTGAGTGGCTCGGCGGCTTTGGCGGACTCGGCGTGTACATGACACGTGTAAAAAAGGCCTTTTCTTTCGACAAAATGTTTGCGGTCATTTTCTTAATTTCGATCATCAGCCTGCTTCTTATGAAAGGCGTGGATCTCGTGCAGAAAAAATGCATGCCATGGGAAAAGGAGTAATTGAATATGAAGAAAAGATTTGCCGCAGCGCTTCTTGCTGCTTCTGTTGCGCTTTCTGTAACTGCATGTGGCGGTTCCACAAAATCTTCTGCTGATACAGCCGCAGCAAAGGAAGAAAATAAAGAATTAGAAGAGATTACGTTTGTCCTTGACTGGACACCGAATACAAACCACACCGGCCTCTATGTGGCACAGGAAAAGGGCTACTTTGAAGAAGCCGGCCTCGATGTTGAGATCGTTCAGCCGCCGGAAGACGGTGCAGTCGTTTTAGTGGCATCTGGAAAAGCCGAATTCGGCGTATCCTTCCAGGATTCCCTCGCCCCGGCACTGGCCGGCGACAGCGCTCTCCCGGTGACAGCAGTCGCTTCCATCATCCAGCATAATACTTCCGGCATCATCTCCCGCAAAGGCGAGGGCATGGACACACCGAAGGGTCTGGAGGGCCACAGCTACGCCACATGGAACGGCGGTATTGAGCTTGCGACCTTACAGCATGTGGTAGAAGCTGACGGTGGAAATTTTGACAACGTCGAGCTGATCCCGAGCACTGTCACAGACGAAGTTTCCGCATTAAAGACAAATTCCGTCGACTCCATCTGGATCTTCTATGCATGGGCCGGCGTAAAAACTGAATTGGAGGAGCTGGAAACAGACTACTTCGCATTCGCAGATATCGATCCGGTCTTCGACTACTACACACCGGTCATCATCTCCGGCAACAAGTTCCTCGAGGAGAACCCGGACACAGCCAAGGCATTCCTTTCCGCAGTGACCAAAGGCTATGAATTTGCCATCGAAAACCCGGAAGAAGCGGCTGAGATTCTTGTAGCCGCAGCACCGGAATTAGATAAAGAACTGGTTTTAGCAAGCCAGCAGTATCTGGCTGACCAGTACCAGGCAGATGCCGGATACTGGGGTTACATGGACCCGGAGCGCTGGAACAACTTCTACAGCTGGGTCAATGAAAACCAGCTGACTGAGGACGAGGTTCCGTTAGATACCGGATTTACCAACGAGTATCTTCCGCAGTAAAACGTAACTGCGCCGCCTGGATTTGCAGGCACTGAACCATTTAGCCCAAAAGCATCTACTACAAACCCAAGTGCCCTGATGCATATGCCCAATCCACCATTCACCATAACAGGAGGAACCCCATGTCCGTTCTGCAAGTAAACAACGTTTCGAAATCCTTCGAACAGGAAAAAATCATAGAGAACATTTCCCTGGAACTGAACGAGGGCGAGATCGTATCCCTCCTCGGTGTCAGCGGCGGCGGCAAGACCACGCTGTTCAACATCATCGCCGGCCTCAGTGAACCCGACGAAGGAAGCGTCATCCTGGAAGGCGAAAACGTTACAGGAAAACCGGGAAAAGTAAGCTACATGCTCCAGAAAGACCTTCTGCTGCCATACCGGACCATCGTGGACAATGTTGCCCTTCCTCTGATCATCCGCGGCGAGAAAAAGGCTGCGGCCCGTGAGAAAGCGGCCAGCTATTTCGAAGAGTTCGGACTCGGCGGTACCGAGACCAAATACCCGTCCCAGCTTTCCGGCGGAATGAAGCAGCGAGCGGCACTTTTAAGGACCTATCTGTTCTCCGAGAAAGTAGCTCTTCTGGACGAACCATTTTCTGCGCTGGATATGCTGACAAAAAGTGCAGTTCATGAATGGTATCTGGATGTGATGGAAAAAATCAAGCTCTCCACGTTATTCATCACTCACGACATCGACGAAGCCATCCTTCTCTCCGACCGGATCTATCTTCTCACCGGACGACCGGGTACTCTGACTAAAGAAATCGTGATCCGCGAACCGAAACCGAGAAGAAAAGACTTCAATATCTCGGAAGAATTTTTGAATTACAAACGCGAGATCATCGCTCATCTGGGCCAGAAATAACTTCGCAACAAAAACCGGGCCACCGCCTGCTGCATACCAGCATGGCGAACGCCCGGTTTTTTCACAAAGAATCCAATTCATCGATTCCTACTCATTATTCCTCAGTTCCCAGATAAAACTTCAAAGTATTATCAAACTTCTGATAT
>JAFUMF010000006.1 GCA_017482945.1 Lachnospiraceae bacterium
CGGTGGACGAGAATGACCTCTCCGGCAGTCATGCCGCCGACCTCTTGGGCGTCGACCACGGCAGCATGTTCAAGACCCTGGTTCTCAAAGGAGAGAAGACAGGGTACCTTGTCTGCTGCATTCCGGTGGACGGAGAAGTTGACTTAAAGAAGGCTGCAAAAGCAGCAGGCGATAAAAAGGTCGAGATGATCCCGATGAAGGATCTTCTTGGAATTACCGGCTACATCCGCGGCGGCTGTTCCCCGATCGGCATGAAAAAGCGGTTCCCGACTTATCTGGATCCGGCGGCGTTCCAGTATGAGACAATTGCGGTCAGTGCAGGCCAGAGAGGTGTCCAGGTACTCCTTTCTCCGAAGGATCTGGAGAGCTATGTGGGGGCAAAAGTCGTTGATTTGATGTAAAAATGGTTAACATAAGACATTTAACCCTCGAAAACACCTCAAAAGTGGGGGATGAAAAATTAACAAAGTTGTAACAAATGTAAAAAAGCTCTTCCGCCAGTCTGTACAAAAAATACGATAAAATCAAGGTTTTTTTCTTGCAAAATGTTAAAAAACCATTACAAATGTTAAAAAAGATGCTGTCAAATGCTACAAAGTTGCAAAAGGCTTATTGACATTCGGCCCAAAGCTCTTCTATAATCACAAGCACCACCCGAAAAAGGGCAAGAAACTAAGAAACTTCATCATTACGGCGAAATGATGACAAAAGGAGAAAAAGAGAAATCCCATGAAACAAGTATGGAACTCTATTTTCCAGACAGTTTCCCAATCTGTAAGAGCGCTTAGTGAGAATGTTGGTAAGAAAGTACATCGCGACGTAGTATTAATGACTACCGGAATTTCGGTCGTGACACTCCTTACATTTACAGCCGGCGATCTTCAGGGAGGCGGCAGCAACACAATGGTGGCATTTGCCGAAACTCATGTACAGAAGGCAGAGACGGAAACGATTCTGGAGGAAACCAATTCGGAAGAATTGGCTGTGGAAACGGAAAATAGTGAAGAAGAAACATTAGAGATCGAGGCGGAAGAAACTATCCAGGCTGAAGAGACTGCCATGGATGAGACAGAAGAGTCCGTTTTCGACGAAGAACATAAAAACGAATCTGAGGCAGAGGAGGAAGTGGAGTCCGAGCCGGTGCAGGAAGATTCAGAAGCAGAGGAAACAGAGGAGTCAGACGAAGTTGTCCTCTCTGCAAGTGAGTACAACGTATTATTACGAATCGTTCAGGCGGAATCAGGCGGATGCGACGAGATGGGCAAGCTCCTTGTGGCAAACGTAATTTTAAACCGCATGGAGAGTGAGGAATTCCCGGATACGGTAACGGAGGTCGTTTACCAGAAGAACCAGTTCTCTCCGGTCATCGATGGTTCCATCAATACCTGTAAGGTGTCCATGGAAACAAGAGAGGCAGTGAACCGTGCATTAAAAGGCGAGGACTATTCGGAAGGAGCCCTCTACTTTATGAACAGAAGCTGTTCTGCATCCAAGAATGTACGCTGGTTTGATGCAAATCTGGATTATTTATTCAAGCACGGCGATCACGAATTTTTTAAATAATAGTCAAAAAGGATTCATTTCATGAAAGGTGGCTGTAACGCAAATATGAGCGGGACAGCCGTCTTTTTATGTGGAAAAGAAGCGCAAATCCTGTTATAATCATCAAAGAAGACAACATCAGAAAATCAAGGAGGCTACATGAAGAAAGCTCATTTATTATTTGACCTGGATGGTACGCTCACCGATTCCATGCCCGGAATCACGAGAGCGGTTCAGTATGCGCTGAGACATTATGGAATTGAGGTGGAGGATCTCAATGTTTTAAAACCGTTCGTGGGACCGCCGCTTCAGGACAGCTTCAAAGAATATTACAATTTCTCTGAAAAAGACGCCAGTGATGCAGTTTTGGTATTCCGAGAGTATTACAACGACAAAGGATGGCTTCAGAATGAGCCGTACGAAGGCATTGAACATATGTTAAAAACGTTAAAGGACAATGGAAAGAAGCTTTATGTGGCGACTTCCAAGCCGGAATGGATGGCAAAGAGAGTGCTGGATCACTTTCAGCTTTCTGATTATTTCGAGTATATCGGCGGAGCAGACGATGCTGAAAACCGGGAGAAAAAGGACGATGTGATCCGCTATGTGATGGCAAGCTGTGGATTAGAAGAGAAGGAATCGATCGTCATGGTCGGTGACCGCCGCCATGATATCGAAGGTGCTCATAAGACCGGCCTTCCGGCAGTCGGTGTTCTTTACGGATACGGTGACCGCGAGGAACTTGAGAAAGCAGGTGCCGAGTGGATCAAGGAGACGACTGCAACGCTTCTGGATCTTTTATTGAAGCTTTAATTTTCAGGAATGTCCGACGCTTCTGGTTCATATTCTGTAAAGAACTGTAACAATAGGAAATTGCCACAGTTTCGGAAGTAATTGGAACTTGAAAAAATGATATAGTTGCGCTATAATTATTTCATAACAAAACGAGGTGTTGCAATTCCTGAAATGTTCGATACTCCTGTTTATTTTGAACCTACATTTTGACAAACGGGATTCCTATATTTTTAAGCGGATGTCAGGCCTCCTCCGAGTGGAAGGCAGAAGTTTAAGTGCGGTCACCCACCTAGCAAGGCTAGGCGTCAATTATGCAGGAACCGGCATTTTGGGATTGCGAAAGATAAAAAGCAGCGAGAAATCGCTGCTTTACTCATAAGTATCGCTTGCAAAGGAGAAGACAGCAATTATGAAGGACCGTAAGTTTGAAAAATATGTATATTGGGGAATTACCGCAGTTCTAGTGATCGCGGCGGCAATTCTGATGGTATTCCTGTTGCTGGAAATGAAGACTGTGATGGGATTTATCGATAAGCTTCTTGCAATCCTGTCCCCGATTACGATTGGAGCGGTGCTGGCTTTCCTGGTGACTCCGATTTTCAATCTGGCCCGTAAGTATACGAATAAATGCCTGGAGCATGCTCCAAAGCATGCAAAAAAGTTTTCCTGGCTCGGAAAGACAGTCGGAACGGTGGCCAGCCTTCTGTTTATTGCCATTGTTGTAGTGAGTCTTTGCTATCTGGTCATTCCGCAGCTATATGCCAGCATTCTTGGTATTGTGGATAATATGTCGATCTATGTCCAGAACATCAGCAACTGGCTGGCGGATGTGTTCGAAAATAACCCGGAGCTGGAGAGCGAAGTCCTTGCTGTTTATGAGCAGGTGGTGGCGCGGTTCCAGAGGTGGGCGTCAACCAACCTGATTCCAAGTCTGGAGAACCTGGAAAACCTTCAGAATCTGGAAAAAATTGTTGGCAGTGTGTCCAGCGGCCTGATGGGGCTTGTGAATCTGGCGAAAAATTTATTGATTGGCCTGATCGTTATGGTCTATCTGTTAAATATCAAAGAAACTCTGGCGGCCCAGGGAAAGAGGATCATCTATGCATTCTTTCCACTCCGTGCGGCCAATGAGATCGTGGAAGAATTCCGTTATATCCACCGCGTATTCTCCGGTTTCATTATCGGAAAGATCATTGACTCCCTGATCATCGGTATTTTATGTTTCATTCTGATGAAGATCATGAAGCTTCCGTTTGTACTGCTGGTCAGCGTGATCGTAGGTGTGACCAATATTATCCCGTTCTTTGGTCCGTTTATCGGAGCGATCCCGAGTGCAGTACTGGTATTTTTGATCAGCCCGATGCAGTGCCTGTATTTTGTGGGCCTGATCATAGTTCTCCAGCAGTTTGATGGTAATATTTTAGGCCCGAAGATCCTCGGAAATTCCACTGGTCTTTCCAGCTTCTGGGTACTGTTTTCCATCCTGCTCTTTGGCGGATTGTTTGGATTCGTGGGAATGATCATTGCAGTGCCGATGACGGCAGTTATTTTTGATCTGTTCGCGAAGCTTCAGTATCATAAACTGAGACAAAAGAATCTCTCGCCGGATACGAGGGACTACGAAGAGTTGAAGAGAATCGATGAAGAGAGCGGCAAATATCTGAGTTAAGAGGTTTTATGAGGGAAAAACAGAAACTGATTAATTATGTAGCAGGGATGACGACGTTGATCGTCGCCCTGCTAATCGTTATTGTAGTGTTCGATACGAAAAATGTGGGTGTTTCCAGGGCCGTAGCGGCGAAAACGGTGGCACTTACCATGGCCTCAAAAGATGAGGTCCTCGCAGGTGCACCGGAGGAATCCTATTTCGCGGCGGAACTGCAGAACGAATGGTACGCAAAGTACATGGACTATTTATATGAGATCGGATATTTGGATCCGGAGACTTGTCCGGCAACGGAGGAGGCAGCGCTTTCTTCTGTTACCTACGGAGAACTTTCCGGCTGGATCCGTGCGGTCTCAGGGGAAAATAATGAGACGCTTTCGGTGTATCTGGTCGAGGCGGATTCAAAAAAAAGCGGCGAAGGCTGTGGACAGGGCAGAGTTCTGGGCGTTTTACGATGCGTTTCTTCCTGTGGCAGACCCGGATGGCAATGTGAAAGACCTGGAGACCGATCTTTACGGAACGCCGGATAATGTGGAAACTGCTGCTGCATGGACGGCTTATACAAAAGACGGCAAGTATATGTTCGAGGGACTTTCGCTGGATTCTTATATTGACCGCACCGTGCATGTTCTGGTTCGCGGGAATGATATTTTGAAGGTGGTAGAAGAGGTCTCTGATGAGATTGTCTATGAAAATGCCTGGATTTCTGGTTATTCCGGGAATACGGTTACCGTTTTTATTGGAAATGTTCAGAAGAAGTTCCCTGTGAAAGGCGTATTGAAGGATGAGAGCGAGATTTCCGGCCAGATTGGTGATCTATACCTGGAAGGCGGAAAGCCGAAGCGGCTGGTTCTCAAAAAAGATACGATTACCGGCACCGTTCTCGCGGTGAGAGAACATGAGATCGAGATCGAAGGCTACGGAAATGTGCCGATGGCTGAGAATTTCAAGATTTACCGGACCTACGGCGTGCTTCGCGAGCAGCAGAAGAAAGACATTCTCGTAGGTTACAATATGCAGAAATTTGTTGTGGCCGGCGGCGAGATCTGTGCGGCTCTTACAACGGAAAAGCCAGAAATTGACAACATCCGTGTACTTCTTATGAGTACGAATTTTGAATCGTTATTCCACCCGGAGATTATTCTTTCTTGTGATGTGGCGGCTGTTTTGGAGTACGGTACAGGCAGTGAGAAAAAGACCCAGTCCGTGGCAGCCGGAGAGACGATTTCCATTGATCTGGATGATTCACGCCTGGAAGAGGGACGTCTTGTGTTCCGCTCTGTAGAAGAGGGCGGCTTGATCTCTGTGGGAAATATTGAACGCGGCCAGGGCATGCCGGTATATCCGGGACATATGGAGATCACGAAGGAATCGGATGGTCTGCTTTTGCTGAATGAGGTGGAGCTTGAGGAGTACTTAAAGCGCGTGGTACCAAGCGAAATGCCGCAGAGCTATGAGTTGGAGGCTTTAAAGGCGCAGGCGATCTGTGCGAGAACGTATGCATGGCGCCAGATTCAGAACAATACATATTTTGAGTACGGTGCCCATGTGGATGACAGCACCAACTTCCAGGTCTATAACAACACGGCGACCTATGATTCGACGGATTCTGCAGTCAATGAGACCTTTGGTCAGGTCCTCGCGTACAACGACGTGCCGATCGAGGCGTTCTATTATTCCACATCCTGTGGTCACGGAACAGACGGAACGGTCTGGGGCGGCGAGGCTTCTGCGACCCCGTATCTGCATGCACTTTCCATCGATTCCAGAGGAAAGACCATGGACCTGACATCCAACGAGGCTTTTGAGCAATTTATAAAAAATCCATCTTCGGAGGCTTACGAGTCTGAGTATACCATGTACCGCTGGAGCGTGAAGACCAACAGCACGATTCTTTCTGAGAAAATCGGAGGCGTGGGACGGATCACCGGCCTTGCAGTCACAGAACGCGGCCCAGGCGGACTTGCGAAGAATCTGAAAGTGGTTGGAACAGAAGGGTCTAAGAGCTTTAATGGTCAGAGCAAGGTTCGAAGCATTCTCGGAAATGTTTCTCTGGAGTTTACAAGAAACGACGGTTCGACCATCAGTGGATGGGAGACTCTGCCGAGCGGATTTATTTACATTGAAAACAACGGGATCGATCCTGATAATGTGACATGGTTCACGATTTACGGCGGCGGCTACGGCCATGGCGTAGGCATGAGCCAGAACGGCGCTCAGGGAATGGCAAAGAGCGGAAAGAGCTGCATGGATGTGCTCCGGTTCTTCTACCAGGGATGCGAGATCGTTGATATTGGGGAAGTATCATAATAAAACATACAAAGAGTCTGCTTCGTGCAGGCTCTTTTGCATTTATAAAACAAAAATCCGGCCTGAAGCAGTCTGCACCAGGCCGGACAAAAAGGGGAGGATAAGTATTAATCTTTCTCTTTCGTGATACTACTATTATGACCGCATTTTCCATGATTATTCAGATTTCATAAAATATTTATGATCGCATTCAAAATTCCCTGAACTTGCTTGTCCGATACAGGGAATTCATATATAATAAATATGATATAGTTTAAAAAGAAAAGGGGTATCATCGTGCGACAGTTTGCAGGCATTATTATTTCGTTTATTCTTCTTCTGGTCATGTTAAAAGGGTATCCGAAGATTTCCGGCGGTAAGAAAGCTCCGCTGGGTCCGGTTCTCTTTCTGACTGGTCTGATCATGGCAGTGATCGCCGGACTTCCGATCGGAACCATGACCGGTTCCTTTATCAATATTTTTACAACGTTCTCCACGCTCCAGACACTGATCGTCGTGGTGGAGATCGGGATCCTAGGCAATATTTTAAAGCAGTATGGAATTTTAGAGAATATTGTAAAAGCGCTTGAGAAGCTGGTTCCAAGCAAGAAAGCGCTGGTCATGCTTATGCCTGGCATTATGGGACTTCTTCCGGTACCTGGCGGCGCGTTTTTATCTGCCCCGTTCGTTGATTCGATCGGTACAGACCTGAAAATGACCGGAGACCAGAAGACAGCGGTAAACCTTTACTTCCGCCATTTCTCCATGTTCGCACTTCCTTATAATACGACCATGCTGACGATCGGATCGATCCTTCCGGCTGTGAATATTTATCTGGTCATTGGACTTTGTTTCCCGTTTGTGGTGGTACTGCTTGGCGGCGCGTATCTGTTCTATGTGAAATCTGCGCCTGGCATGAAAGTAGAAGGTGCCGGACTCAGCATGGGCGCGTTAAAAGACGTGCTCTGGTATTTGTCCCCGATTTACATGGCGCTTGTGTTTAACACCGCATTTGGACTCGATATGTACATCTCGATTTTGATCTGCATCCTGCTTACTTTCTTCATGATCGGAAAAGATAAGAGTAAGTTTTTAGAGACCATCGTAAAAGGAATCGGAATCGATACACTTCTGATGCTTGTGGGCGTCTATTACATGCAGAATATCGTTAAAAGCCTGGATGTGGTCATGGCCAGTGTGGGAAGTGTTCTTGTGGGACAGTCAATTATCGGTTTCATGATCATCGTGCCGATCGTAGGTCTTGCATTCGGTCTGTCCACAGGACTCAGCCTGGTTCCGATGGGCATTCTGCTCCCGTTCGTGGCAGCGATGGATCTTCCGGCGATGACACAGACGGTTTATGCAGTTTATATTTTAATCTGGTGTTTCCTGGGATATTATTTTTCCCCGTTCCATCTTTGCCAGCTGCTGTCCATCAAATATATGGGCTGTGAGACAAAGAGTGTATACCGCCAGCATGTGAAGATGATGCCGTTCCTCTCTCTGGCGGGCGTAGTGATTTTCCTTGTATACAACATGTTGTTCTTATAGAATCAAGAGATAACCGGCATGGCGGGCCAGTATGCACATGCCGCGCCCGAGGTAGTTTGGCTGCTTAGGCAGCCGCGCGGCAGCGCGAGAATGTGCCAAGGCACATTCTTTGTTCTAACAGAAAAGGGGCGGATGAGATGAAAAATTATAATGGATTCAAACATAACGGCAGATGGTATAGAGGAAATCTCCACAGCCACTCTACACTTTCCGACGGAAAATGGACGCCGGAGCGGATGGTGGAGGAGTACCGGAAACAGGGATATCAGTTCCTTGCAATCTCCGACCATGATTTTTATACAGACCTCAGAGCGCAGTTCGACTGCGAGGAGTTTATTACGATTCCGGCATTCGAGTGCAGTGCGATCTTGTACTGTGACCATGGAACAAAAGACCGGTATAAGGTCCATCACCTCCATGGAATTTTAGGCACAAGCGAAATGCAGAAGCAGGCGAAACTGCCGTTGTACCGGCATATGGAGACCATTGAACGGAGAAAGTTCTATCGGACATGGCCGGCGGCTGAGGTCGTACAGGAGATGACGGATATGCTGAAGGACCATGGCATGGTGGTTACATACAATCATCCGATCTGGAGCCGTGTGACCGGGGACGACTTTATGGACACGGATGGACTGGATGCGCTGGAGATCTACAACCATGGATGTGTGCTAGAGTCGGCGACCGGTGTTGCTGCGGTGCAATGGGATGAGATGCTCCGGGCCGGAAAACGGATCAATGGATTTGCCAGCGATGACAATCATAATGTGCTGGAGGACAGTTTTGGCGGCTGGATCGTTGTGCAGGCACCGGAACTGAGCCATGATGCGATCATACAGAATTTCCTGGATGGAAATTATTATTCGTCCACCGGGCCGGAGATCGAAGACTGGGGGATCAAGGACGGAAAAGCATGGATTTCCTGCTCTCATGTCAACCAGATCCGGTTCGTTGCGGGAAATATCATCAACGACGGCTTTGTAGTCCTTGGTGAGAAGTTTGAGGACGATCTGACCTATGGCGAGTATGTGCTTAAGGGGCATGAAGCTTATGTCCGGGTGGAAGTGGTCGATAAATTCGGGCGCACCGCATGGACCAATCCGATTTATATCGAGTGGTAGAGATATGAGCTTGATTGCGGACGCATGAGGGCTTATACTATATAGAAGTAGTTTATTTGGGTTCACAAAAAGGTCCGGTGGATCCAAGAAGAAAGACCAGGGACCTTGCAGTAATAGGAGGAACAAAAATGTCACGTTGGGGAGTAGTGTTTGATCAGGCAAAGTGTATTGGATGTAATGCCTGTCAGGTGGCTTGTAAAGATTATCACAGCCTGGAATCGGGAAAGAATTTCCGTCGGGCAGAGACAGTCGAGTATGAGGAAGATGGAGTAAAGAAATATGCCCATTTTTCTGGTTCCTGCCATCACTGTGTGGATGCGGCTTGTGTGAAGGCATGTGCATTTGGCGCGATGAAGGTGACAGACGAGGGAATTGTTGTTGTGGATGAGGCGCTGTGCCGCGGATGTGGTGCCTGTGAGCGGGCATGTCAGTACGGAGCGGTGTATGTGAGTGCAAGACGTTATGTGGCGATGAAATGCGATACTTGTATGGCGCGCCGCCAGAGCGGGGAACAGCCGGTCTGTGTGGAAGCATGCCGTACCTTTGCGCTGGAATTTAAAGAATTAGGGGAAGAAAAGGAAGAGAATCCGGTTGCGGCGATGATTGGCGAGACATTCTGTGTGAATCTGAAAGCAGATGCGAAAAAATCTGCGGCTTGCGGAAATTCTGTGGCGGCTGGAACTGGAAAAGCCGGAGTGGCAGCAGAGGTTTCGGAGGCGAAAGAGGCCGGATGGGATGATCCGGCGAAGATGGAAGAAGAGCTTGCAAAAAATCTGAAACAGCTGGCAGCATTCTTTGAGACCCGTGAGCAGGCCATGGAAATCTGCCGTGGATTTGCGGATTGGGAGAAGAAATCTGAGCGTGAGTGGAAGCTGGAATATGATTTCTTATTCCGCGGAACTGATGCAGACTGGCTGATCCCGCTCTGGGCATCAGTGGCATTTGGGGAGCAGGTCCTGCTTGACCGGACGACTCTGAATGTGATCCATAATTATCATAAATATGGCTATGAGCCGGTGCGGATGGAAGGAAACCCGCCGGATTATATCGGCGAGCAGCTTCTGTTTGCGGCGAAGCTGATGGAAATCGGAAATAAAAATGCTGTATGCAACTTTATCAAGACCTACACGAAGCCAACGGCTGAGATGGTCTGTGAACATGTAAAAAAACGCGGCACCTTTGAGGGCATTATCATGTATCTGGACTGGATGCTGGAGGTGCTTGCAAAGTGCGTGAAGATTGCCGATCAGGAAGAGAAGGAGCAGGAGTCTGGCGAAGAAAAGACTCTGGGCGCACCGATCCCGAACGAGGAAGCAAGAGTGATCAACTCTGCAGGCATCAACAACTGTGGCGGCATGTGCATCGTGCGTCCGGAGGTGCAGGACGGCTGTATGTTGAGCATCGGAAGCGATTGCAGCAGCAATGATCCGCATATTCGTGCCTGCGTGCGAGGACGAGGCTATAGAAAGACCTTCTTAAGTCCTGGAAGACTGCGCTATCCGATGAAACGAATCGGCGAGCGCGGCAGCGGAAAATTTGAGAGGATCACCTGGGACGAGGCGGCGGACCTGATCGCGAAAGAGTGGAGAAGAATCCGCGACCAGTACGGCCCGAGCTCCAGCTATGTGAATTATGCGACCGGCGTGACAGGAATCATGCGTCCGGGTACGCTGGTAAGACGCCTGCTTTCCATGGACGGCGGTTATCTGGAGTATTTCAACTCCTACAGCTCCGCATGTTCCGGTTACATTTCTCCTTATATTTTCGGAACAAGAGCTTGCGGCAACAGCCCGCAGGATATGTTAAATACAAAGCTTCTGGTGCTCTGGGGAGATAATCCGGTGGAGACAATTTTCGGAACCGAGCGAAATCATTATCTGGCTCTCGCTAAACAGCGCGGCATCCGTATCATTGTTGTGGATCCGCGACTGAGCAACACTGCAGTGGCTTATGCGGACCAGTGGATCGGAATCCGTCCGACGACCGATGCGGCATTGGCAGATGCTATGGCCTATGTGATCTGGTCCGAGGGACTCCATAACCAGCATTTCATGGATACATACTGTGTGGGCTTTGACGAGGAACATATGCCGGAGGGCGTGCCGGCTGGCGAGAGTTACCATACTTACCTGTTCGGCAAAAAGGACGGAATCCCGAAAACACCGGAGTGGGCCGCTGAAATTACCGGCATCGATGCCGAGACCATCCGTACCTTTGCAAGAGAGTACGCAAAAGCAAAACCTGCCTGCATCATCATGGGCCTGGGTCCGCAGCGTCATGGAAACGGCGAGCAGACAACGAAGGGCATCAGCGCACTGACCTGTCTCACTGGCAATGTGGGCATTTCCGGCGGCGGTGCGGCTGCAAACGGCGATATTGTGGAGCATGAAAAAATCACGCTGTACAATAATACGGTGAAAAATCCGTATCCTGGAAAAATCCCGGTATTCTTATGGACCAAGGCCATTGAGCATGGAACCGAGATGACTCCGCGCGGAGACCGCCTCACAGGTGTGGAAAAGCTGGACAGCAACCTGCGCCTGATGTTCAACCTGGCAGGAAATATCCTGATCAACCAGCACTCCGACATTAATGATTCCATAAGAATTCTGAAGGATGATACTAAGTGCCAGTTTGTCCTTTGCTCCGACGTGTTCATGACTCCGAGTGCGAGGTTTGCCGATGTGCTTCTCCCGGGAACATCCGTGTTCGAGGGCAATAATATCGTTCCGCCGTGGCGCGGCAACAACTATGTGCTCCGGAACAATAAGGTGATCGAGCCGTTATTCGGATGCCGGTTCGAGTGGGAGTGGTTAAAGGAAGTGGCCGACCGACTTGGCTATTACGAAGAATTTATTGATGGAAAGCCGGACATGGAAGACTGGCTGATCGAAAATTATAATGTTTTAAGAGAGAAAGAACCGGAGCTTCCGGATTATGAGACCTTCTGTGAGCGCGGCGGCTGGCAGTACAAGGAGCCGATCACATATATTGCTTTTGAAAAGGAAATTGCCGATCCGGAGCATCATCCGTTTGCAACACCGTCCGGAAAAATCGAGATTTTCTCTAAGGATCTGTATGACTTTGAGCAGGAGGACATCCCGGCGATCCCGCGTTATCTGCCGTGCCCGGAGGGACCGGAAGATCCGATCCGTGAGACTTATCCGCTTCAGCTCATTGGCTGGCACACCCGCAGAAGATGCCATTCCATTCATGATAACAACGAGTGGCAGGATGAGGTGGAGATGCCTGGACTCTGGATCCACCCGGAGGATGCGAAGGCGCGGGGAATTTCCGATGGAGACATGGTGGAGACTTACAATGACCGCGGCTGTGTGAAGATTCCGGCAGTGATCACCGAGCGGATCATCCGTGGAGTCGTTGCCATGACACAGGGCGGCTGGTACACACCGGACAAGAACGGTGTGGATATCCGCGGTTCCATCAACGTGCTGACATCTGCAAAACATGCATCCCCGCTCGCGAAAGGAAATCCGCAGCATACCAATCTGGTGGAAGTGAAAAAAGCTTAGGGGTTCGAGAATATAAGAAAACCTCCGGCGTGAGACATATCATGCGCCGGAGGTTTTTTCTGTAATGGTTTTTATTTTTTCATAGTCATCACGGGTGTTGATGTTGGAGCACTGGATGCTCATGTCAGATGGAATCTGCAGATAGTCCACGTTCATCTGTTTTAACGCCATCATGACTTTGTTTTGGTCGGCCAGAAGCTGTTTTTCCAGTACCGGGAGTGCTGATTTTGTGTAAATGCCGCAGAGCGGATGGATCCGTTCATCGGGCGTAACTGCGACCACGGCGTCCAAAGCCGTTCCATTTTCCAGGTTCTCAGTGAACGCACAACAAAACAACTTCGCTAAGGAATACTGAATAAACGGCATGTCACAAGTGACAAAAAACAGTGCATCGGCCTCACATGCGGAGAGGGCCGCATGGATACCTCCAAGGGGACCATGGTCCGGATACTGATCTGGAATGATCTTCCAGTCAATGTCCGGAAGATTGCTGTTATTGCCCCGGGCGATGATCCGCTCTTCAAACGCGGACAATTCTCCCGCGATCCGTTCTATAAATTTTTGTCCATCAAGAGCCAGCAGAGCTTTATCAGTTCCCATTCTGGAACTTTTTCCGCCTGCTAGAATCGCACATCCAAATTTCATCGTATCAATTCTGCCTTTAAAGTATTTTCTGGTATTATATCACACAGACATAGAATTTGAAACATCCATGCGGGAAGTCATTGAGGAATTGATAAAAATGTGATAAAATAGCAAAATCCGGAGCTTGACCGATGCACCGGAGCAATTCAACCATCAATTCTTTATAGATCTTGAAGTTCTGCGGAAATCCCGCAAATTGATCGTAGGAAGTAGTTTTAAAGGAGTGTTTCTATGGATAAGTATGCAGTTTTAAAGGAATATTTTGGTTATGATGAATTTCGGGAGGGGCAGGAAGTACTGATCGACAGTATGATTGCCGGCCGTGACACTCTCGGTATCATGCCGACTGGCTCAGGAAAGTCACTGTGTTACCAGATCCCGGCATTGATGGGACGGGGAATTACCCTGGTGATCTCACCGTTAATTTCCCTGATGAAGGATCAGGTGGCGGCCCTCAATCAGGCGGGCGTCCATGCTGCCTATTTGAACAGTTCACTGACAGCCGCCCAGTATTATAAAGCATTGGATTTTGCAAAACAAGGCAGATATCCGATCATTTATGTGGCACCGGAGCGGCTGACAACGCCGGAATTTCTCGAGTTCGCCATGACGAGCGAGATTTTTATGGTGGCGGTGGACGAAGCGCACTGTGTCTCCCAGTGGGGCCAGGATTTCAGACCAAGCTATCTGAAAATCAAAGAATTCATTGACCGCCTCCCGAACCGACCGGTGATCAGCGCATTTACCGCGACGGCGACCAAAGAGGTGCGGGACGATATCATCGATATTCTGGAACTGGAACAGCCGACGGTGGTGACCACCGGATTCGACCGGCCCAATCTCTACTTTGAGGTGGCCGCTCCGAAAGACCGCTATGGCGCGATCTGCGATTACATTGCCAATCACCCGGGACAGTGTGGAATTGTGTATTGCCTTACAAGAAAAGTGGTGGAGGAGGTCTGCGAGAAATTATTAAAAGATGGAATTTCCGTGACCAGATACCATGCCGGACTGAGCGACACGGAGCGGAGGAACAATCAGGACGATTTTATTTATGACCGGGCGAGGATCATGGTGGCGACCAACGCCTTTGGAATGGGTATTGACAAGAGCAACGTCCGCTTCGTCCTGCACTATGGCATGCCGAAAAATCTGGAATCCTACTATCAGGAGGCCGGACGTGCGGGCCGTGACGGAGAGCCGGCGGAATGTGTTCTGTACTACGGCGGCCAAGATGTGATCACCAACCAGTTATTTATCGAAAATAACCAGGATAATCAGGAGCTGGATGAGTTTTCGAGAGAACTGATCAAAGAGCGGGATCATGAGCGGCTAAAGCGGATGACCTTTTACTGTTTTACCAACGAGTGTCTGAGAGACTATATTTTGAAATATTTCGGTGAATATGGCAGTAACTATTGTGGAAATTGCTCCAACTGCCAGACCCAGTTCGAGGAAGTGGATGTGACAGAAGCCGTCCGTGCGTTGATTGGATGCGTGAAGACCAGCCGTCAGAGATATGGAACGACCGTGATCCTGGACACTGTCCATGGTGCTAATACTGCAAAAATCAGAAATTACCGGATGAACGAAAATCCGTATTACGGGGCACTGGCGAAAATTCCATCTTACAAGCTGCGTCCGATCCTTAATTTTCTGCAGCTGGAAGAATATTTGTACGTGACTGCCGACGAATACGCAATTGTGAAATTGACGGAGCGTTCGGAAGAAGTATTTGAAGACGAGCGGACCGTGACGATGAAAATGGCGAAAGAAACAGAGAAGACCGTAAAAGGAGATCCTGCATCCAAAGGAAAACGGAGGAAGCATGCTGCAGCCGAAGGCGCAGATGTGGAAAACGAACTCTTCGAGAAACTGAGAATGCTTCGGATGGAGATTGCAAAAGAAGAGAAAGTACCGCCGTATATTGTGTTCTCAGACAAGACACTCACGCACATGTGTATGATTAAGCCGAAGACGAAGGAAGAAATGCTTTCAGTCAGTGGTGTGGGTGAGTTTAAATTTCAGAAGTATGGGGAACGATTTATCGAATGTATCCAAAAGCATGATTCATAGACAAAGAGGAACATTCACCAAACGTTCATCCAGGTATGTTCGGCAACGAATAAAGCCAGTGTCGCAAAGAACACTGGCTTTTTACTATTTGCGATTATAAAAAAGAGTCAGAATCAATACGTAAAGATCTGTGCCCAGTAGCTATAGCCATTGGAATCCTTATAATAACCAATACCAATGGAAGTATAGTCTGCCTTTAAAAGATTCTCTTTATGCCCGTCACTGCCCATCCAGCCGCTCACAACTTCTTCCGGAGTCCGGTAGCCGGATGCCACGTTCTCACCGCATCCGCGATAGGAGATCGCATTGTCGTCGAGGACTGTGCGATATCTTGTACCGTTTGGTCTGTCGTGGGAGAAGAGGGTGGAGATTTCTTCTGCGCGGATTCCTGCCGCGTTGTTAAGCTCTGGGGTCGCAGTCAGTAAAGCCACTCCGGCTTTTGTACGTTCTGCATTTACCAGATCCACCACCTGCTGGATATAAGGATGTTCTGTTTCCTGGCCGGAAACATCAGCGGCCGGTCCCAGTGGAACCCGGGTTTCAGCAATGACAATACCATCCATGTCCTCATGGACAGCAGTCAGGATATTGGCTTCATCATAAGGGGATTTGCTCTCCAGAAAGGTCTGATTCACAAAAACACCAAAGAGGAGGGCTGCAAGCGCAGCAACTACATTTAATTTTCTCTTGATCCTTTTCATACGTTGCACCTGCCTTGTTTTAAATTCAATATACTTAGTTTTTTCTATATTATATGAATATCATGAATTTTGCAAAAAAGCAACTGAAATTTCGCTGAATTTTCTAAAAGTTCTGCGATTTTTTCTTCTGAATAAATAAAAAGAAGATTTGCAAATAAATTTGAACCGTGATAGGATGAAACGGAAATATTTTAATGGTGGAGATCGAATGAAATTCAATTTTAAGACAACTATGATCGCCTGTTTTATCGCATACATCGTACAGGCAATTGTAAATAATTTTATCCCGTTATTGTTCATTACCTTCCAGGACAGCTACCAGATTCCATTGAGCCGGATCACACTGCTCGTAACGATCAACTTTGCAGTGCAGCTTCTGGTGGACTTCCTGGCGACGAAATTCGTCGATAAGATCGGTTACCGTGTGTCGATCGTGACTGCCCATATTTGTTCCACTCTGGGCCTGGTGTCCCTGGCAATTCTTCCGGAACTTGTGGATCCGTTCATCGGAATTCTCATCGCAGTCATCATCTACGCCGTCGGCGGCGGCCTCATTGAGGTCCTGATCAGCCCGATCATGGAAAGCTGTCCGACCGACAATAAAGAAACAGCCATGAGCCTGCTTCATTCCTTCTATTGTTGGGGCCATGTGGGCGTAGTACTGATCTCGACGCTCTTTTTCCACTTTGTGGGAATCCAGTCATGGAAGGTGCTGGCATTTGTATGGGCGGCGATTCCCTTTGCCAATGTGTTTATTTTTATGAAGACTCCGATCGCGTCCCTGATTTCTGAGGGTGAGAGCGGAATGACACTGAGGGAGTTGTTTGTCAATCAGACATTCTGGCTCCTTATGATCATGATGGTCTGCTCCGGTGCCAGTGAGCAGTCTGTCAGCCAGTGGGCATCGGCATTTGCGGAGCTGGGCCTTGGAATCAGCAAGACAGCCGGCGACCTGGCTGGTCCAATGACTTTCGCCATCTGCATGGGATGTGCGCGGGCGGTTTATGGAAAATACGGCGAAAAGATCGATCTGGATCTGTTCATGAAAGGAAGTTCCATTCTTTGCATTGCTTCTTATCTGCTTACCAGTCTGGCACCGATTCCGTTCTTAAGCCTGGTGGGCTGTGCAGTGAGTGGAGTTTCCGTTGGAATCATGTGGCCCGGTACCTTCAGTAAGGCAGCGGCGGCACTTAAAAACGGCGGAACTGCGATGTTTGCGATGCTGGCGCTGGCGGGAGACCTTGGATGTTCCGGCGGTCCGACTCTGGTCGGCATGGTTTCTGAAATGACGGGAGGAAATATGAATGCAGGAATTCTTGCTGCGGTAATGTTTCCTGCAGTGCTGACTTTATGCCTTTTCGTAAAAACTGAGAATCAGACTTCATAGGAAATGCTGGACTTTGTCGAGGATAAATAATATAATAAAAATAGCAGTGTGGCGATGGGGAGGACTTTTGCTGCACGAAAATAGGAAATACAAACGGGAATGGGAGGATGTTTCGTATGATCGTAAAACAGTACATTAAAGAGTTCGAGAAATTGGGCTTTGGTATGTTCGTACACTTTGGTCTTTACAGTGTACTCGGAAAAGGTGAGTGGGCACTTCACAGCTTAAAACTGGATCCGAACGAATATTTTAAATTAAGAAAAGAGTTCAATCCGGCTCTGGATTGGGCAGACCAGCTGGCTGCAGCTGCAAAGCAGGCAGGCGTAAAATATATTACATTAACAACTCGTCATCACGACGGTTATTCCCTCTATGACACATGTGGTCTCAACGATTTTGACACCGTTCATGACAATGGCCGTGATCTGGTTCGTGAGTTCGTGGATGCATGCCATGCTCATGGTATCATTCCGTTCTTCTACCACACATTACTTGACTGGACAGAGCCGAGATACAAAGAAGATTTCCCGGCATACTTAGAGTACTTAAGAAACAGCATCGAGATCCTTTGCACAAAGTACGGCAAGATCGGCGGTTTATGGTTCGACGGTATGTGGGACAAGCCGGATGCTGACTGGGAAGAAGATGCGCTTTATGCAACGATCCGTAAACACCAGCCGGAAGCAATGATCATCAACAATACAGGTCTTTCTGCTCTTGGTGCATTAGGCCATATCGAGCTGGACAGCGTTACCTTCGAGCGCGGCAAACCGGCTCCGCTTAACATGGAAGGCGCTCCGAAGTACGTGGCTAGTGAGATGTGCCAGGTATTCGCAGATCACTGGGGATACACAAAGGATGACTTAAACTTCAAGTCTCCGGCATCCATGATCCGTGACCTTTGCATCTGCCGTCGTTTTGGTTCCAACCTTCTGATGAACGTTGGTCCGATGGGCGATGGTACACTCCGCCTGATGGACAAGGCAATTTATGACCTGATGGGACAGTGGGTCGCAATCAATGGCGAAGCGATCTACGCTCCGTATCCGTCCGGTATCGAAGTTGAAAACAAGGAAGATGACTTCATCCTTGTAAAAGACAATACATACTATCTGTTCTGTGACAAACTTCCGATGTCCGCAGACCCGAACGTTGCATTAAAAGTACAGAATGCAGATCGTTTCCAGGACATTTTCAAACTTGATAAGAAGATTAAGAAGATCACATGGATCGACAACGGTGAAGAAGCTGAGTTTGAGCAGGATGGCGCAAATGTTGTGGTTAAGACAAAACCGTACATGTATGGCCGTCAGTTAGTAATCCGTGTTGCTAAGATTGAAACAGAATAAGTTTCGCTGAATGCGAATGAGGAGGCCCGGGGAGTGTTCCCGGGCCTCTGTTGAGAATCCGAAAGGAGAAGCTGTACATGGAAGAGAAAAAGAAATTGGCATTGGAGATCATTGACCGACTGAAAAAGGAATACCCGGATGCGGAATGTTCCCTGGACTATAACGAAGCATGGAAACTATTGGTCAGCGTCCGCCTTGCGGCTCAGTGCACCGATGCTCGTGTGAATGTGGTCGTAGAAAAGCTGTATGAAAAATTCCCGGACGTGAATGCACTTGCCAATGCCGATGTGGATGAGATTGAGGAAATTGTAAGACCTTGTGGACTCGGACGAAGCAAAGCCCGCGATATCAGTGCCTGTATGAAGATTTTGCGCGATGAATACCATGGCATGGTACCGGATGATTTTGATGCGCTTTTGAAACTCCCGGGAGTCGGAAGAAAGAGCGCGAACCTGGTCATGGGAGACGTCTTCGGAAAGCCTGCGATCGTCACCGATACTCACTGTATTCGCTTGGTGAACCGCATGGGACTCGTGGATGGGTTCAAAGAACCGAAGAAAGTGGAAATGGCACTCTGGAAGATCATTCCGGCGGAGGAAGGAAATGATTTCTGCCATCGTCTGGTGTATCATGGAAGAGATGTCTGCACCGCAAGAACAAAGCCGTACTGCAGTAGATGCTGCCTTGCGGATATCTGCGCGAAAGCCGGGCTGGAGGAGAGCGAGAGGCAGTAGGCTTTTGGATGGGGTTGCTTATCTCTTTTTGTAAATGACTAACTCTGGATTTGAACCGTTTTCTTCATACGTGCATACAAGAAGAAAGTCCATATTTGCAATAATCCCAAAGCATCTATCTCCACCAAACTCACACTCAAGCTGATTTCCAAGATAGGTAGCCCCATCATCTAAAAACTTAACGATGTTTCCATTTGGAAGCGTATATTCAAGATTAACGAAACCGCCGACAAGTGCATTAAGATTTTCAACCTTCGGCATTCCTTCGATGTGGAGAGCGTTAAATTCGTCAATAAGCTGCGACTTGAATTCATTGAATTTTTCGTCTCGGCCGAGATCGGTATATTTTTTCCAATAATTCAACTTCGGCAGCATATCTCTCATATATGACCGCACCTGTTCGGGGGAAAAGTCGTCATTAGCCATGTGTTCGGCACAGAAATCAATTAAATCATCCATATCATCATAAGCATATTCGCCGTCTGCATAACACCATTTACAGTATTCCTCGTTAAAGATGCCGTCGGTCTCTTTGCTGATGATGGAGTCATCAAGAGGCATACCACAGCACTGGCAGATCAACTGTCTGGGAGAACCAAGGAGAGTGTTAATAGAAACATCGAACAGTTTTGATAGCAACTTCAACGTTTCCGTGTTTGGTGTCGTTTCTCCATTTTCCCAACGTGATACTGCTTGGCGAGTAACATATACTTTTTCGGCGAGCTCATCCTGTGATAAACCTGCTTTATTTCTTAATTCTAATATAACATCTTTTGTTTTCATGAACGATTCACCTCCATGGATATTATATACTTGATGTATCAAGTTGCAAAGCAACTTGCTGTTGCTATAGATTTAAATGACCCAACAAGTTTCCAGGCCCGGGTACATATACAAAGAATCTCCTGCGCCCGAATACCGGAGCGATAAAACCTTGCGAAGCTCAGGTAGGCGACCGTGTTTTGGAGGGAGGGGGCTCCCGCAAGCCGCC
The DNA here is from genome assembly GCA_017482945.1 of Lachnospiraceae bacterium. Classification (GTDB taxonomy): domain Bacteria; phylum Bacillota; class Clostridia; order Lachnospirales; family Lachnospiraceae; genus Pilosibacter. The sequence goes on from JAFUMF010000006.1 coordinate 20,381, forward strand.
GTACCATTCGCCAACAGATCCCATCAAAAAAGCGGCTACTTCACCCAACAATGAAGCAGCCACTTAATCACCCTCATATTCTATTTCGTATCGTTCTCATACTTCTCAAGATAAGCCTTCTGAAGCTTCAGCACAAGCTCCTGAGCCTTACCACCGATCGGAGTGCCGTTCATCTCACATGCGATCGCGCATAATTTTGTCGCACTGGATACGATAACTTCGTCAGCGTCCATTAATTCCTGCATAGTGAACGGAGTCTCGTCAACCGGGATTCCGATTTCTTTACAGATCTGGATCAGGTGTGCTCTTGTGATACCCGGTAAGATGTAATGGTCTGTCGGGTGGGATTTGAACACGCCGTCCTTGATAATATGTACATTACTGTGTGCACACTCCGTTACAACATCACCGCGGTGGAATACACACTCGTGGTAGCCGAGAGCCTCAGCCTTTTCAGCTGCCATAACGTTCGGAAGAAGGTTGAGAGTCTTAATGTTGCAGTGAAGGAAACGAGTATCTTCCATATCAGTCAGTTTCAGACGCTTGTCCGGATCGCCGTGTTTGCCCGGTTTCATAAAGATCCAGAGGTTCGGCTTTGTGCCTGCAGCCGGGAACTGGTGCTGACGCGGAGCAGTACCACGGGTCATCTGCCAGTAAATGAAGATTTCGTTATCATCCATCTTTGCAAGGCAGTCATAAAGAATCTCAGCGATTTCTTCTTTTGTGTAAGGAATTTCTATCTTTAAAAGTCCTGCGCTGTTAAAGAAGCGGTCAAGGTGCTCCTTCAGAGCAAAAATTTTACCGTTCTTTGCAAGAGTTGCTTCGTAAACACCGTCGCCGAAGTAACATACACGGTCATTCATCGGTACAGTCATTTCTTCCAATGGACCGAATTTACCATTATAGTAACCTAATGTTTTCATACTTTTCCCTCCATGGAACTCATATGTAAGAAATATTTTCGGAAGGTTCCCTGTTTTCCTTCCATATGGCTATCATAACACTCTTTTTGGGGGTTGTAAAGCATGGGGATGTGGAAAAAATTTGAAAATGTTTTATACAAAATTAAGATTAATGACATTGTAAAATCAGAAAATTCGAGGTATAATATAGGGAATACATACAGAATAAGAGGTGTGCAAATGAATATTAGCATGAACCCTAATGGCGAGCTGGTGCAATCAGCTGTCAACGCCCCGGGCGTTATAGAAATACCTGACCATTTCGTTGCAGAGGCAAGACAATTCCGTGAATTGATGATGATGTATACCTGCGCGATCAGAGAAACGAAAACAAAACTAGAAGTACTCAACGATGAGCTGGCAGTGCGTAACCAGAGAAATCCGATCCAGATGATCAAATCCCGTGTGAAAAAGCCGTCCAGCATCATTGAAAAATTGCAGCGCCGCAGTCTTCCTGTGACAGTCCAGTCTGTAAAAGATAATTTGGACGATGTGGCCGGAATCCGCGTGATCTGTTCCTTCGTGGACGATATTTATACCGTAGCCAATATGCTGGCGCGCCAGGATGATGTGGATGTCCTCATGGTCAAAGACTATATCCGCAGCCCAAAGGCCAACGGATACCGCAGCTACCATATGATCATTCAGGTCCCGGTATATTTTACCGACCGTAAAGTGAAGATGCGTGTAGAAGTACAGATCCGTACTCTTGCGATGGACTTCTGGGCGAGCCTGGACCACCAGATGAAATACAAAAAGAATCTGGATGACGCCGGCGAGATCAGCGAAGAACTGACTGCATGCGCCGAATTGATCGCTCAGACTGATCTGAAAATGCAGCGTATCCGCCAGAAAATCGATGAAAAAGAAAATCCCCCGTCTCCGTACCAGCGTGACCGCGATTAGAGACAGGGAGTTTCGTTCAACTTAATAGAGATAACCAAACAGGGTTTCAGTGATCTGGAATCCTGTTTTTTTGTATAAGGACAGAGCCGGGATGTTTTCACCGGATACCTGTAGCCGCAGTGGGAGAGGATTTCGATGCGCCAAGTCCCCTAAGACCGCTAAAAGGAATGCATTGCCATATCCCTGACCGCGGAACGCTTCCTCGATTTCCAGACCGTAGAGATAATAATAGGAAGAGAACACAGAGATGTTCACAGTGCCATGGGGATGCTTGTAGTGGTATGTTTTTGTGCCGTCCGGTTCTCTTTCTTCCATGGAAATCGGGAGGATCTGGGAATCAGAAAGCATGGAAAGGAGTCGTTCCGATCCCAACAAAAAAGCATCCAGTGACAGCTCCATCATGTGCTCCTCAAGGATCTTCTCTGCCTCCAGCGCCTCGATCGCTGCCATGCAATCGCCGCTGGCTCCGTTGGTATAAAACACAAAAGCCGTATCCTCCGGCAGTTCTTCGATCGCCGCATCTAAGAGCTCAGAAAACATGCCCTGGCAACGGTATGCCGGATCGGTGAAAGCAGAGCATTCGTAAGTTTCCTCATCCTCCGCTAAAAAAGCCGCCGCAGAGCGAATCACTCCATCGACCTCAAAAAGTGCGTAAAAATCCGCATCGTCGTATGGAAAGGATGCGGTAACAGGTTCCTTTTCTTTTGACGCTTCAATGATGGATTGAATCTGGGCTTTCTGGGAAGGATTTAAATTAGAAGTAACAGAAACGGACATGCCGGTGATCTCCTTTGTCATTGTTTTTGGATGGTTTCAGTATAGTACAAATAATTGTGCTTATTCAAGAAAAAATTAAGACTTTTTTACTATTGCCGATATGGGGAGAGGATGTTAAGATAAACGTAGGCAATGAGCAGTGCGAAGCGAGCAAAAATGGGACGCCATTGGAAGTGTCCCGAGATTGGGCGAAGTGCTGTGTAGTAAGAGGTACAGATTATGAAATATGTAAAAGAAATCGCAATTATTTTCGGCATTACTATGGTAGGTGAAATTTTAAATGAAATGATCCCGCTTCCGGTCCCGGCCGGTGTTTACGGCCTGTTTTTACTGTTGGCTCTGTTATGCACCAAAGTTGTAAAACTGGAAGATGTATCTGCAACAGGAAATCTTCTCCTGGACCTGATGCCGTTGATGTTCGTCCCGGCCGCAGTCGGTCTGATTGAAAAATATATGGAGCTTACGTCCATCCTGATCCCGTTCATCGTGATCTCCGCAGTTTCCACGCTGGTGGTCATGACCGTAACCGGAAAGACCACAGAATGGATCCTGAACCGCCAGAAAAAGGAGGACAAATAAATGCCGCTTTATTTTGGAATGTTCATCAGTGTGTTCGCATACATCATCGGTATGTGGCTGAAGAAAAAACTTGGCTGGGGAATCTTAAATCCCCTGCTTGTGGCGATTATTTTAGTGATCGCGTTTTTGAAGGGAACCGGAATTTCCTATTCCGAGTACAACGAGGGAGCTTCCTATATCAGTTACTTCCTGACACCGGCGACCGTGTGTCTTGCAATCCCGTTATATAAGCAGCTGGAGCTCTTGAAAAAGAATTTTGCGGCTGTGATCATCGGTATTACTTCCGGTGTCATGGCCAGTGCAGCGAGCATCTTTTTGATGTCTCTGCTTTTTAAGTTGGACCATGTATACTATGTGTCCCTGCTTCCGAAGTCCATTACCACAGCCATCGGTATGGGTGTATCTGAGGAGGCCGGCGGCATCGTGACCATCACGATCGTCAGCATCATTCTCACGGGAATTTTCGGAAACATCGTGGGAGAAGCATGGTTCAAACTGGTTGGAATTAAAGAATCCATCGCCAGAGGACTGGCGCTTGGAACTGCAGCCCATGCGATCGGTACTGCCAAGGCGCTGGAGCTGGGAGAGGTGGAAGGTGCCATGAGCAGCCTTTCCATCGCAGTAGCAGGTCTTATGACGGTCGTTGTTGTACCGCTTGTATCAGGCCTGATTTAAATCGGAAAGCAACCCCGATTTCATTTGTGGATATAGTGAGGTGTAACATGGGGACAATGTTGAAAAAACGTTCTGAAATAGAAGAAAAATATAAATGGAATCTGGAAGATCTGATCCCGTCGAAAGAGGCGTTGGACGCTTTGTTAAAGGAAGCAGAGGAAAGAATTTCTGTTTACGGCTCCTACAAAGGCCATCTTTCTGATTCTGCCAAAACGCTTGCTGAGTTTCTGGCATTCGATGTGGAGCTGGATGAGATTTTCTCCAGACTGTTCTCTTACGCAAGACAGAAAACAGATGAAGACACATCCGTAGGTGAGTATCAGGCACTTCTGTCCCAGGTCAGCACCTTGTCCACAAAAGCGATGGAGACATCCGCATTCGTGGAGCCGGAAATCCTCGCGATTCCGGAAGAGACCATGAACCGATTCCTGGAAACAGAGGAGCTGGCCCACTACAGACTCATGTTAAAGAGGATCCTTGCAAGAAAGGATCATATGTTGTCCGAGGCAGAGGAAAAAATCTTAAGTGCCGCGTCTGAAGTGGCGCAGGCGCCAAACAGTATTTTCCAACTGTTCAACAACGCAGACTTGAAATTCCCGGTCATTGAGGATGAAAACGGAGAGAAGATCGAAGTGACCCATGGCCGTTATATGAAATTGTTAGAAAGCAAAGACCGCAGAGTCCGCAAGGATGCCTTCTGTGCACTTTACAGCATGTACCGCCAGTTTGCCAATACCGTGGCGGCATCTTATGAGGGCAATTTAAAGCAGGCCTGTTTCTTTGCAAAAGTGAGAAAATATACCTCTACCAGAGAATACTATTTATCTGCCAATGAAATTCCTGAGCTGGTATATGATAATCTCTTAAAGGCAGTGGAAGACCGCATTTCTTTATTGCACCGGTATGTTGGGATCCGGAAAGAAATGCTTGGTCTGGATGAACTCCATATGTACGATCTCTATGTTCCGCTGACTGCCGATTACGATGAAGAAATTACCTACGAAGAGGCACAGGAACTGATCTTAAAAGGTTTGAAGCCGCTGGGAGAAGAGTATCTTGGGATCCTGAAACAGGGATTTGAAAGCCGCTGGATCGACGTATACGAGAATCAGGGAAAGAGAAGCGGAGCCTACTCCAACAGCGTTTACGGTGTTCATCCGTATGTGATGATGAGCTTTAACAATGGCATGAACTCGACTCTGACACTGGCACATGAAATGGGCCATTCCCTCCATTCCTGGTATTCCAATCATGCCCAGGATGCGACCTATGCCCACTATAAAATCTTCGTCGCAGAGGTGGCATCCACATGCAATGAGATTTTGATGCTGCGCCACATGATCGACCATGCAAAATCGAAGGAAGAGAAGAAATTCCTGATCAACCAGCTTCTGGAGAGCTTCCGCGGTACCTTCTTCCGCCAGACCATGTTCGCCGAGTTTGAGTGGAAGACCCACCAGATGTGCTGGGAAGGAACTCCGCTTACCAAGGATGTGCTCTGCAAGCTGTATCATGATCTCAACGTGAAATATTTCGGTGAAGACATGGTCGTGGATTCTGATATTGATTATGAGTGGGAGAGGATCCCGCATTTCTACCGTCCGTTCTATGTGTACCAATATTCCACAGGATTTGCTGCGGCCACGGCCATTGCGGGCAAGATCCTGGCAGGCGATCAAAAAGCGCTGGACGGATACTTTGAATTCTTAAAGGGCGGATGTTCCATGACACCGATCGAGCTTTTGAAGCTCTGCGGTCTTGATATGGAAAAACCGGACGTTGTAAACGAAGCACTAGATGTATTTGAGACACTTCTGGATGAACTGGAAGCGTGCAAATAAGGGGGAGAATTATGAATATTTATGAAGCTATTTTTAACCGCCGCTCTGTGAGAAAATATGTGATGGAGCCGCTGGATGCGGAAATTCTGGAGAAAATCCGCAAGATGATCGAAAATACCTCTTCTCTGGACGGTGCGAGCCGGGTAGAATTTGATATTTATGAAAATCTGAATAAAAAGAATCAGGTAAAAGGTCTGCTGAAATCAGAGGCACCGTACTATCTGATCGTTTATTGCGAAGACACACCGAGCGCATACCGCAGCGCCGGATATATTGCGGAGCAGGCAGTTCTTTATATGACGACCAAGGAAATCGGCACATGCTATCTTGGAAGTGCTAAAGTTGGTCCAAAGGAGAAGAATGGCCTAAAGCAGTTCTTAGTGATCGCATTTGGCCGCGCGGAGGGAACGCTCTACCGCGATATGGAGGAGGCACACCGACTTCCGCTTTCAAGCCTTTGTACCTACAAAGACGAGCCGGGCGAGTATTTAAAGAAAATCCTAAAGGCTGCAAGAATGGCTCCGTCTTCCATGAACACCCAGCCGTGGCGCTTTATCGTGTATGCAGACCGCCTTTATGTATTCGCGAAAAAAGAGGCACTTCCGCAGCCGAAGATGTTCACGACCATGCGCCAGTTCGACATGGGAATCATGCTCTGCCATATTATGCTGGCGGCGGAGGAGTTCTGGATGAACATCGAGACCGTGACAGAAGAGCAGTACGCAAAGAAAAATTATAAAAACGGTGAGTATATCTGCACCATTATCTTCCATAGTTAATGAAAATGACAGATCCCGTCCGAAAACAGCGGCAGGGATCTGTTTTTTTGCATTGTCAATCTGACAAACCAAGAAGAAACTGTCGCATTATTTGAAAAACATTGTAAAAAAGTGGAATTTTTTCACCGAGTTGTTTTGGGTCTTGAAAGGCTTTTCGTCTTATGGTAGAATTTATAAGAATAAGGTGTTGTATGTTGTAAATACATTTAAGGAGGAAACTATGATTAATCAGCTCGTCCAGAAGATTCAGAAAACAAAAGCGCCTATCTGCGTAGGTCTTGACCCGATGTTAGGCTACATCCCGTCCCATATCGTTCAGAAAGCATTCAGAGAATATGGCGAGACATTGGAAGGTGCCGCAGAGGCAGTTTGGCAGTTCAATAAGGAAATCGTTGACAATACTTACGATTTAATCCCGTCTGTAAAACCGCAGATCGCAATGTATGAGCAGTTCGGTATCGAAGGTCTGAAAGCTTATGCGAAAACGGTAGAATACTGCCAGAAAAAAGGTCTCATCGTAATCGGTGACGTTAAGAGAGGCGATATCGGATCCACATCTTCTGCTTATGCTGTAGGACATCTTGGTAAAGTAAAAGTTGGAAGCAACGTATGCTCCGGCTTCAATACAGAATTCATCACAGTTAACCCGTATCTGGGAACAGACGGTGTAAAACCGTTCGTAGATGTTTGCCGTGAAGAAGATAAGGGTATCTTCGTTCTGGTTAAGACATCCAACCCGTCCAGCGGCGAGTTCCAGGACAAGCTGATCGACGGAAAGCCGCTCTATGAGCTGGTTGCTGAGAAAGTTGTTGAGTGGGGCGATTCCTGCATGGACGGCGCATACAGCAACGTTGGCGCAGTAGTAGGCGCAACATATCCGGAAATGAGCAAGATCTTAAGAAAACTCATGCCGAGAACATACTTCCTGGTACCGGGCTACGGTGCACAGGGCGGTACAGCACAGGATCTGAAGCACTGCTTCAACGAGGATGGACTTGGTGCGATCGTTAACTCCTCTCGCGGCATCATCGCTGCTTACAAGCAGGAGAAATACTCCAAGTTCGGTCCGGAGCACTTCGCAGAGGCATCCAGACAGGCTGTTATCGACATGATCGCAGATATCAACAGTGTACTTTAATTGAAAGAAATAAATGAAACACAGGAGGAAACCATGGCACAGAAAAGAGTGAATGTAACTATCCACAGCCAGGAAAAGCTCGCTGAGGGAATTTACAGCATGTGGTTAGACGCTCCGGAAGTGGCTGCGGAAGCGAAAACGGGCCAGTTCATTGCTGTCTACACAAACGACCAGAGTAAGCTTTTACCGAGACCGATCAGTATCTGCGAGGCGGATAAGGAAAATGGCAGACTGCGCATTGTATACAGAATCGCAGGTGCCGGTACTCTTGAGTTCTCCCAGTACAATGCAGGCGACAAGCTTGACATTATGGGACCGCTCGGAAACGGATTCACATTAAAAGACAAGAAGGCATTCTTAATCGGCGGCGGTATCGGTATCCCGCCAATGTTAGAGCTTGCAAAGAACTTAGACTGCGAGAAGATCGCTGTTTTAGGTTACCGCGACTCCGAGACATTCCTTGCTGACGAGATCGGCAAATTCGCAGAAGTTGTGATCGCTTCTGATGATGGAAGTGTTGGTACAAAGGGTAATGTTATCGATGCGATCAAGGCAAATGGCCTGACTGCTGACGTAATCTACGCATGTGGCCCGACTCCGATGTTAATGGGATTAAAGAAATACGCTGCAGAAAACGGTATCGAGTGCTGGATCTCTCTTGAGGAGAAGATGGCCTGCGGTATCGGTGCATGTCTTGGCTGCGTATGTCATACAAAAGACATCGATGAGCATGCAAATGTAAGAAACACAAGAATCTGTAAAGATGGCCCGGTATTTAACTCTGAAGTGGTTGAACTGTTAAACACAGATCAGCAGAGAGAGCGTATCGCAAGTGGTCACCAGACAGAAGGCTGCAAATGCCACACAATTAAGATTAAGGAGGACTAAGCATGAATACAAAAGTAACTTTAGCCGGTATTGAGCTTAAGAATCCGGTTATGACCTGCTCCGGTACATTCGGTTCCGGTATGGAATTTGGTGAGTCCATCGACTTAAATAAGCTGGGCGCAGTTGTAACAAAAGGTATTGCAAATGTTCCGTGGCCGGGCAACCCGACACCACGTGTAACAGAAGTTTACGGCGGAATGTTAAACGCGATCGGTCTCCAGGGCCCGGGCGTTGATGTTTTCATGGAAAGAGATATTCCGTTCTTAAAACAGTATGATACAAAGATCATCGCTAACGTTTGTGGTAAGACAAAAGAAGACTACATCGATGTAGTTGAGCGTCTTGCTGACACAGATGTAGATATGCTTGAGATCAATATCTCCTGCCCGAACGTAAAAGAAGGCGGTATCGCTTTCGGTCAGAAGGCATCTGCAGCAGAAGAGATCACAGCAGCTGTTAAGAAGGTTGCAAAACAGCCGATCATTATGAAGCTGTCCCCGAACGTTACAGATATCACAGAGATGGCGAAAGCTGTTGAAGCAGGCGGTGCTGATGTTGTATCCCTGATCAACACTCTGACAGCAATGAAGATCGATATCCACAAACGTACATTTGCAATTGCAAACAAGACTGGCGGTATGTCCGGTCCGGCGATCAAACCGGTTGCTGTACGTATGGTATACCAGGTTGCGAACGCAGTTAAGATCCCGATCATCGGTATGGGCGGCATCATGAACGCTGACGATGCGATCGAGTTCATCCTTGCTGGTGCAACAGCAGTTGCCATCGGTACAGGTAACTTCGTAAATCCGGAGACAACAGTTAACGTGATCAAGGGAATCGAAGATTACATGAGACGTTACAACGTTCAGGATATCAACGAACTGATCGGCGCAGTTAAATAAAGAATAATTCCGATACGAGTCTCCGGTGCATAATATTGTGCGCCGGGGCCGGCGGTTTTCAACGAATCATATACAATCAAAAGGAGTATATAAAATGGAATCATACAAGCAGGAATTTATTGAATTCATGGTAGACAATAAAGTATTAAAGTTTGGCGAGTTCACATTAAAGAGCGGCAGAAAATCCCCGTTCTTCATGAACGCCGGCGGATATGTAACTGGTTCCCAGTTACGTAAATTAGGCGAGTACTACGCTAAAGCGATCCATGACAAATACGGCGATGACTTTGACGTATTATTCGGACCGGCTTATAAGGGAATCCCGCTTGCAGTTGTAACAGCAATTGCTTACAGCGACTTATACGGCAAAGAGGTTCGTTACTGTTCCGATCGTAAGGAAGAGAAAGACCACGGCGCAGATAAGGGAAGCTTCCTTGGCAGCCCGTTAAAAGACGGAGACAGAGTGATCATGATCGAGGATGTTACAACATCCGGTAAATCTATGGAAGAAACAGTACCGAAGGTAAAAGGCGCTGCAAACGTAGAGATCGTTGGTCTTATCGTTTCCCTCAACCGTCAGGAAGTTGGCAAGAGCGGCGATAAGGTAGCTCTTGACGAAGTAAAAGAGTTATACGGCTTCGATACAGCAGCAATCGTTTCCATGGACGAAGTTGTTGAGTGCTTATACAACAAGGAAGTTAAGGGCCAGGTTGTTATCGACGATACATTAAAGGCAGCTATCGACGCATACTACGAGCAGTACGGCGTAAAATAAGGAGAACATTTTATGGAGAGAGTTTATAAGACTATGCGCAATACAGGCGCGGCCAGCATCGCTGTTGGAATTGTAATCGCAACTGTAGGCCTCACAACAGGAATCATTGCGATTGTAAATGGCGCACTGTTACTTAAGAGAAAGTCTGACGTTACATTCTAACCGACTGCCGGAGAGTCCGAGAAATTCTTCCGGAAGATGGAAATTCTAAGAGGATCAGATAAGGTGCTGTGAAACCCGCAGCATCTTATCTGTATTTTTAAATTATAGGGAAAATATACTTTCATGAAAAAACGGTCAATCGGATCGTAGATAAAAAAGAAAATAACTGTGCCGGTACGCCAAGTGGATTTGCGTGATCTGCGCATTGATATATAGTTTGGAGATTGTTATATGAAAAAAAACAGACACTGGAAACAGGGATTTGTTTTGCTTGTTTTGTATCTGGTTCTGCTGACATATTTTTTGTTTTTCGCCGAAGAAATGGGAAGAAGGCCTGATCCTCAGGCTGGTTATTCTTATAATCTGATTCTGTTCAAAGAGATTCGGCGTTTTATTGTTCACAGAGGTGTTCTCGGATACAAGGCAGTGGCTTTAAATATTGTGGGCAATGTGGTAGCATTTATGCCATTCGGCTTTATTCTGCCGGAGGTATGGGACCAGTTAAATCGTTGGTACACGATTACATGTCTGGGCTTCATTTTCAGTCTGTGCATCGAACTGGCACAGCTGGTGAGCCGTGTGGGCAGCTTTGATGTGGATGATCTGTTGTTGAACACGATAGGTGCCATGGTTGGATATTTCGTGTTTGTTCTGGCAAAAGGAGTGTGGAACAAGTACCGTGGAGAAAATCGGAAATAAAGTATCATATATAAGAAAACCGCTGGCAAAATATAGTTTTGTGGCAGCGGGACTCATTGCTGTGTCTCTGGTATTTGGAATCGCAGCGATCCCGCTGTCCTACCAGAGTCAGGGGGATGCGCCGCTCACGGCGGCTGCCTTAGGCCTTTGCTGTATTCTGACGGCTGCTTCTTCCATTGCATATGGAATTTTCTCGTTCTTTGAGAAGGAGAAGAATTATGTTCTTGCGAAGGTCAGCCTGGTCCTTGCAGGAATCACCATGGTTTTTTGGCTGCTTGTCATTGTGGCAGCGCAGTATTTACAGTAAGAATATAAAAGCCTCCGGAGGCATTCCGGAGGCTTTTTCCATGCAATTATTCGATTTCAGTTAAATAATCAAGGAACTCTTTTGTCAGCTCCAAATGCGGAGCATTGACAGTAAAACCAAAACAGAGCACATCGACCAGATCGATGTAGATTTCAGAGAGCAGGTCAGATTCTCTTAAGTCAATGAGAACCGGTACCGGATCGACCATTTTTTCTGGATATCGCATATCCGGCGGCACCATGGTCGGAATGATTTCAGGGGTTACCAGTGCTTCTTCCACTTGTCTCTGATAGTCACGGTCGATATAAAGAATATAAGGTTCGTAAAGTTCCATTTCTTCTTCTGTCAGTACTTCACGGAGATCATAGAAATAATCGCCATATGCGAAGATCGTCATAGCTTCCATATCTCCTGTGATGAAGTCAATGGTTCCGCCAGCACACTGAGCCACCAGTCCTTGGATCGTTGCATCGTTAAAGGACGAATCGCCTGAGTGGGCGTAACGGAGTGTAGTATTGAATTCTGCTTTATTTTCATTCAGATCAATTTGCTGTTCTGTTAAAAAGTTTTCTCCCAAATCCAGAACCTGCTCCTCAGCCAGAATATTGTACTGGTTCAGAAGTGCTCCGGAGAGAACGATTTCTTTTTCTGTTAATTTCGTATAGGTCAGATTTCCGATAAAAAAGAGGACTGCGATCACCACAAATGCTTCAAATTTATAATAATCATAGAAGTATTCGAAAACAGCTCCGCCTTTACCGGCTTTGATTGCCTCATGGATTTTCTTTAATTTTTCCCGGAATGTCATAGATCAGATCCTCTCTCATCAGCAGGATCTTCCGGTTCCGGAATATAATCCGCAAAAGCTTTTTTCAACTGTTTGCTGTTGTTGTAAGCAATAAAAGCAAACATCAAAAGAACAACGAACGGAAGCATCCAGAAGAACAGGGATGTCTGGAACCAGAGCAGCAATAACGGAACTACATTAAGAACCGTAATGAGCAGTGTGGTCGGGAACATATGAATGACCATCATCAGCGCTGCATTCTTCATATTTACTTTTACAGGATTATCAAATTTAGCCTGAACCGGGAAAACCCAGCTGAACCACATTGCATACACGATCGCCACAAGAATCACAACACCCATCAGGATTTTTGCAACAATGGATGTAGAAACATAGGAAAGGGATGCGTCATATGCCAGGAACAGTCCTGCTGCAAGGGCCACAAGCCAGATGACAGTGGCCTGCTTAAAGTTGTTTTTAAACGCTTTGACGAAATTTTTGAACAGATTTCCTTCTGTTTCGTCAAGCAATTTGAATGTCATGGTGTAGAGCGCAGTCAGGGAAGCTCCGATGGTGAAAATCGGAAGACTGAAGAAAATTAATAAGACATTCAGGATCATCAGGTCACCCATTCGGTCCATCGCCCTCCATACAGGGTTTTCTGTACTAAAAATTTTTTGGAACATATGTAACCATCCTTTGTAAAATTCGTTTATAATCAGGAACCATCCGCCGTGATCGCTCATCTGGCAATACAATGACAGAACAGTTGACGATTACCATTTAGTATACTACAGATA
>JAFUMF010000007.1 GCA_017482945.1 Lachnospiraceae bacterium
CGATCGGATTGATTCTTGATTCTGAATAATTTTTTCAATCCATTGTACTTTTTCTCCTGGAGAAATTTTACCCATAGAAAATGCCCCCTTTCAGACAAACAGTTTTATTTTTTAACTGTCTACCTAAAAGGGAGCATATCAAAGCTTTCTGGGGTGTTGGTTTTATTCAAATTCAATCGTTGCCGGCGGCTTACCTGTGCAATCGTAGAGCACTCTGTTTACATGCTTCACTTCGTTTACGATTCTGCTGGATACTTTTCCAAGTACTTCCCACGGAATCTCAGCTGCTTCAGCTGTCATGAAGTCGATGGTGTTTACTGCGCGGAGTGCAATTGCGTAGTCATAAGTTCTCTCGTCACCCATGACACCTACGGAACGCATGTTGGTCAGTGCTGCGAAGTACTGGCCGATGCCTCTGTCGAGGCCTGCTTTTGCGATTTCTTCGCGGTAGATGTAGTCAGCATCTTGTACGATCTGTACTTTCTCCGGTGTTACTTCACCGATGATACGGATTCCAAGGCCCGGGCCCGGGAACGGCTGACGGAATACCAGTTTCTCCGGAATTCCCATCTCTAAACCTGCTTTACGAACTTCGTCCTTGAACAGGTCACGGAGCGGTTCGATAATCTCTTTGAAATCAACATAGTCCGGAAGACCGCCTACATTGTGGTGGGATTTGATCACAACGGACTCGCCGCCGAGACCACTCTCTACAACGTCCGGATAGATGGTTCCCTGTACAAGGAAATCTACTGCGCCGATCTTCTTTGCTTCTTCTTCGAATACACGGATGAACTCTTCACCAATGATTTTTCTCTTTCTCTCCGGCTCTTCTACACCTTTTAACTTGCTGTAGAAACGCTCCTGAGCATTGACACGGATGAAGTTTAAGTTGTACGGGCCGTTTGGACCGAATACTTCTTCAACCTCGTCACCCTCGTTCTTACGAAGGAGACCATGGTCAACGAATACGCATGTTAACTGGTCGCCAACTGCCTTTGCAAGCATAACTGCTGCAACGGAGGAGTCAACACCGCCGGATAATGCGCAGAGAACTTTACCGTCGCCAACTTTCTCGCGGATCGCTTTGATGCTGTTCTCAACGAATGTGTCCATCTTCCATGTGCCTTCACATCCACAAACTTCGTAGATGAAGTTTCTCAGCATCTTGCTGCCTTCCTGTGTGTGAAGAACTTCCGGATGGTACTGGATTGCGTATAATTTCTTTTCCTCGCACTCAGCTACCGCTACCGGGCAGTCTGCAGTGTAACCGGTAATACGGAATCCCGGAGCCTGCTTCTCAATATAATCGTTATGGCTCATCCAGCAGATCGTCTTCTCGGAAACATCGCCGAACAGCTTACTGGATTTGTCAACTGTCACTTCAATCTTACCATACTCACGAACCGGTGCCTTGCACACATGTCCGCCGAGTACATGGTTCATGAGCTGTGCACCGTAGCACAGACCAAGGACCGGAACACCCATCTCAAACAGCTCTCTGCTGCAAGTCGGAGCACCCTCTTCATAGCAGCTGTTCGGGCCGCCTGTAAGGATAATTCCCTTCGGGTTCATTGCTTTAATCTTTTCGATATCTGTGCGATAGGAATAAATCTCACAGTATACATTGGCTTCACGCACACGACGAGCTACCAGCTGGTTGTACTGTCCGCCAAAGTCAATAACGATAATCTTCTCCTGATTCATCGGGATTCCTCCTGTAAATTATCATTTTTCATCACTGAGTTCTAAAACATAACCGTAACTGCTTCCATTTTCGCAGTTGCAGGTAATATAAATATGGAACTGTCTATTTAGACAGCTCCATATTATACTTTTCCTAATTTAATATTATATAGGAAAGAATCCTACTTGACAAGCTAATTTCTTATAAATTAGTGCTCGTAAGTTCCTTTCTTGATGATCACACCATCTTTCATCATGACTGTACCGTTTGCGATCACAGCATTCATAGTAAGGTCAGCATCAAGAAGCAGGATATCAGCATCGCTGCCCTCTGCTACGCAGCCCTTCTTCGGATAGAGTTCCAGAACCTTTGCAACGTTGCTTGTTGCGTATGTTAATGCCTCTGCAAGGTCCATACCTTCATGTTTCACCTGGTAAACCACCTGACGGTACATAGTGTTCACTTCAGCAACACCGATGCTTACCAGTCTTCCTGCTTCATCGTAGTTGGAGAAGCTTCCGAATCCGTCGGAGCTGAATGTCACTTTATCCATCGGAACGCCGTCTTCTTTTGCTGCTTTTAATGCACCGGCAACTTCCACGAACTTACTATCAGACTGACTGCAAGTTACGTCGAAGGTTCCGCCCATCTTTGCGAACTTGAACGCGTCTGCTAACAGTTTCGGGTTACGTGCACAGTGTGTCGGCTGGAATGTCTTGATCGGGATGGATGTCTCTTCGAGAGCTGTGAAGATCGGCTCGAGACCTTTCTTATCATCGCCCATGTGGAGGCATACAATACCCGGTTTGCCGCTCAGCATACCTGCTGTACGAACATCACTTGCAACACGGATCAGCTCGTCCACGTTGATGTTCGGAGCACGGTGGTCAGAAACAGCCAGCTTGAGACCAATGATCTCATCTACGAACATAATATCTTTGCTTACATCGCCGGTCAGTGTCGGGCTCGGATAGCCATATGCGCCGCAGCATACGTATACAGAAATGCCTTCTTCTTTTAATGCTTTTGCTTTTGCAAGCAGGTTCTCAACACTTCTGCTGATTCCGTCTGTACCGAGAACGCCTACTACTGTTGTAACACCGCCCTCTACTAAATTGGAAAGTTCTACGCGCGGAGCCTGAGTTTTGAAGCTGCCTTCTCCGCCGCCGCCTGTGATATGAACATGACGGTCAATGATACCCGGTGTCACGATCTTGCCTGTACCATCGATTACTTCACAGCCTTCGTATGCCGGAAGATTGTCGCCCATTTTCTCAATTTTACCGCCTGCAACCAGGATATCTTTTTTTCCGATATACTCCGGTGCATAAACCTCTGCGCCTTTGATTAATCACATAGTAACTCCTCCTATATTCTCATTGCCGGCTCCCCCGGTCTGCCAACAGGCCGGCACTGCTGGTGACTTTTTCTGATTTACCTACACGAAGATTATATCACACAATTATTCCTTTTCCAAATATTTCTTCACATAGTAGCCCGTATAGGATGTTTTATTTTCTGCCACTTCCTCCGGAGTTCCCTTGGCGATCACGGTGCCGCCGCGGTCTCCGCCCTCCGGGCCCATGTCGATCAGATAGTCGGCCGTCTTGATCACATCCAGGTTGTGCTCAATGACCACAACGGTATTTCCGCCATCGGACAGCCTACGCAAAATTTCCACCAATTTGTGGACATCTGCAAAATGCAGACCTGTTGTCGGCTCGTCCAGAATGTAGATGGTTTTTCCCGTTCCACGTCTGGAAAGTTCCGTCGCCAGCTTGATTCTCTGTGCTTCACCGCCGGATAGCTGCGTAGACGGCTGTCCCAGTTTGATGTAGGACAAACCAACATCGTTCAATGTCTCAATCTTTCTCGCGATGGACGGAACATTCTCAAAGAATTTCAGCGCCTCCTCCACGGTCATATCCAGTACATCGAAAATACTCTTTCCTTTGTATTTCACATCCAGAGTCTCACGATTATAGCGTTTTCCACCGCAGACCTCGCACGGTACGTACACATCTGGGAGGAAATGCATTTCGATCTTGATGATACCATCACCACTGCAGGCCTCGCAGCGTCCGCCCTTAACATTGAAGCTGAACCGGCCTTTGCTGTAGCCCTTCGCCTTCGCATCGGATGTGGACGCAAACAGGTCACGGATCAGGTCAAACACGCCGGTATAAGTTGCCGGATTGGATCTCGGGGTTCTTCCGATCGGCGACTGGTCAATCGCGATGATCTTATCCAGCTGTTCAACGCCTTCAATATCATCATGATTTCCTGCAATGGTTCTCGCTCGGTTCAGTTTTTTCGCCAGAGATTTGTATACAATCTCATTGATCAGAGAACTCTTTCCAGAACCGGACACACCGGTCACGCAGGTCATAATACCCAGTGGAATATCCACATCAATGTTTTTCAGATTATTTTCTCTCGCACCATGCACCGTGATCCAGCCGGTCGGTTTGCGGCGCTCTTTCGGCACCGGAATTTTTCTTCTTCCACTGAGATAATCGCCGGTAATCGAGTTTTCGCACTGCATGATTTCTTCTGCAGTACCGATTGCCACGATCTCACCGCCATGTTCACCGGCACCTGGACCGATATCCACGATACAGTCCGCCGCACGCATGGTATCTTCATCATGCTCCACAACGATCACACTGTTTCCCAGGTCGCGAAGATGCGTCAACGTTTTCAGTAATTTATCATTATCTCTCTGGTGCAGACCAATGCTTGGCTCGTCCAGAATATAAGCCACGCCCACAAGGCCGGAACCGATCTGAGTTGCCAGTCTGATTCGCTGAGCCTCGCCGCCGGAAAGTGTTCCCGTCGCACGGGAAAGCGACAGATAATCCAGTCCCACATCAATCAAAAAGCTGATTCGCGCACGGATTTCCTTTAAAATCTGCTCACCGATCATCTGGTGCATGGAAGAAAGCTGCAGACCATCGATGAACTCACGGAATTTCACGATTGACATATCGGTCGCTTCGTAAATATTCAGTCCGCCAACCGTAACAGCCAGAGAACCAGGTTTCAGTCTCTGCCCATGGCAGGCAGTACATGGAGTGATCCGCATAAAGGTCTCGTACTCTGCCTTGCTGGTCTGGGAAAACGTTTCGCGGTAACGGCGGTTCACGTTTTCAATCAGGCCTTCAAATGCAACATCATACACACCGGTTCCGCGCTGGCCCGTATAGTGGACCTTCACAGCCTTTCCGCCGGTTCCGTAAATCAGAATATCATGGACCTCCTTAGAATAATCCTTGAACGGAGTATCTAGGTCAAATTTGTATTCCTTCGCAAGTGCATCCAGAATCGCTCTCGTAAAGCTTCCTTCTTTCGCGCAGGACTGCCAGCCCATGACTACGATCGCGCCCTGATTGATACTCAACGATTTATCCGGAATCATCAGATCTTCATCAAATTCCATCTTATATCCGAGACCAAAACACTCCGGACACGCACCGAACGGATTGTTGAAGGAGAAGCTTCTCGGCTCTACTTCCTCAATACTGATCCCACAGTCCGGACAGGAAAAGCTCTGGCTGAAATTGATCGGCTCACTGCCAAATACATCCAGGATCATCAGACCATCAGACAGCTTCATAACCGTCTCGATGGAGTCCGTTAAACGTTTTTCGATTCCCTCTTTCACCACAAGTCGATCCACAACGATTTCGATATTGTGCTTAATATTCTTTTCTAATTCAATGGTCTCCGTCAGTTCATGCAGGTTTCCATCGATGCGGACACGAACATATCCGCTGCGCTTTGCCTGCTCCAGCACCTTTTCATGGCGGCCCTTTCGTCCACGGACGATTGGCGCAAGAAGCTGGATCCTTGTGCGCTCCGGCAGTTCCATGATCTGATCCACCATCTGGTCCACCGTCTGTTTACGGATCTCGCGGCCGCACTTCGGGCAGTGAGGAATACCGATTCTCGCATAGAGAAGACGCATATAGTCGTAAATCTCCGTTACTGTTCCAACGGTAGAACGCGGATTTCGGTTGGTCGATTTCTGGTCAATGGAAATCGCCGGGGACAGACCCTCGATACTCTCCACATCCGGCTTTTCCATCTGGCCTAAGAACTGACGCGCGTAAGAAGACAGAGACTCCATATATCGTCTCTGACCTTCCGCATAAATCGTATCAAAAGCAAGGGAGGATTTTCCCGAACCAGAAAGTCCCGTCAGGACCACCAGTTCATTTCTCGGAACATCCACCGTAATATTTTTCAAATTGTGCTCATTGGCACCACGAATTTTTATATATTGTTTCGGCATGGAAACTCTCCTTTCGAGTATTCCAAGTATACCACAAACATGCGCGTTGTGCAAACATTTGTTCGCTTGTTTTTGATGGAAATGCACAGAAAAAGAGGCCCCAAACCGGGGCCTCTGAAAATCACTATTCATTTGGTCTAATTAGATTAGCCCTATACCGGATCAATTTTGTATGTTCCGTCAGACTGTTTTGTAATCTTCCACTTATTACCATCTGCGTCTGTTGCTGTACC
>JAFUMF010000008.1 GCA_017482945.1 Lachnospiraceae bacterium
TCCGCAAAGGTAAGAACATTACCTTGACCATAAATAACTGTAGGCTTAGTAACAGAGAGCGTTTCCTCCATTGCAATATCATTCACAATTGCGATATTTCCACCATTTGCTACAGCATCTTTAAGTTCGCTAAATGTAGTTACTTCAACTGCATCAGCAGGTGCTGGCTCGTATACATTCGGATACTTTGCACCCTTATCATAATCAATACCGAAGCTATCGCTTTCATCGGTGTACTGAGTAGCAAGGAGAGATACACCGAGGTCATTGGTAGGAGCCGCAACATAGGTCATGTGGTTCTCCTCATTACCAACTGTCTCAGGCATGGTAAGTACGAGTGTAACGAGCAGAGGGGTGAAAGCGTCGCCCTTAGGGAGAGGCTGATCCTTGCATACAATGCCGTCATAAGCAGAAAGCTTAGTTGTTGTTACATTGCTCAGAGCTGCTTCACGAGTACCGAACATTGTTCCGAGAAGAAACTGGCCCATGCTTTCGTCCATAGCGTAGTATCCGATCTCGAGATTGTCCTTCAGAGAGAATGGATCGCCGTCAATGTTGGTGGAAGTAGTTTCGCCGTAAACGTTAACGTTCAGGTTATACTTCAGAGCAAGGCGTCCGGCGTTGGAAACGCGAAGGAATACTACCTCGGTATAACCAGGCTCATAAAGAGCACCCTCTTTGAAGAGCTTGGTATCCTCGGTTACAGGAGCCCATTCTCCGTCAACCGAAGTTTTGTATTCCAGAACGACATCGAGATTGCCGGACTGGATCATGTTGCGACCGGAGGTCGCGGAGTCTGTGAACCACGCGAACGTGCTTCCAAGTAACATTGCACAGCAGAGAAGGAGTGCCACAACACTGCTGAACAATGCTCTTTTGGTAGATCTTCTTTTTGTCATTGTTTTTTCCTCCTTTTTCGTATTTTATGACAAAATATATGTAAGCCTCTTTCGAGGGTCTTACCTGTAACATGATTTACGGAATCGTTATTTCCTCATACTCCTTATATTCCGCATCCGCGTCATACTGACTGTCAAAGCTGTCCTTTTCGATTGCAGCCTGGACCGCAGTGATACGAATTCCCAGCTCAAGTTCCGGCTGGAAGGAATCCTCTGGTTTTCCAGAATCTGCAACGAAATAATTCACTTTGTTGCCGACATTTTACGGCATTTCCAGAACCACGAGATGATAGACCTGACTGCTCCATTGAGATTCTGTATCGGTCGAAGTGGTCAGTACATTGGTAGCTCCCGACTCTTTATTGCCCGATTCTTTGTCTTCCGATTCTTCGTCTCCCAATCCGTCAAAATCAATCTCATAATCACTTAACGTTGATTCAGTAATGATCTTAAGATCATCTAAATCCTCTAGGGACTTATAAGTTTCAAAAGGCATGTCCTCATCCTTCATTGGCTGGCTCACCTTAAAATTCAGATAGTCTGACAACAGAAACGTCACACTATCCACGTTAGTTCCTCCTACTTCGCTTAGAATCTCATAATTCAAATCGTACTTAAGCCCAAGCGTTCCGGTATTCTCAACTTTCAGCCAGAATGCCTCTTTATAGCCCGGCTCATAGAGTGCGTCTTCTTGAAACAGTTTTGTCTCACTGGACACGATCTCCCAATCGGTCTCTGGATTTCCTCCGATCGGCATGTACCAGACTTTTAAATCGAGATTTCCAGCCTGAATCGTATTAACTTTCGATGAAATGGCAGCTGTAAACCATGCAAATGTACTTCCGAAAAGCATGGCAATACAAAGCAGACACGCCACACTACTGCCTATCAGTGCTCTCTTTACAGATGTATTAGTTCTCACGGTTCTCCTCTTTCGCCGCAAGCTGCTCTTTCAATGCCTGCAGTTCTTTCATCATTTCTGCAGACTGCCTGCGTTCTTCTTCCAGTTGTTTTCTCTCTGCTTCGATTTCTTCCATCTGCTCTTTTTTATAGCTGCGGAACAGCTGAATGCAGTTGAATCCTTCGTATAAGATCAGAAGCATGCATGGTATGAAAATGCAGAGGATGTATCCTTGGGTTGTCTTTAAGAATGTGAAAAATGTTCCCACCTTCGGAACGTTTCCGGTGTATTTTCCGAGGATATATTCGTAGACAACAACCGCTTCATCGTCGGTGTTGGTTGTCGTACCATATGTGATAAATCCCGGTTCGCCGCCCATCGTCGTTGTCAAACGGCGGATCTTATGGGTCACGGTATCGCCATAGTTGTGGTCGTTCTGAGAGATGTATGCGATGATATCGCCCTCTTGCAAGGTGGACGGATCCACTTCTTTTACAAAAATCACATCGCCCGCGTCAAAATCGGTCGCACTCATGGAATCAGAACGGACGATAAATGCTTTGTAGCCAAACAGGCTTCGGTGGTTCTGGTCGAAGGTATTGACGGAAATGACAGTAAAAATCATCATTCCCACAGCCAAAATCATGATTCCCCAGACCAGAATATCTTTGATTGTATTTAAGATTTTTTTCATGATGCTTTTCCTGCCTTTTATTCGAACAGTTTGTCCGGATTATTCTTTGTCTGAACTGCTTCTGCGCTCAGATTGAAGGTGAGAGATTCGTCCTGTGTTTCATTTCCACTCTCCTCCGGATAGTGGAACCAGAGTTCCAGCTCTCTTCGCTCATCAATCGCCAGGGTGTCGTCAGTTGCTTCCACGTTTTCTCGTGTCAGTTCCGATGCAGTTCCTTCCCAGAGGATTTTATCTCCGTCTTTGACTGCAATTTCCAGTACATCAGCGAGGTCGCCATCTACGTTTTCAAAGTAGATTCTGTAATAGACCTCCCATGTACTTTCGTTTTCAATAAAGAAATCTTTTATAACGGTCATTCCAGGTTCGAAAATGTATTCATCCGCGGTTATGACGGGTTTTTCATCGTTCAGATTTATTTTGATTTCTCCTGTCTGAAAATAGTTGTCTTCGACTCTGACTGTCACGTAGAAAAGCGCATATGTCGTGATGCAAAGGCAGCCAATTAACAGAATTACCGCAGCAATTCCTCCTGCCAGGCGTCTCATCGTCTTTTTCTTATTGTTCATCTCCGGCCTCCTTCCGACGTCTGCACAAGAGCAGGAATATCAAAAGAATGGAGCAGCCGATCATAACAGCGATCATCGGAAGCAGACTTGTGTCACCCGTCTTCGGTGGATTTACAAGTTCGCCTGGAATCACAGGAGTTTCTCCACTTTCCGGCTCAATTGGACCGGTAATTGTGTCCGTCGGCTTCGTTGTGTCCGGTGTCCCCGGCTTTATCGTCGGATCTGTGTCGTCCGGATCATACCAGTCGCCCTCATCTTCCGGAATTTTCTGTGGCTCTGCCCACCAGCGAAAATCAGCATAAAGCTCCTTGTTCATGTATTCATTTCCAACACTTGTTGCGAGGGATGCTGTAATTTCGTACTCTAGTTCTTCGGTTGTCACTCCGTTTGATGTCAGGTGATGGTCGAGGCTCACCGGCATTTCACCGATCGGGCCGTCGTAAAGTGTTTCTCCAGTGGTTAGAAGGACTACTTTGCAATTCAAGACCTCTGCAAGTTCTTCGCCGCCCGGCTTCACATCTGCATGAAAGTGGACTGTAATGGAACCACGATAGGAAACCGCCAGATAGTAATTGTTTGTCTCTGTATCCCCCGGGAACATGTTTTTCATGTTGAATGGCACACTGTCCTCCGGCTTATTTCGATAAATGGTCAGTTTTGTATATCCGCCACTGTCCTGATCCACGATCGTGCTTTTTGAAGTAAATGGATTGGCCGCAAATGCGGTCATGCTGAATGCGAAAAGGATCAGCATGGTGGAAATGATCAGTTTTATTTTTTTAGGCATCGCGAGCATGGCTCCACCTCCTGATTTTGCTTGTTTCATTTCTGTTTCAGATTCCTTCATATAATAGGAAGGAACTGATTGAATTTCGTTTGTTGTCGTTTTCTTTATGGGAATCTACATAATTCGCATTATGTGGAAGAAGCGCAGATTGGCAGAATCAAAAATCTGCACCGCAATCGTGAACGCTTAAGATATGAAGGTGTAAAACTAAAAAAGGGCATCCAAAACACACTCCCGCATTGTTTTTTTAAGAATCAATGTCAGAGAGTGCCTTTGTGATGCCCATATGTCGAAAGATGTTCTTAATATAATACTTTTTTCTGGCTGAATCCTCTTGCTTTTTTCATTTTTTAGAGGTATCCTATATTTAGATATGTAATATTATTTGTTTCTTCTTCCACATAATGCGAATTATGTGGATTTTTCTTTTTCTGGTCCTCAGACAACCAATCCCAGCAATCCTACCTGTCGGCGGTGCTCTGTTCCGGTTGTCATGATATAAATTCGCGTCGTTTCAATGCTGCTGTGTCCAAGAAGATCCGACAGTTTTGCGATATCTTTTTCTTTTCCATAAAATGTCCGTGCAAATAGTTTTCTCAGGTTATGAGGAAACACTTTTTTCGGATTCACCCCGGCCGCCGCGCATAGTTTTTTCATCTGCGACCAGATGTAACTCCGATCCAGTGGACGTTTTCCTCTTGTGATGAAGATGTGGCCTCTTTTAATTCCACACTTCTTCGCAAAGGCAAGCAGCAGCCACTTTAACTTATCCGGCACGAAGACGACTCGGTTTTTATTTTTACACTGGACGCTGACTTCTCCCAGACGGACGGATTCCACCGTGAAGAATTTAAGCTCTGATACTCGAATTCCTGTTGCGCAGATGGTCTCAATCACGAGTTTTAGCTGTTCCTTTTTCTCGGCTGCTTTTAAAAGCCGCAGATACTCTGCTTTTGTCAGTTCTTTTTCCTGCGCGCAATAGGTCTGCTTCTGGACGCGGATGTTTTTGACCCTGCATTCTTCTAATCCTCTGAACAGCAAAAAACGGTTCAGACTCGCCAGCATGGAATTCACTGACCGGATCGCATATCCCTGTTCCTGCAAATATTTCTTATAATCGATGACCAGTTCCTTTGTAATTTCCTGTCCCCCAACATAGATGCAAAAAGCACGGACATCCCGCAGATACTTCTCCACAGTCGCCGTGCTCTTCTCTTCCCGTCGTAAAAATTCCCGAAATTCGTTGATTTGAATTGGGGAAATGATTCTCTTGTTCATGATAGGCCTCCTGTTTGCTGATGTTCTATGATTATTATACCCAGACGGGCTGTTGGGATATCATAGATTCTCTGCATATTGAAGGAGTTCTAACAGGCACAACTTAACCGATCTTTCGAATCATTTGAACCATTGGTAGAGTTCCGTTTGGAATTTTTGCTATTTCGGTAAAATGGTTTTTCTCGTAAAAATGAATCAGCTTATCATTGTCATGACATTCTATCATCATATATCTGCCGCCAACTGCACTGACTGCACTTGAAATGACGGACTCAGCAAATTCAATCAATCTTTCTCCTGTCAACTGTTCGCATTATACATTGGAATTTCTAGAAAGTTGTCCAATTAAATAACACGGAAAAACATTGATTGGCTCTCCATGTATTTTGGCACTATAGCCATCAAGTTCTTTTCTCATTCGGTTAGATACGGTTGAAGGAACTGATAATACTTTCATTGCGAGAGTTATGTATCCATATATAGTTACTTCTGCAATTTTCCGTGTTAATAATTCATCTTCGTCAAAAATCAAATAGGTCCTGGCTTTCGATATACGTTCAAATTCGATTGATCTTTCTCGCAAAAAATGCTCAATGTCTTCATCCAA
>JAFUMF010000080.1 GCA_017482945.1 Lachnospiraceae bacterium
GAAGAAGTGATCGACTTCTCCAACGTAACAATCGAGCCGTTATTCGAAGAGCATGTTGACTTTGAGACATTCTCCAAGTCCGACTTCCGTGCAGTTAAAGTTAAGGCTTGTGAGGCTGTAAAGAAGAGCAAAAAGCTCCTTCAGTTCACATTAGACGACGGAACAGGCACAGATCGTACAATCTTAAGCGGTATTCACGCATTCTACGAGCCGGAAGAGCTTGTTGGCAAGACATTAATTGCTATCGTAAACCTTCCGCCGCGTGCGATGATGGGTACAGAATCCAACGGTATGTTACTGAGCGCAATCCATACAGAGAATGGTGAAGAGAAACTTCACCTTCGGATGGTTGACAACCATATTCCGGCTGGTGCAAAGCTGTACTAATAGGGTAAAATTGAAGCAAACACCCCAGAGGGCGATCCTCTGGGGTGTTTTTTTGCATGAGAGGAATAACGCCCATAAGCAATTGGAAGAGACATCATCTTTTGGAGACTACCGCAATTTGGCCAGACATGATATAATTGATCCAGTAATCGTTTGACTACCAAAATGCAAAGGAGACAAGGCATATGCAGGATACAAAACAGCAGTGGTACAAAGATGCGAAATTTGGCTTATTCATTCATTGGGGCTTATACTCCGTTCTTGCTGGCGAATACAACGGAAAAAGAACGGACCGAATTGCAGAGTGGATCATGAATGATCTGGATATCCCGGTTGAGGAGTATGAAAAACTGGCAGCTCAGTTCAATCCGGTGGAGTTCGATGCAGATGCGATCGTAAAGAAAGCGAAAGACTGGGGCATGAAATACATTGTGTTCACAGCGAAGCACCACGAAGGCTTTGCCATGTGGGATTCGAAATGCAGCGACTACAATATTGTAAAGGCGACTCCGTACGGAAAAGACATTGTAAGACAGCTCCGTCAGACATGTGACAAATATGGGATGAAGCTCGGTTTTTATTATTCCCAGGCCCAGGACTGGCATGATCCGGACGGTTATATGTACCGGAAAGATAATTCCAAAAAGAATTACCGCGCATATCTGGAGCGTATCTGCCTCCCACAGCTTCGTGAACTTTTGACGGAGTACGGCGAAGTGGCCTTGATCTGGTTCGATACTCCGATGGGAACCACTCCGGAAGAAAGCCGTGAGATGGTTGATTTAGTAAAGAGCATCCAGCCGAACTGTATCATCAGTGGAAGGATCGGAAATGGACTGGGCGAATATATGACCACAGGCGACAACTTTATCCCGCGCCTTCCGTATGAGGGAGACTGGGAGGTTCCGGCGACTCTGAATGATACCTGGGGCTACAACAAATACGATGACAACTGGAAGAGCCCGGAGGATATCATTCATCTGCTTGTGAAGATCAACAGCAGAGGCGGCAATTACCTCCTGAATATCGGTCCGAAATGTACCGGTGAAGTTCCGAAGGAGAGCATCGAGATCCTGGATCAGGTGGGCGAGTACGTGAATGCCAACGAAGAGGCAATTTTTGGCACGAAGCGTATGGGAATCTACCCGTATGAGCTTGACTGGGGCCTTCTCACGAGAAAAGATCATAAGATTTATGTTCATGTGTTCAAGCCGAGAGTGAGAGTGGAACTTTTAAATATCGCAAACAAGATCAAACGTGCATACCTGGTTCCTGACAAGAGAGAATTAGAGTTTACCGCGACTCTTGCCTGCGAAGGAAACAGTATTATCGAAGTGGAAATTCCAAAGGACTACCAGAAGATGAAGAACTATAGCATCTGTATTGAGACAGAAGAAGCAGAACCAATTTTTGAACCAATCAGGGGATAGGACATAAAAATAAAACTCCCGGCAATTGTTGGACAGCCAGCCTGGTAAATGGCATTTGGGCATCCAATGATCCGGGAGTTTTATCATGTTATTATTCTTCGTTTTGTTAATTGTAATTAGTTCTCAAAAAATGCGACAGCAATCGCTCCCGGTCCCACGTGTGTACCGATGGTACAGCCAACGGAGCTGATCGGAAGCTCAGATGTATGGGAGGACCAGAGTTCGGAACTGTCCTCGATGTACTTCTTAAGAAGATGGTCAGAAAGGCCGCTGTAAGCAAGTGCATACGGCTTATCAAAATTGATGCCACCGCAGTTTGCGATCAGTTCACGGAGCAGGTTGTTGCCCTTTTTGGAGCCTCTTGCCTTGCCAACAAGGGAAACCTCACCATTTTCAACGGCAATGACCGGCTTGATCGATAAGATGTTGCCGGCAAATGCAACTGCCGCGGAAATTCGACCGCCCTTTTTCAGGTATTCCAGTGTATCCAGTAACGCAAGAAGGCGGATATGGTGCTTTTCTTCCTCCAGCTTTGCTGCGATTTCAGCTGCAGAAAGTCCCTGGTCGCGAAGCTTGAGACCAAGCTGGATCAGGATACGCTCACCGATGCAGACATTTTCACTGTCTACAACGAAAACCTTTCCTTCATAATCCTCAGCTGCGATGATCGCACTCTGGTAAGTGCCGGAAAGTTTGCTGGAGAGAGTTACCACGACTGCAGTATCGCCTGCCTCTACGACTTTCTGGAACGCAGATGCAAAAGCATCCGGATTTACCTGGCTCGTTTTCGGGAATTCGTCGTTCTCGATCAACTTCTCATAAAATTCCTTGTGGGTAAGATCCACCGCATCAGAATATTCAGTTTCGCCGAACATAACTTTAAGTGGGAGATGGATCAGTCCGAGTGCTTCAGCTTCAGCCGGGATGATGTCGGCAGCGGAGTCAATAATAAATTTAATAGCCATAAAAAGTCCTTTCAAAGGTATAGAATATAGAAATGTTCAAAAAAATAATTTGAATTTCAAAACATTTGACATTATAACGAATTTCTATTGAAATGTCAAGAATCCTACGGTACAATAGTAAAAGTGATGCTTGAAGTTAGGGATAGAAAGCGAGAAAAGAATGATTTACGACGCAATATTATTTGATCTGGATGGTACATTGCTCCCGATGGACAATGATGCTTTTACAAAAGGTTATCTGGGCTTGTTGTCTGCGGTCGCAGAAAAGGCCGGAGGTTATGACCGGGAGATGTTCATTAAAGGGATGTGGAAGGGTGTTTATGCCATGGTGAAAAACGATGGCAGCTGCAAGAATGAGGACGTATTCTGGAAGATGACCGCGGATGTCCTTGGAGATGAGATTTATAAACATGTTCCGGTATTTGATCGTTTCTATGAGAACGAGTTCCATGAAGCAAAGAAACTCACCGGTCCGAATCCGCTTGCAATGGAGGCCATTCGTCTGGCGAGAAGCAAAGCCAAAAAGGTGATTCTTGCGACAAATCCACTGTTTCCGACCGTGGCAGTCCATTCCAGACTTAGCTGGATCAACGTAAAGCCGGAAGTGTTCGACTGGATCACAGATTACACCAATTCCAGCACCTGTAAGCCGAATCCGGCTTATTATAAGGAAATATGTGAGAAGTTCGGTCTCGACCCGGAGAAATGCCTGATGATCGGCAACAATGCGCAGGAGGACGTGGAAGCAGGACGCGCAGCAGGAATGAGTACGTTCCTGGTGACCGACTGGCTGATCAATAACGGTGAAATGCCGGATTGTCCGCAGGGCTCATTTAAAGACCTGATTTCATATTTGGAACAGTTATAGGAGGAAGACATGGAAAACGGATACAACGAGTATGTGACCTTTGAAGTGACCACAAAAGATGGTACAAAAGTCGAGATGGCAGTGGTAGACGAGTTTGATTTTGAGAAAGAACACTATGTGGTCGGTGCTGTGATCGAGGGTGATACGATCAATGAGGACGGAAGATATATTTATCGCAGTGTGATGAATGGAGAAGATTTTACTGTCGAGAAGATCAAGAGAGAATTTGACTACAGAAGAATCGCGGAAGCTTATCTGAACATGGAAGACGGCGAAGAAGATTCCGAAGAGTAGTAGAGAGAACAAAATCAGGGCAAATTTTAAGAGCTATTCGATTGATTTATTTTTTAATCGAATAGCTCTTTTAATGATATTCTAGAAGTTTCACTATATAACCTCTCTTTCTATTAATTTGTTAAGTCCAATTAAAGATTTGTTATGCCATTGGACCTTCCTCCTGTTTGTGAAGTTGTCTCTTCTTTTGTTGTCTTTATTGTAATATAGAAAGAAGGATTTGTCAACATATATTTTGAAAATAATTTAATAAAAAATAAATTGTCTAAATATAGAGAATTAATTATAAAAATATCAGCAATTTAAAAAGCTTAGATATCTTTATACACTTTAGAAAAAGTGATTGTTGGAAGCAAGGCTTTATGATAAACTAAAAAAAGAGTATTTTTGAGAAAAGGATTTGCAAAATGAACAAAGAAGCGAATTTATATAATATTATGGAGCAGTTTGCGATTGGTTCCAAAATCGCGCCGTACGGTACCGGCCACATCAATGGTACATACAGTGTGGAGGTTCCGAGACTTCTTCTCCAGAGAATCAATACAGATGTATTTAAAAATCCGGACGAACTGATGGAGAACATTGAGACGGTCACAGAATTCTTGCGCAAAAAAATCATCGCAGCAGGCGGAGATCCGGAGCGCGAGACACTTCGAATCATCAAGACAGTGGATGGAAGAAATTATTACCGTGACGAAGAGGATAACGTGTACCGCATGTATCGTTTTGTGGAAGACACAAAAATTATCGTAAATGAGAAGACTTACGATGATCTGTATCATGCGGGAAAAGGCTTTGGCCATTTTCAGCAGATGTTAAGTGATTTCCCGGTGGATGTGCTCCATGAGACAATTCAGGATTTTCATCACACCCCGAAACGTGTGGAAGCGTTAAAGGCTGCAATTGCTGAAAATAAGGCGGGACGTGCGTCTGGTGTGGAGACTGAAATCGCGTTTGCACTGGAGCATGCGAAGATTGCCGATGTGGTCGTATCCAGGATGGAGACTGGTGAAGTCCCGGTGCGTGTGACTCATAATGATACAAAAATCGATAATATTCTGTTCGATAGAGAGACCGGCGAGGCGATCTGTGTGATTGACCTGGATACTGTCATGCCGGGCAGCATGCTTTACGATTTTGGAGATGCCCTTCGTATGGGTGCCTCTACCGGTGCAGAGGACGAGGTGGATCTTTCTAAGGTCTGCTTCGATAAAGAGGCGTTCCGCGCGTTTGCGAAAGGATACCTTGAGGAGCTTGGAGCAGATCTGACAGAAGCTGAAATCGAGCTGCTTCCGATCTCTGCGGCGCTTCTTACCTATGAATGTGGAATTCGTTTCCTGACAGATTATCTGAACGGCGATACCTACTTTAAGATCCACAGAGAAAATCACAATCTGGACCGCGCGAGAAACCAGTTCAAGCTGGTAACCGACATCCTGGAACTGGAAGAGGAATTAAAGGCGATCGTTGCGGAACTGAGATAGGAGTATAGGATGAATAGGAAACATGCGAAATTACTGGAAGCAATGACACATTATGATAAGGGAGCGACCGGAAGAATCCAGCATTTTTATAAGGTTCATGATTTATCTGCGACCATCGGTGCGCTGGAGGGATTGGATGAGGAAACGCAGTTCATTCTGGAGACTGCAGCCATTGTTCATGATATTGGAATTAAAATCAGCAAAGAGAAGTATGGTTCCAGCACCGGTAAATACCAGGAATTAGAGGGACCGGGTGAGGCAGAGGAGATGATGAGAAGTCTGGGCGGTTACACAGAAGCTCAGATCGACCGTGTGAAATATCTGGTCGGCCATCATCACACCTATGACAACATCGACGGAATTGATTATCAGATTCTTGTGGAAGCCGACTTTCTGGTGAATCTTCATGAAAATGGAAGCAAATACAGCGCGATCATGGAGACTGAAAATAAAATTTTTAAAACAGAGGCAGGTATCCGCCTGCTGAGAAGTATGTTTGAGGAGCAGTATCAGTAAGTATAGAAGTTATTTGCAAAAAAGAGTTTGAAATACAAAGGGATAAAGGAGTTTATAAAATGAATTTAGAACTGGAAAAGCAGTATTTAAAACTTCAGAACGGAAGTGACGTGCGCGGTATTGCAATGGAAGGTGTGGAAGATGAGCATGTGAACCTGACACCGGAAATTGCGAAATATATCGCGGCTGCATTTTCGGAATTTGTTGCAGAA
>JAFUMF010000081.1 GCA_017482945.1 Lachnospiraceae bacterium
CGTCCAGGTTCTTAAAGATGATGTAGTCGTTCATCTTTTCCGCGAACTTTTCATCCTTTAAACAGCCGAATTTGATGAACGGATTGATATCATCCCAGTATTTCTCATAAGTCTCACGGTCTGTCTTGCACATGCCAGACAGCTTGTCAGCCACTTTCTTTGTGATATAATCAGAAATCTTCTTTACAAAACCATCGTTCTGAAGGGCGCTTCTGGAAACGTTTAACGGAAGATCCGGGCAGTCGATGGTGCCTTTTAAGAGCATTAAGAACTCCGGAATCACTTCCTTAATATTGTCCGCAATAAATACCTGGTTGTTGAAGAGCTTGATCTTACCTTCGATGCTCTCGTACTCCATGTTGATTTTCGGGAAGTAGAGGATGCCCTTTAAGTTGAACGGATAGTCCATGTTCAGGTGGATCCAGAATAACGGTTCTTTGTAATCCTGGAACACTTTTCTGTAGAAGTCTTTATACTCTTCATCGGTGCAGTCGTTCGGGCGCTTGTTCCAGAGCGGCTTTGTGTCATTGACCGGCACCGGACGCTTCTCGATTTTGTAGCGTTCTGTCGCCGGGGAGATTTCTACGATTTCTTTTGTTCCGTCCTCGTTTTCCTTCTCCTCGGTCTTTGCTTCCTCGATGATCGTCTCAACGATGACATCTTTCTCTGTCAGCTCGTCTTTATCGATGGTCTCAAGCATCGGCTCTGCAGTCTCATCGTTCACATAGATCTCCACCGGCATAAATGCACAGTATTTCTGGAGAACTTCACGTGCGCGGAACTCGTTGGAGAAC
The DNA here is from genome assembly GCA_017482945.1 of Lachnospiraceae bacterium. Taxonomy (GTDB): domain Bacteria; phylum Bacillota; class Clostridia; order Lachnospirales; family Lachnospiraceae; genus Pilosibacter. Next base: position 795 of record JAFUMF010000081.1, read on the forward strand.
TCTGTGCTGTCGTCGTTCAGGTAAAGAGTGATGGTTGTACCGATCTCCTCTTTGTCACCGTCGCTCATCTCGAACTCAGTGCCGCCCTCGGACTCCCAGTGTACGGCTTTTGCACCATTCTGCTAGGATAATGTGTCGATCATAACTCTGTCGGCAACCATGAACGCGGAGTAGAAGCCAAGGCCGAAATGACCGATGATCTGGTCCTCATTGGCTTTGTCTTTGTACTTGTTCATGAAATCCTGAGCGCCGGAGAATGCGATCTGGTTGATGTACTCTTCGACCTCTTCCTCTGTCATGCCGAGACCATTGTCTGTGATCTTGATTGTTTTATCAGTCGGATTCACAGTTACGCAAACCTTATACTCCGGTGCATCCGGCTCCTCGTACTCGCCCATCAGAGCCAGCTTTTTCAGCTTTGTGATCGCATCGCATCCGTTGCTGACTAACTCACGGTAGAAAATATCATGGTCAGAATATAACCATTTTTTAATGATTGGGAAAATGTTCTCACTGTTGATTGAAAGACTTCCTGTTTTTGCCATCGTTGTTCTCTCCTTCAAATTTGTACTATTTCGGACCGTTGCATCTTCCAAAGGAAAATGCTCTGACATCCTCGTTATATCGATGCCCGCATACCTGCGGTTGTTTTCATACCCATTGCAGAATCCCGCTCCTGCAACATAGCCTATTGTAATACCATAGATTGGAAAAGTCAACAGTTTTTAGCACTCATCAGAATGGAGTGCTACTAAAAATTTTATAAACTTTATAAATTGACGATTGCATCTATGTCTGCTAAGATTAAAGTTACGGCAAATCTTTTACAAGTATTTCATTACATAAGGAGAACAAATTATGGACCATAATTTAACCGAGGGCAGTATCACGGGAAAACTCCTAAAGTTTGCATTTCCGCTCATGGTCGGAAACCTGCTTCAGCAGTTTTATAATATTGCCGACACTCTGATTGTTGGCCGGTTTATCGGCTCCGAGGCATTGGCTGCGGTGGGCTCCGCCTACTCGCTGATGGTCTTCCTCACTTCGATCCTGCTGGGTCTTTGCATGGGAAGCAGCGCCTTCTTTTCCATCCAGTATGGAAGAAAAGACATGGACAAGCTGAAAAACAGCGTGTTCCTTTCCTTCTGCATGATCGGCGGTGTGACCCTACTTTTAAATGTGATCGTGTTTGCAGGAATCGATGTGATCATCCGACTCCTTCAGATCCCGGCTGAGATTACCGGCATGATGAAGGAATATCTGATCGTTATCTTCGTCGGAATTACCGCTACGTTCATTTACAACTTTTTCGCAAACCTGCTCCGTGCAGTCGGAAACTCCCTGACACCGCTCTTGTTCCTGGCAGTTTCCGCAGTTTTGAATATCATTCTTGATATCGTGTTTATCGTAAGCTTTGGCTGGGGCGTCCGCGGCGCTGCGATCGCGACTGTATTCTCCCAGTATGTTTCGGGAATCGGAATCCTTCTCTATTACTGGTTCAAGTTCCCGGAGCTTCGGATCGAGAAGAAACATCTTCAGTGGAATCCGGCAGTGCTCAGCGAAATCACCGGGCTTTCCTTCATGACCTGTGTTCAGCAGTCCATCATGAATCTGGGAATCCTCATGGTTCAGGGCCTGGTAAACAGCTTCGGAACTGCTGTTATGGCTGCATTTGCCGCTGCTGTTAAGATCGATTCCTTCGCCTACATGCCGGTTCAGGACTTTGGAAATGCTTTTTCCACGTTCATCGCCCAGAACTACGGCGCCGGCAAGAAAGACCGCATCCAGAAAGGAATCAAGAGCGCCGGCATCAGCTCCGTGACCTTTGCCATGGCAGTGAGTGCCCTCGTATTTATCTTTGCCCGTCCGCTGATGACCATTTTCATCGACCCGTCGGAAACAGAAATTATTTCCATCGGTGTGGGCTATCTTCGAATTGAAGGTGCGTTCTACTTCGGAATCGGAATCCTGTTCCTGCTCTATGGTTTCTACCGCGCGATCAAAAAGCCGTTCATGTCCGTGGTACTGACCGTAATTTCCCTTGGAACACGCGTACTTCTGGCGTACACACTTTCTCCGATTTTCGGCGTAACTGCCATCTGGGCGGCTGTTCCGATCGGATGGGGACTGGCGGATCTGGCCGGTATTCTTTACTACTTAAAGCACAGACAGGCACTATTAAATATGAGTGAAGTGTCATAAACTGATGGCGCTGGGCTTGTTCTGTTTGGAATGTAGGACTCATGTTACAATTTAAATATTTCTTATAAAAACAAGCGAGGATGCTGCAATCAATACAGCATCCTCATTCTTTTTACCAACAATATCTTCTCTATTTATTTCTAATACAGCCACACAGTTGATGGTAACCTTGCGCAATCATCTTTTCTATCGGGGTAGGCATTGATTTTTACGATCCGCCACAGATAGTTTTTCTATTTTCTACCATCCTATCTGATGTGTCTTCCCAATAATTCCTTGCCAAATCAGATAGCTTTCCTGTATTTCAGCTTTTTAGCTGACCTTGACTCTGAATTCCCCAATACTGAGTCAGATAGATTGTCAATTATCTTGCTTCCTAGCTGATTTCACTTCTAATTTACCTCTCCTGAAATGGGATATTTAATACTTGTTCCGAAAATATACCTGGTATGGTTCAGAATCCGGACTATATTAGTGTCCACCCAAAAGATAATAGTATCGTTTATTTTTGAGTGGAATCAGATGGACGGAACAGGCAGCCGTCACGCCCCAGTGGTCTAAAAAAATGTGGGACTGCCAGATTTCTCTAACAGTCCCCGAATCTCTAAACAGGATCTTTCTTCGGCAACGAAACCTGCAGCACGATAATGCTGACCAAGGTTATTGCCGCGGCTCCAATATATGCCGGCACATAACTGCCGCAGACGTCGTATGTACGTCCCGTAATTACCGGTGCAAGGGCACTTCCAAGGCCGGTAGCTGCTGTAAGTTTACTATAGATGGAGTTATAGTCTTTCATTCCAAAAATATTCTGAGTAATGATCGGCATACAAACAGCACCAAAAGAGCATCCAAGTCCTACGCCCAGAACGATCGCTGCCAATGCAATCCAACTCTGGCAGAAAATCATGCCGATAATGCCGATAAAGGTACAAGCACACGCGATCGTAACCGCCTTGCGGCTTCCCAGCCTATCAAACATTCGTCCCAATGTCACCTTGCCAATGGCCAGCGCTCCCATAGAAACCGAGGTCATCACTGCCGCAAAGGTCACCGTATAGCCGCTGTCGCTTAAGTGTGGAGCCAGTGTCTGGTAAAAGGCACAGATTGCCATGACCATGCTCACACTGCAGAATACCACTGCCCAGAATACCGGCATCCGAAGTGCTTCTGAAAATGTATATCCCTCAAAACGAACCGGGTCTGCTTCCCCCTTGCCATTCGCATTCACATTCACTTCCGCTTCCACTTCATCCAGCCCATACGGTCTCAGACCTTTATCTGCCGGTTTCTCCCGCACAACAAAGACCATCAGCGGAACAACGGCAACAAACATAATGATTGCCAGGACGAAATATGTCATACGCCAGCCAAAATTAATAATCAACTGACTGACCACTGTATTCATGATCATACCACCGATTCCGCTTCCCATGGACGCAAGTCCAATGGCCAGACCACGATTCTTCACGAACCAGTTACCAATGATATAGTTAAACACAGTCATCGAAATAATGAAAAAGAATGGTGTGAGAACAATTGAGATCACATAACCCATCCGAATATCCTGCATCAAGCCGTAGCATCCGTAAACGATCGGCATTACAGCTGCACAAATACACATCCATCGGTGCAGATTGATCCGCTTGGACAGACTTCCCCAAATCATAGCAAACGCCATCGAAGCAAAGGAAAATACCGTCTGGATCATGCTCATCTCCTGTCGTGTAATTCCCATGTCCGCACAGACAGGCTTAATGAACTGGCTGAAACAGTTGTTAACAACACCCGTGGTCATTGCAATTGCAACACAACCGGCTGCCACTACATACCAACCATAAAAAATACCATGTTTCTTATTCTTCATCCTACTTCCTCATAAGCAATCCCATGCTTTTTCAAAAACTGCTTTACACTCTCATCCCACTCCCGCTCCAGTGTCTTGTCCAGGGTAAAAATATTCATGGACGTTCCTGTCACGACAGTCATTTCATTATTATCATAATGGACGTTCAGATAAAGTCCTCCCACCGAATCCGGTGACATACCCAGAATCCGGCTCTCCAAAAACTTCTCTTTTCCGTCCGGAGAAAGCATAAACACGATTCGGAAACTCTCCGGCAAACGTTTTCCTTTGATCAGTGAAAAACAGAATGGCTTGATTGCTTTCCACGCGGAAAACTCTTCGATCTGATTCTCCTCCAGCTCTTCATCCGAATAGTATCCATGACGGACATGACCGTCGATCGTAAAGCTATTGAACGTAATAATGTTCGCTTCCCTCACCAAAAAACGGTCGAATAATTCTCCTAAAAACAAGCCGGACGTGAATGTTTTCTGTTCCTCAATTTTTAACGCCACCATATGAGTTCCTCCTCCAAGTCTCCAATTTTTATTGTACAACAGGTATGGGAATTATACAATCTGAAATTAGCGCTGCGATTAAAAACAGGGGAGCAAATCCGCCCCCCATTTATGTCTATGTATAGCCATTTTTCACACAACGGCCATTTTCTTAACAATATCCAATTTTCATCGCGACCACCAATACTGCGCAGGACACAATCACCAGAATTCCAACCAGCGGAAATACAAATTTCGCCCACTTGGAAAACGGGACTCTTCCAAATCCCAACGCCAGAAGAAGCACGCCAAGAAGCGGCGTACACATCTTTGTCACACCATCACCAAACTGATACGCCAGAATCGCTACTTGAGATTCAATCCCTACGATCTGGGCAATCGGCAAAATGATCGGCATAACCACCACTGCTTTTCCAGAACCAGACGGAATCAGCAGATTGATGAACATCACGACAACAAACAGCGCAATGATCGAGACCACCGGAGAAAGGCCTGCTAACATCCCTGCCATATAGTACACAATGGTGTCAAGAATACATGCCTCTGTCAACACCCAGGAAATTCCAAACGCCACGCCCATGACAATTCCAGCCTCTGCCATTGATTTTGCTCCGCGAAGAAATGTTTCGGCGGTTCCGTTCACACCCAATCCGTTGATCCCACCGGAAATCATTCCCACGATCACGAACATGGCACCCAGGTGGGCAAAGCCCCAGCCAAGTGCGACTGTTCCGTACACATAACTGGCAATGCTGCCAATCAATGTAAATAAAATGCAGCCATGCTTCCAGGTAAACGGCTGAGATTCAAATTCTGATGTGTCAAATGCCAGATCAGACACATCCACATCCGCCACAAGGCTGACCGTCGGATTCTTTTTCACTCGTCCTGCATAATTCAGGATGTAGACAAGACAAATGAGCGGCACAATGGCGAACACCACCAGCCGCAGCTCAATACCGGAATAAATCGGCAGTCCTGCAATGGACTGGGACACACCGACCGTATACGCATTGGTGGGTCCACAGGCAAAGCCCATGATCGAACCGACCATAGCGATAGCAACTCCGACCACGGAATCGTACCCAAGTCCGATCGCTATGGAGATCGCAATCGGAATGAACGGCAGCGCGCCTTCGATGAAGCCAAGAAAGCCGCCTAGAAAGGCGAAAATGTAAAACAACACCACAAGAATAAAATTACCTCTGGCCAATCCCACCTTCTTAATCACCCGGGAAATTCCAATATTCAGGGCTCCTGATGCCTGAACACATTCCATTCCGCCGCCGATGAGCATGGCAAGAACAAGGAGATTTGCCGCCTCTGTCATGCCGGACGGAACAGCAACAAATATATCCAAAAGTCCGGCTGGTGATGACTCTCTCCACGTAAAACTATCTGGATCGACCACCATCCGGCCTTCCACTTCCATCCGTTCATAACTTCCGGCCGGAATGAGATACGTAAGAATCGCTGCCGCAATGATCATAAAAAACAGCAATGCCACTGAATTCAGCGGTTTCTTTTGCTTTTTCATACAGTTCCTCCCCAATTACTACTCCAAAGTAAGAACTTTTTTCTCCTGATCTAATTCTTTTTAAACGCCGCTCTCCTGCGCTGAGCAGACTTCCTCGTAAATCGCAAAGAAATCCGCCTCGACCTTTGGGCTTTCCTCGATGGAGAGCTCTTTCCACAGTTCTTCATCGCCGGTCAGTGGATTCTCTGCCTTATATGCCTGATAACTGCTGTGGAATGCGTCTGTCTTTTTCTCACGCATCATCTGCTCTTTTCGGATTCTTGTCGCATCCTCGTCATAGTCATCCACACATTTTAAAATATAGTATTTTCCAGAGTCAGCCACCACGCCGCTCAAATCCCCCTCGGCCATCTCGAATGCTGCCGCCTCGTACTCACTTCCTTTTAATCCTCGGTGAATCTGGGTTTTGATTTCTTCGTTCTCGGAATACTCCTTCGCGATGGTGTTAAAATCAGCGCCTTCTTCTTGTAAAAGTGCCAATGTCTCCTCGGCCTCCGCCCGGTCAGAAAACTCGATCTGAGACACCGTGATTACCTTTGCCTCGCTGTCACTGACCTCCAAATTCATATCACCGGTCAACTGTTCCACCAGCTTCTCCGCGGTCCAATAATCCGTATAGAGCTCTGCCACAGTTTCCTGCTCGAGACCAAATTCCTCTGCCCGCTCATTTCCAAGTGCCATGAAATACTGCGCTGCCGCCTCACTCACCAGTTCTTTCTCTCTGCTGGTCAGCGTGATTTCCTGATCCTCGGCCATGCTGCTCATGGTCTTCAGTTCAATCAGAAAGTCATGGACCTGCGGCAGAAGTACGGATTCAAAGGTCGTACCGCGGTTGTCTACCGCTGCCCCCCAGATTTCTTCCGTATATACTTCCTCATACCGGAGTTTCTCTGTTGTAAGAATGAC
>JAFUMF010000009.1 GCA_017482945.1 Lachnospiraceae bacterium
CAATGATCTCCTTCGTTTGAGTGACGAAGGAGATTTTTATTGTTTTAAACACAGAAAGATGCAACGAGTCCTTCTTTTAGTACCTCTGTTTTCATAAAATTAAAAAAGCCTTGTTAATACAAGACTTTCTCAATGGACCTGAGGGGAATCGAACCCCTGTCCGAAAACCAATCCCCTGTTCTTCTACTATCATAGTCTATTCTTTGACATTCCCTCCCGTACCCGGAAACAGACATCCTAGCACGTTCAGTAGCTTCATCATACGCCCACGTGCGCAAAGCTTTGCACGTGTCGTTTCCTGCAGTTAATGATGCCGGTTACTGATGTTGCAGGTCACACCAGGCCGACAGCTGCCTAATTAGGCTGCGTATGCTAATTCGTCGTTAGCGTTTAATTTTAAGTTTGCCATTTAACGCATCGCCTGCGGATAGCTTCACCAGCTTCATAGCCCCCGTCGAAACCAGTACAAGCCCTTACTGGCCGCCCTCTAAGGAGCAATTGCGCCCGACGGCGCGAAACCGTTCGCCCAACTTTCATTTGAGCGTAATTATAATATCATTTTAGAATTACAAAGTCAAGGGTGTGCGGCCTTACTTTTTCCTTACAAAATCTCCTGTAATTTCCACTCTTCCGACATTGATCAGAACGAGGAAATTCCTGAGATTTCAGTCGTTCTTAGTAAAGATTTTTCACCTTGAATTCTTTCTCCAGCTCTCTTCTCTGGTCTTTCTTCGCGATGTCTGCACGTTTGTCATAGAGTTTCTTACCTCTCGCAAGGCCGATCTCCACTTTTACGAGACTTCCTTTAAAATAGACCTGAAGCGGAACGAGGGTATAGCCCTTCTCCTGGATTTTTCCTTTTAATTTATTGATCTCATAGCGGTGCATCAGAAGTTTTCTGTCGCGAAGCGGATCTTTGTTGAAGATATTTCCCTTTTCATACGGGCTGATGTGCATACCGAGAATCATGACCTCATCGTTGATGATGCTGACGAAGGACTCTTTGATGCTGCATTTTCCCGTGCGCAGGGATTTCACCTCCGTGACTGCAAGAGAGATGCCGCACTCATATTTTTCATCGATGAAATAATCAAAAAATGCTTTTTTGTTATTTGCGATCAGTTTAATACCGGTCTTCCCCATGTTGCTCTCCTTCTTTTCTATTTTGAGGACAGGCGGTCGATATTTCCGCCCGCCCTAATCATACCACATTTTGCACTTGCGGTAAACATCCGGCAGTTTCATGTCCTGTTCTTTTTTCTATCACAAGACAGACCATGTTCCGGACTTCTGTCTTTCGCCTACCTAGAAATTCTTTACCGGAAGAAAATCAATGGTCTTCATATATTTATCCACAGAAACTACCTGAACCTGAATCTGCTGGCCCAGCTTGAATTTCCGCCTGCTTCGCTCGCCCACGAGCTCATAGTGGGTCTCATCAAACGTATAGTAGTCACCGTGCAGCTCAGAAAGTCTGACCATACCTTCCACCGTATTCGGAAGTTCTACATAAAATCCATAATTGCTGATGCCGGAAATCACTCCATCGTAAATCTCGCCAATGCGGCGTTCCATATACTGGACCTTCTTCGCTTTGTCGGTCTCACGCTCGGCTTCCTCTGCCAGGCGCTCACGCTGGGACGTCCATACGGAAACTTCCGGCAACATCCGCTCATAATGGGATAAGCGCTTCTGTCCAAGTTTTCCATGAAGATTTTCTTTGATGATCCGGTGGATCTGCAGGTCTGGATATCTGCGGATCGGTGACGTAAAGTGTGTGTAGTACTTAGCCGCCAGACCAAAATGGCCAACACAATCCGTGGAATATTTCGCCTGTTTCATGGAGCGGAGCGCCAGTCTTGAAAGCAGCGCCTCTTCCGGTGTTCCCGCCACTTTGGAAAGAAGCTTCTGCATCTCCTTCGGGTGCAGCTCTCCGTTCTGCAAGCGGATCGAATAGCCGAAATTATTGATCAGGATGCCGAAACGTTTGATTTTTTCCTCGTCCGGCTTTTCATGGGTACGGTATAAGAATGGGATCTGCTGCCAGAAGTAATCTTCTGCAACCGTCTCATTGGCTGCCAGCATGAAATCCTCGATCAGCATGTTGGCATCGTTGCGCTCGTATGGGCGGATATCCTTCGGACGACCTTTTTCGTCCAGAATGATCTTACACTCCGGGAAATCGAAGTCTACAGCACCGCGTGCCATACGTTTTTTGCGGAGAACTTTTGCAGTTTCATCCATAAGAAGGAACATCGGGACAAATTCCGCGTACTCTTCGAGACACTTTTCTGCAAATTCTTTTGCCTGTTTTTTTGCATTCTCCTCCGATTCCTGCTCGTCAAATGCTCCATTTTTCGCCTGCAAGATCGCATTGACTGCCGTATAAGTCATTCTCCGGTCGATCCGCACCACAGTCTCGCAGATTCTATGACCAACGATATTTCCTTTTTCATCCAGATCCATCAGACAGCTCAGCGCAAACCGGTCTGTTCCTGCATTCAGAGAACAGATTCCGTTGGAAAGTCTGTGGGGCAGCATCGGGATTACACGGTCCACCAGATACACACTGGTTCCACGTTTCAATGCTTCCTGGTCCAGAGCAGAGTTCTCCTTCACATAATGCGTTACATCCGCAATATGCACACCGAGATGGTACATCACGCGGCCATCTGCGATTTCCTTTGAAACGCTGACCGCATCGTCCAGGTCCTTCGCATCTTCACCATCGATCGTCACCATCGGCACATCGCGAAGATCCACACGGCCCTTTGCAAGTTCCTCCATGATCATCGCTTCATCAAGCGCCTCCGGAACTTCGGAAACCTCATCCATAACCTCCTGCGGATAACTCTCCGGCAAGCCGTATGCCTTTACGATCGATAAAATATCCACGCCCGGATCATTGATATGACCCAGAATTTCGATCACTTTTCCCTCTGGATTCTTTCTCGCACTTCCATAAGAAGTCAGCTTCACGACCACTTTATGACCGGAAACAGCTCCCATGTCCATTCCCTCCGGAATAAACACGTCAGTTGTGATCCTGGGATTGTCCGGCACGACAAAACCAAAGTGTCTGCTCTTTTCGAACATACCGATCACGGTCTCGTTGGCGCGCTTTAATACTTTAACAACAACTGCCTCAGCCTTGCGATTCTTCGTTTCCTCTTCCACCACGACCTGAACGGTATCGCCGTCCATGGCATCTCCCGTATTGTCAGGTGCCACGAACACATCGCCCTCCCGGCCTTCGATGGCCACAAAACCAAATCCTCTCGGGTGCGCACTGAACACACCTGCCTGTGCAAAAACTTCTGCTTTTGCATATTTTCCTTTTTTTGACACACTGATCTTGCCATCAGCCATCAGCGCATCCAGTACTGCCTTCAGTTCCTCGCGGTTCTCCTTCGGAACATCCAGAAGGATCGCCAGCTCCTTTAACTTCATCGGCACGTATTCTTTTTCATTCATTAAGGAAAGGATCATGTCCTTTCTTTCCTGAAAACGATTATTTTCCATTTCTCTCCTTGATAAATCACAGGATTTTCCTATGATTATAAAAAACACTCTTGCAAACATTTCGCAAGAGTGTTCGTTATCTTAGAAGTTTAAGTTTAATACAAGAGCCAGTACGAAAATCAGCACTGCAGCAATTTTTGTGAATTTCTCCATTTTGCCTTCCATAGTACGACCCTTATTTTTAGCCCAATGGCTCTCAGCTGCACCACTAAGTGCACCAAGTCCAGAAGACTTGCCTTCCTGTAATAAAACAACCGATACCATAGCGATACATAAGACAACGAATACAATTGTTAAAAGGATTCTTAACATCACTTACACCTCCTGTCCACAAACATAGTAATCATAACACAGTTTTGTGGGAAATACAACCTTTATTTCCCGGAATGGCAGGCGATTTTTTCCTCAATTCGAAGCAATTCGTTGTATTTTGCCACCCGTTCGGACCTGCAAGGCGCACCTGTTTTGATCTGTCCAGCGTTGACAGCCACAGCAATATCCGCGATAAATGGATCCTCTGTCTCACCGGAGCGATGTGAAATAACGGTTTTGAATCCGGCTTTTTTCGCAGTTTCAATGGCCTCGAGGCTTTCAGAAAGTGTACCGATCTGATTTACTTTGATCAAAATCGCATTGCCGGCCTGAAGCTCGATTCCTTTTTTCAGACGTTTCGTGTTGGTGACAAACAGATCATCTCCAACCAGCTGGACCCGATTCCCCATGATCTTCGTCAACAACTGCCATCCCTTCCAGTCCTCTTCCGCAATGGCATCCTCAATCGAGCAGATCGGATATCCATCCACAAGGCGTCTGAAATACTCAACCATCTGTTCCGTGTTCCTTTCTACCTTGATCCCATTCATTTTGCTCTCGCCCGGGAATTCATACATGCCAGTCAACTCATTGTATAGTTCACTTGCAGCCGCGTCAATGGCAAACTTCACATCCACTCCCGGCTCATATCCTGTCTCCCGCACGGCACGTACTAAATAAGAAAGAACTTCTTCCGAATTTTTCAGATTCGGAGCGAAACCGCCTTCATCACCGACCGCAGTAGAATAACCATCGGCTTTCAAAAGCTCTTTGAGAGTGTGGTAAATCTCCGCACACATCCTCAGACCTTCACAAAAGCAGTTGGCTCCCACCGGCATGATCATGAACTCCTGCAGATCTACAGTATTATCGGCATGCTTACCGCCGTTTAAAATATTCATCATCGGAACCGGAAGTTCATTTCCGTTTATGCCGCCCAAATATCGATACAACGGGATCCCCAGCGCATTCGCCGCCGCTCTTGCTGTTGCAAGAGAAACTGCCAGAATCGCATTGGCTCCCATCTGCTCTTTGTTCTCTGTTCCATCTTTCTCAATCAGCAACTGGTCAATTCTCTTCTGGTTCATGGCATTTTCAAAAAGAATCGCTTCAGCGAGCTCTGTATTAATATGCTCCACTGCCTTTTTCACGCCTTTCCCAAGATACCGACCGCCGCCGTCTCGAAGTTCCACGGCCTCAAATTTCCCCGTCGATGCGCCCGACGGAACTGCTGCGCGTCCGATCGCGCCACACTCCAACTCCACTTCAGCCTCCACCGTCGGGTTTCCCCGCGAATCCAAGATCTCTCTTCCATGCACTCTCACAATTTCATAATTCATATCCATAAAAAATGGCCTCCTTACAGCAAATCTCATCACTGTAAGGATAGCCAGTTTCTTCATTATATATGCGCGGAGAACAAAGCCATTCTTTTTCTGTCAAACGAATTTTATTTCCCGCAAGGAGCACAGAGCATTAAAACAGATTGTCACTTCTCACCTCATAAGAGTAACCATATTTCCGATGATACCGTTCCTTCATTCCCGGAAAATGTCTGTCCAGC
>JAFUMF010000082.1 GCA_017482945.1 Lachnospiraceae bacterium
CTTCCGGGCAGTAAAAATACCATGGAAGATCTGAAATGGATGTGCCAGAATGGGCTGGAGGCAGCGGTAAAAAAACTGTCCGGTCAGGTACCGATTTTTGGAATCTGTGGCGGATTTCAGATGCTGGGCTGTACAATTTCAGATCCGCACCATACGGAAAGCGGCGGAAGTATGCGCGGAATGGAACTGCTGCCGGTCGAGACGGTGCTGAAACCAGAGAAGACGAGACGTCAGGCTGCCGGGAAATTGAATGAGGTGTCGGGCATTTTTGCCGGTATTTCGAAAGCTGAATATGTGGGATATGAGATTCATATGGGAGAAACTAATGCAGAACAAGCATTGATGCCCGTGGTCGTACAGGCGATAGAAAAAGATATTTACGGAACCTACATTCACGGAATCTTTGATCAGGCGGAAATCGCTTCAAAAATTATCTCTGCCCTGGCGAAGAAAAAGGGAATTGAGTTGGAGAAAGGCAGTCTGATGAATTACGCGCAGTTCAAGGAAACCCAGTACGATAAACTGGCAGATACCCTGAGAGAATATCTGAACATGGAGGAAATCTATGGAATGCTCAGAGAAGCTGATCTGGAATAAGTTCAACAAAAAAGAATTCATGCAGGTATCCATAGTCCTGCCTGACGAAGAAATCCGACAGGCAGTTTTTGCGCACTGGGATCATGTGGCGAAGCCAATCGACGGTCTTGGGAAATTTGAATCGATCATTGCGAAACTCGGAGCAATCTCCGGGACAGACCAGATTGATCTTTCCCAAAAAGCTGTGATCATCATGTGCGCCGACAACGGAATCGTGGAGGAAGGAGTCAGTCAGTCCGGCCAGGAAGTTACGGCGATCGTGGCCGGAAAAATGGCTGAGAGGAAGTCTTCAGTCGGAAAAATGTCTCAGGTAAATGGAGTGGACACCATACCTGTGGACATCGGAATGAATCAGGCAAAGAAGCTTGCAGGCGTTCTGGATAGAAGAATCCGCTGTGGAACAAGAAATTTCCTGAAGGAGCCTGCCATGACGGAGGAAGAAGCAATCCGGGCGATTGCAGTCGGAATCGAACTGGTACGGGAATGTAAAAATGCAGGATATAACATTCTTGCGACCGGGGAAATGGGAATCGGAAACACCACGACCAGCAGTGCGGTGACTGCGTCGTTGCTGGGACTGGATGCCAGAGATGTGACAGGACGAGGTGCTGGTCTGGATGATCATAAGCTGGAGCACAAAATAGATGTAATCGACCGCGCACTGAAAAAATATGGTCTGCGTAAAGGTCCTGAGGAAAAGGAACTGGCGATGGGAGTCGCGGATCAGAAACGGCGGGAACAGAGCTTTCGTGCCTTGAAGACCGTTGGCGGTCTGGATATTGCAGGACTCGTGGGAGTCTGCATCGGGGGAGCGATTTATCATGTGCCAGTCGTTCTGGACGGTGTGATCAGCCTGGCTGCTGCACTGGCATCGGAGTATCTTATGCCGGGAACGAAGGAATACCTGATCGCATCCCACAAAGGAAAAGAACCGGCAACAGAAATAATATTGAATGAGTTGGGCCTGGACGCGGTCATTGATGGCGATCTGGCTCTTGGAGAAGGAACCGGTGCCGTGATGATGTTTGCGCTGCTGGATCTGGCACTTAGCGTGTATCGGGACCGGACGACCTTCCTGGACATGAAGATCGAACAGTATGAGAGGTATCAAAAACGATGATGACAGTGATCATTGGCGGAAGCGGCAGCGGAAAATCTTCATTTGCGGAAGAGTATACTCAGCGGATTTCCAACAATATGCAAAAATACTATCTTGCGACCATGCAGGTTTTTGGCGAGGATGGCAGGAAGAAAGTCGAACGTCACAGAAATATGCGAAATGGAAAAGGATTTGCGACTATTGAGCAGACTGTTTCTATAAAAGATGCAATCGATAGAATAAAAGTACCATCAGAGTCGACCATTTTGCTGGAATGTATGTCAAACCTGGCAGCGAATGAGATGTTCTGGGAAACTGGTCAGAAACCGGAGGACGATGTTGTGGAGACTGTTCTTTCCGATATAAATGTTCTGCGAGAAAAACTGGCACATCTGGTAGTCGTGACCAACAATGTGTTTGAGGACGGAATTATTTATGATGAAAGCACCATGGCTTACATCTGTGCACTGGGCAGAATCAACAGAGCGTTAACCAATATGGCTGATGAAGTGGTTGAAGTTGTAGTCGGCATTCCGATTATGATTAAGAAAGGGAATTAATATGCGAATATTAAGATCATTATGCATCGCATTTTCCATATACTCAAAAATTCCGGTTCCACAGTTTCAGTGGAAGGATGAGGACATGAAAGATATGCTTTGTTTCTTCCCATGGGTCGGGGGAGTGCTTGGAGGAACTCTGTATCTCTGGTTCTGGCTATCCGACTGGTTGGAACTCGGAACCATGTGTCATACTCTGATCGGAGCAGCGATTCCTCTTTTGATTACCGGAGGATTTCACGTGGATGGTTTCATGGATACCATGGATGCGCTTCACTCCTACCAGCCGATAGAACGGAAACTGGAGATTTTAAAGGATCCTCATATCGGAGCGTTTTCTGTGATCATGCTGGCTGTTTATGGAATGGTCTTTCTTGGCGCATTCTCTGAGCTGAGAAGCATGGATCTGGTAACGGCAGTCTGTGCAGGATTTTTTCTGTCGAGAGCGCTCAGCGGAATCGGAGTTGTTTCATTTAAGAGTGCAAAGCATGACGGATTGCTTTTCATGTTTGCAAACAGTGCGCACAAAACCAGCGTTCTGGTGACTTTGTATTTTCAGTGTGCGCTGGCGATTCTGTTTATGATCAAACAGGCCGGTGCTGCAGGTGTATGGATTGTAACAGCGGCGCTTGGAGTGTTTGGATATTATTACATAAAATGCAAAAAAGAGCTTGGTGGAATTACGGGAGATACGGCCGGATATTTTGTTACAGTCTGTGAACTTGGCATAGTTGTGGCGGCGGCTGTGATCGAAGTGTTGAGATAGAGGTTGAAAGATGAAACTGGTAATTGGCGGATACGCGCAGGGAAAGCTGGATTATGTGCTGGAAAAGATTTCCGGTGGGGATATGTGTGCGCGCAGTAAAGTAGTCCAGGAGATTGGAAAAAATGAGCAGGAAGTAATCAATACAGAGGAAATCGTCATCGTAAATCATTTACATAGCTGGATCAGAACCAGAATTTCAGAAGGCGGCTGTCCGGAGGAGGAAATTATGCTCTTTTTGGACAAGAATCCGGATTGCATCCTGATCAGTGATGAGGTCGGAAACGGAATTGTACCATTGGACGCTTTTGAGCGGGAATATCGTGAGCGGACCGGAAGAATTTTAATTGAGCTGGCGAAAAAAGCAGAGGAAGTGGAGCGAGTGATATGTGGGATTGGACATCGAATCAAAGAAAGATCGTTTTGATCCGCCATGGTGCAACTGCTTCCAATAGAGAGCACCGTTATCTGGGAAAGACGGACGAGGAGCTGGACATGGTCGGAAGAATGGAACTTCTGGCACAGAAAGAGAATGGCAGATATCCGAACGTTGATTACCTGTTCGTGAGTCCGATGAAGCGGTGCAAAGAAACTGCGGATATTTTATATCCTGAGACTCCATATTCCGAGATTTCCGAGTGGACGGAAATGGATTTTGGTGAGTTTGAAGGAAAGAATTATCAAGAATTGAGCGGTGATCAGAGATATCAGGAGTGGATTGACAGTGGTGGGATTCTCCCCTTTCCTGGGGGTGAGAGTCGAGAAGCGTTTGTGGAACGATGCGCACACGGATTTGAGATGATGTGGAACGTGCTGGAACCACTGCAGCAGGGACAACTGACGGTCGGATGCATCGTCCACGGTGGAACAATCATGGCTCTTCTAAGCCGGTTTCATGGAGGTGAATATTTTGACTATCAAGTACCGAATGGCGGCATTTATTGGTGGATTCCTTCTGGATCTGCTGTTGGGGGATCCATACTGGCTGCCGCATCCGATCCGTCTGATCGGTAATCTGATTTCAAAAACTGAACGGGTACTGATAAAAACGGGCGTAGAGAGAAACAACAAAAGAGAGTTTTACCAGGGAATTGTCCTGGTCCTGGTTGTTCTTGGATGTACATTGCTTGCTGTAAGTCTGCTTCTCAAGACCGCGTATATGGTAAATCCAATTGCAGGTGGCCTCGTCGAGATGATTATGACGTATCAGATTCTGGCGGCAAAATGTCTGAAAGTGGAGAGCATGAAAGTCTACGATTGCCTGAGAGCGAGTGATCTGTCGGCAGCCAGAAAGGCAGTTTCTATGATCGTGGGCCGTGATACCGCAGTGTTGAACGAAGAAGGGGTCGCAAAAGCGGCGATTGAGACCGTTGCAGAAAATACCTCGGACGGTGTCATAGCACCAATGATTTATACCGCAATTGGAGGTCCTGTGCTGGGCTTTCTGTATAAGGCCGTAAATACCATGGATTCTATGGTCGGCTATAAAAATGATCAATATCTATATTTCGGACGGGCAGCAGCAAAGCTGGATGATGTGGTGAATTACGTTCCATCACGAATCAGCGCGTATCTGATGATTCTGGCAGCATATCTTGGTGGAAACGATTTTTCCGGAACACACGCTTACAAAATTTACAAGCGTGACAACCGGAATCATGCCAGCCCCAATTCTGCGCAGACGGAGGCGGTTTGTGCAGGGGCATTGGGAATTCGCCTTGCGGGAGATGCAAGCTATTTTGGTAAAATCGTGAAAAAGCCATTTATCGGAGATTCCATTCGCCCGGTGGAATATGAGGATATCAGACGTGCAAACCGGCTAATGTACGGGACCGCATGGCTTTGTGAAATCATGTGCCTGGTGGTCATGACGGTGTTTGTCTGTGAAGGGAAAATAGTCTGAATTTGGAAGGGAGGATTATAGCATGAAAACCATTCATGGCGGAGATATTTATCGGAATTCCGTAAACCTGGACTTTTCCGTGAATGTAAATCCTCTGGGAATCCCGGAGCCAGTCAAAGAAGCACTCTGCCGCGCGGTAGAACAATGTGGAACCTACCCGGACATCCATGCAGAAAAACTGAAAAAGTCAGTTGCTGATACACATCGAATACCAGAAGAACACCTGCTATTTGGCAATGGAGCATCCGAACTCTTCATGGCAGTCGTCCACGCACTACGCCCGAAAAAAGTCGTGATCCCGGTGCCTTCCTTCTATGGATATGAGCATGCAGCCGGAGCAGTTACTGA
This sequence comes from Lachnospiraceae bacterium, assembly GCA_017482945.1. Taxonomy (GTDB): domain Bacteria; phylum Bacillota; class Clostridia; order Lachnospirales; family Lachnospiraceae; genus Pilosibacter. The sequence continues at coordinate 5,271 of JAFUMF010000082.1, forward strand.
CAGGATTCTCTACTATCAGCTGAAAAAGGAAAATCAATTTCTGCTTGATGAGGGGGTGTTTCAGCATTTAAATGAAGATGTGGATATGCTGTTTATTGCGAATCCTAACAATCCTACAGGAGCGCTGTCGGAAAAAGCATTTCTTATAAAACTTGCGGAGCATTGCAGAGACAAAAATATTACAGTCGTACTGGATGAATGTTTTATAGATTTCTGTGAAAATGGTCAATCAATGGCAGATGCGGTTTCGGAGTTTGAGAACCTGATTATTATTCAGGCATACACAAAGATCTTTACAATTCCGGGTGTACGTCTGGGTTTTATGATTTGTGGAAATGAAAGACTCAGAGAGCAGGTCAGACGTCAATTGCCGGAATGGAATCTTTCGACCTTTGCGCAGGCGGCAGGAATTGCCTGCACAGAGCAGACGGATTTTGTAGCGAAGACACTGGAGTATTTAAATGCTGAGCGGGAATTCCTTGTGGACGAATTGGGACGTGCTTCTGAGAACCAGTGTATCGTATATCCGGGCGCAGCCAATTTCCTGATGATATATTCCCCAAAACCGATGTATGAGAAAATGCTGGAAAAGGGAATTCTGATCCGGGATTGTGGTAATTTCCGCGGTCTTGGAAGTGGTTACTACCGGATCGCAATAAAAACAAGACAGGAAAATGAACAATTATTGAAAGTGATTGGTGAGATAAATTGGAACGAATAGAGCATATTCTGCCGACAGAAATCGAGAGGCGAAGCTTTGAGATTATTTCAGAGAAACTAAAGGAACGGGGAATTACTCTTCCCAAAGATCAGGAGATGGTCACAAAACGCGCGATACATACCAGTGCAGATTTCGATTATGCGCAGACCATGACATATTCCCCCAATGCGGTAAAAATTGCGAAGGATCTGATTCGAAATGGTGCGGATATTGTGACTGACACCAACATGGGAAAATCAGGGATCAATAAGAAACTTCTCGCAGAGTTTGGAGGAGAAGTACACTGCTTTATGGCAGACGAGACGGTAGCGAAGCTTGCGAAAGAGAGAAATACTACACGTGCGGTCATAAGCATGGAGATGGCATCCAAATTAGAAAAGCCGGTGATTTTTGCTATTGGAAATGCACCGACAGCATTGATACAGATTTACGAAATGATGAAGACCAGTAGCTGGAGACCGGCATTTGTGATCGGTGTTCCGGTGGGATTTGTCAATGTGGAGGTTTCAAAGGAGCTGATCCGGGAGACGGATGTGCCGTATATTCTGAATATGGGAAGAAAAGGCGGAAGCAATGTGGCGGCTGCAATCTGTAATGCACTGTTATATGAACTGAGGGACGAAATATTAAAGTAAGGTAAGGGAGGCAGTGATATGCGATTCGGTTTTACCACTGGAAGCTGCGCGGCAGCGGCAGCAAAAGCAGCTGCATATATGCTGCTGACCGGAAAGAAAAAAACAGAAATCAGTATCGAGACACCAAAAGGAATCATTTTCCCGGCACAGATTATAGATATCAGCGTTTCTGAATCTCAGGTAAGCTGTGCGGTCGTGAAAGACGGTGGAGATGATCCGGATGTGACGACTGGGGCAAAAATTTTTGCGACCGTGTCGTATATGGAAGACTCGGAAAAAAAGAGTATCGAGCAGGGAGCCGATTCCGGAACTGATTACGCAGTTGGAGTTATCAACATAGATGGCGGTCCGGGCGTAGGCCGTGTCACAAAACCAGGACTTGATCAGCCGGTGGGCAATGCGGCGATCAACCATGTTCCAAGAGAAATGATTAAGAAGGAAGTTCTTGAAGTCTGCAAAGTCACAGATTACCAGAGATCCCTGTCTGTCGTGATTTCTGTGCCGAACGGAGAAGAAATCGCAAAACAGACCTTCAATCCTCGCCTGGGAATCGTTGGTGGAATTTCGATTCTTGGCACCAGTGGGATTGTAGAGCCGATGAGCAATCAGGCAATTCTGGATACAATCCGCGTGGAATTAAACCAGAGGAGCGCACAAGGGTATGATTATGTGGCGGTTTCTCCGGGAAACTATGGTCTGGATTTTATGAAAGCAGCATACGGGTATGATCTGGACCGCAGTGTAAAATGCAGCAATTTTATTGGCGATACGATTGATATGGCTGTAGAGTTGGGGTTTAAGCGTATGCTTCTGACCGGTCATATCGGAAAACTGATTAAAGTGTCCGGTGGTATTATGAACACTCATTCAAAAGAAGGGGACTGCCGGATGGAATTGATGGCCTCGTTTGCCATAAGGGCACATGTAAAACCGGATCATGTCCGGGAAATTCTGGACTGTGTCTCCACAGAAGAGGCTGTAAGGATTTTGAAAGAATGCGGAAAACTGGAAGAAGTCATGGATCAGGCCATGGATCGGATTGTTTTCTATTTAAATAAAAGAGCAAAAGGCAGACTCCAGATTGATTGCATTATGTATGCAAACGAATTCGGGGAATTGGCCAGAAGCAGGGAGGCAGAAAAATGGTTTACTTTGTTGGCGCAGGAACAGGAGCTGCAGATCTGATTACCGTCCGCGGTGCAAAAATGCTTTCACAGGCAGACGTGATCATCTACGCCGGATCGCTGGTGAATCCAGCGCTTTTGGACTATGCGAAAGAGGGCTGTGAGATTTATAATTCTGCGAAAATGACTCTTGATGAGGTTCTTGAGGTCATGAAACGCTCAGAATATGAGAAAAAAATGACTGTGCGTCTGCACACCGGTGATCCGAGCATTTACGGGGCGGTCAGAGAGCAGATGGACGAATTGGATGCCGCCGGGATTGCGTATGAAAGCTGCCCGGGTGTCAGTGCCTGTTTCGGTGCGGCAGCATCACTCAATTTGGAATATACACTTCCTGGGATATCCCAGTCCCTGATTATTACCAGGATGGAAGGAAAAACGAAGGTACCGAAAAAGGAGAGCATTGAAAGTTTTGCGGCACACAATGCCTCTATGGCCATCTACCTCAGTACCGGAATGTTGAAGGAACTGGCAGAGAGGCTGGTCGCAGGCGGTTATGAGAAAAATACTCCGGCGGCACTGGTATATAAGGCAACCTGGCCGGAGGAAGAGGCTTATATCTGTACATTAGAAACACTCGCGGAGACTGCGGCTGTTCACAGAATCACCAAGACGGCGCTGGTACTCGTAGGTGACGTGATCACGCACCAGAATTACCGGAATTCCCGCCTCTATGCTCCGGACTTTTCTACAGAATTCAGGAAAGCCAAAGAGCCTTCAGAAGAAAAACAGCTTGTGGTTGGTGTCCGCAAAAACAATCACCCAGCGAAGGAAGTATAAACAGATGAAACTTAGCATAATCAGCTTTACAGAAAATGGAATCAGGCTCTCGAAGCGTATTCAGGAATTTGCATCCCAACTGCCGGAGGTAGAAGCGGTTTTGAATTACACCAAATGGAGCGGAGCGAAAACTTCAGACACTCAAGTTGGTCAAAGCGATCCACCGTATGTGATATGCAGGATCGGCGAATGGACCGGTAACCAGATGGAAAAGCATCATGCGCTGTTGTTTATCGGCGCTTGTGGAATCGCAGTTCGCGCTATAGCACCATATGTGGATGACAAACTATATGACAGTCCGGTTCTGGTGGTTGATGAGCTTGGAAACTATGTGATTCCTGTCTTATCGGGACACATGGGAGGAGCCAACGAACTGGCTGTCACGTTAGCCGAGAGGATTGGTGCACTGCCTGTAGTCACAACGGCCACAGATATCAATAATAAATTTGCAGTGGATATGTTTGCAAAGAAGAATGATCTGGCAGTCATGAACAAGGAGGGAATTGCCAAAGTTTCTTCGAAAGTGCTGCAAGGAGAAGCGATAAAAATGTCTATCGAATCTTATCCGCCGAAAAATCATGTGGATGTAGTAGTTACTTCTGAAAACAGAGCGTTTGATGCGGATTTGATACTGAAACCGAAAATCTATGCCATAGGAATCGGATGCAGGAGAGGAAAAGAATCGGAAAAAATCCATGAATTTGTCAGTAAAACATTGGAAAAATATGAGATTTCCCTGCAGCAGATCTTTGCCATGGCATCCATCGACAAAAAGAAAGATGAATCAGGATTGCTGGACTGGACAAGCAAGAATCATGTTCCATTCATGACATATTCCGCGGAAGAACTGGAGCAGATTCCGGGAGAATTTCAGTCCTCTGCCTTTGTAAAATCACAGGTCGGAGTGGACAATGTATGCGAACGTGCGGCGTTAAAAGCCTGCGGAGCCGATGGTGAACTGCTTGTAAAAAAACATGCAAACGATGGGATGACCATCGCCATAGCCAAGAGAAAATGGAGTGTAAACATCGATGAAGAATAGAATCTATATTGTGGGCATGGGCCCAGGTAAAGAAGAAATGATGACGGGAGAAGCCCTTACAGTATTGGCGCAGTCCGATGTGATCATCGGTTATACCGTTTATCTGAACCTGCTGGGGGAGCGTTTTCAGGGAAAGGAACTTCTCTCCACACCGATGCGGCAGGAAACCGAGCGCTGCATTCTCTGTTTTGAAAAAGCGGAGGAAGGAAAGCAGGTGGCACTGATCTGCAGTGGAGATGCAGGTGTTTACGGAATGGCATCTTTGATGTATGAGCTTGGAAAAAATCATCCGGAAACAGAGCTGGTCGTAATCCCGGGAATTACAGCGGCTAACAGCGGAGCTGCAGTTCTCGGAGCACCGTTAAATCATGATTTCTGTGTTATCAGCCTGAGCGATCTCCTGACCCCATGGAACAAGATTGAAAAGCGACTGATTGCGGCAGCGGAGGGTGATTTTGCAATCGCAATCTACAACCCATCCAGCCATAAGAGAAAAGACTATCTGATGAGAGCATGTGATATTCTGCTCCGGTATCTGGAAGAAGACCGTGCCTGCGGCTACGTGGAAAATATCGGAAGGGAAGGTACGAAGGCAGTCACATGTACACTGAAAGAGCTGAGAGAGGCGCAGGTAAATATGTTTACGACTGTGTTTATCGGAAATTCCGGTTCGGAAATTGTAAACGGAAAGCTGATTACAAAGCGAGGATATCAAATTGAAAAAAATACTGATCTTTGCAGGGACAACAGAAGGTAGACTTCTTTCAGAAACGCTGGCGGCAGCAGGAATTGCCCATATCGTTTCTGTGGCAACGGAATACGGGGAAATGGTAATGAAGGAGCATCCGCTGGTAGAAGTAAAATGCGGAAGGATGAATAAGGAAGAAATGGCAGCATTCATGGAGAAAGAAGAGTTTTCCATCGTTGTTGATGCAACGCATCCCTATGCTCAGATCGTTACAGAAAACATCAAAGCTGCGGCCCAAAGTGAGAATATTACATATCTTCGTCTGAATCGAGAAGAGAATGAGGATCGTGAGGAGAGTGAAATCCGCTATTTTGGGTCCCACGGGTCATGTGCTGACGCATTAAAAGAGCTTGAAGGAAACATTCTTTTGACCACCGGAAGCAAAGACTTAAATTCATATTGTGATAGAGAAGGGCTGAAAGAGCGTCTTTATGTGAGGATTCTGCCCGGAATCCAGAGCCTTGAATTCTGTATGAAAAATGGAATCTGTGGGAAACAGATTTTGGCATTGCAGGGACCATTTTCTGTGGAAATGAATGATGCGATGATCCGTCAATTCGGAATCCAGTGTCTGGTAACGAAAAAGAGCGGAAAAAACAGCGGTTATGAAGAAAAGCTTATGGCGGCGGAAAGAACAGGAATTCCGGTATTTGTGGTCGACCGGCAGATTTCTGATTGCGAGGGAATGGAAAGTCGACAAAGTTCGGAAAATAAATACATACTCGGGCA
>JAFUMF010000083.1 GCA_017482945.1 Lachnospiraceae bacterium
GATGGTCATAAGGTGATATCTTGTATGGTAATGGGGTATTCGGATGTAAAGTATCAGCGAATTCCGCCACGAAAAGCTGTGCAGGTAAAGGTATTGTAAAATTAAGCAGATTGTTGAATGAAAAGGCTTGGAGTGAAATGCTCTGAGCTTTTTTGCGTGAAAAGCAACCATGGATTGAAAAAAGAGCAGAATTGGAAAAGAAATTGTGCCCAATATGGTTTATAGTATAACTACCACGTGAAACATAAGGAGTGACTGTTATGGGAACTGTAAAACTGATTGAAGACAGCCTGCAATACATAGAAGAACATTTGGAGGAAATCAATACGGTGGCTGAAATTGCGAACGCGATGGGCTATTCCGAGTTCTATTTTTCCAGGTGTTTTCGAAATGAGATGCAGACATCTGTGATGGAATATGTGAAAAAGCGCCGATTGATCAGGGCATCTGATGCAATCCTGAAGGGAGATAAGATCATTGATGTTGCGCTGCGTTTTGGTTGGCAGACACATGGGGGATTTACAAAGTCTTTCAAGCAGGAATTTGGTTTCTGTCCGGCACTGCTAAAGGCAATCATTATGGAGTTTGAGTCGTTAGGAGGTAATGTTATGAGTCATGTGTTTTATACGAAAACGGAAGTTCATGCTACAAAGGAGCAGCTCTTTGAGCTGTTAAGAAAAGAGATTAAGAATGTCGGTATCCGAGCAGACTGGATAGAGTTGGAGCAGATTTACGCGGATGCACGCAGGGTTTATTCTGGATTAAAACGATATTCTGGTGATGAATATGTGACACATCCATTGAATGTTGCGATTATCCTGGCACAGATGAACGTGGATATCGATACGATCTATGCCGGTCTGTTCTGGGATTCTGTGGAAAAGGGCATCGTAAACATCGACCAGTTGAGAGATAAATTACCAGAAAAAACAGTGGCGATTCTGGAAAGAACAGTCGAGAGTGATCTTAATGATGCGCGTGTGGAGGATGAAGTTCTTTTGGTAAAACTTGCAGGCCGTCTCCACAATATGCGAACATTGGATTTTCTGAATGAAGAAAAGAGGATCCAGCGGGCAAAGGAAACGTTAGAAATTATTTTGCCGCTTGTGAAAAGAATTAATAATCCGAAATTGATGGATGAATTGAATGATTTATCCATGAAGTATTTACATGAAAATAAGTAAGATTGTTTGAATCATGTCTGTCTTGTTACAAATGATCCGCTTTCTTGTGTTTTAGGTGAGCCCATGTTAAAATGAATGAAAGAAATCGACGATGAATGGGGGGACTGGCATGTATACAATTTTGGTTGCGGATGATGAGCGTTGGATTCGCAAAGGAATTGTCAAGATGATTGATTGTGAAAAAAATCAAATATCGGAGATTTTTGAAGCAGTGACAGTTCAAGAGGCGATGGAGATTTACGATCAGAAAAAGCCAGATATTGTTCTGACAGATATCTGTTTTCCGACGAAAAGTGGATGTGACCTGATTGAATATATTTATAGTGATAATCCTAATGTTTGTGTAGTTTTGATTTCTGCGTATTCGGACTTTTCTTATGCACAGCATGCACTGCGGTTCCATGCGAGTAACTATTTATTAAAGCCAGTCAGTAAGGAAAAACTGAATCAGGCAATTAAAGAATGCAGAGAAGAATTGCGTGCGCTGGAAGAGAGAGCTATGCACAAAAAGCAGGTACTTGGAAGCACCACAGAGGTTTTACCAAATTCGTGGCGGGAAAAGGCAGATTTGAACCCCTCTGAAATCATTGTAAATAAAGTCATTGAGGAGTTGGATCGCGATTGCGCACAGAAAATTTCACTGCCGCAGCTGGCGGAGACGTATCATATCAGCGAAGCCTATTTGAGTCATGTGTTTAAAAAGCAGACGGGAAAATCATTGATGAATTATATAGCGCAGATTCGAATTGAAAAAGCCAGCCAGTTGATCGCGATGAGCTCTAATGGAAGTTCCGGTAAGTTTTATGTGGTCGCCCAGCAAGTGGGATATGAGGATTATTCGTATTTTGTGCGGGTGTTCAAAAAGGTTATGGGAATGTCTCCCAGAGAGTTTCACAAGAAAATAATGCAAGAGCGTGGTGAATATGTGGAAGAAGATTAAAACAAGTGTCAAGCAGCTTCCGATGCGCTGGAAAATGACGGTAATCGTCTTTGTTTTGTTTGTTAGTATGGCATTCTGCATTCTGGGCGTTGTGACCAGATATAGTACAAGACACTATACAAAATTGCAGCAGCAGTATAATGAAGCAGTCATGCAGGAGATGTCTGCTCAGTTGGATACGGTCAGTTCCAATATTGATACGCTTTACAGGACATTCAACAGTCAGAGGCTATTCACAGAAGAGACGGTCAACGGAGCAACGATATTTCAGAGCATTCACAACCAGATTCAGTTTGAACGCCTGGTGTCGGATGTCATCAATGCTAACAATTTGCAAGATTTGATTCTTGGAACGCTGTTTTATTTGACAGAGGACTGTTATTATTACGTAGGAAGAGGTTCGGTGGCAGAAGGCTGGGATGCTGCTGAGATGGAATGGTACCAGATGTTTGCAGAGTCAGGGCGCCGGAGTATGTTTTACGGGCCGGTCGTTGAGGATTTCAAATCTGAGGCAACGAAACGGTATGAGTGTTTGTATTATATTGCGCCATATGGCGGTTCCGGTATAGAGAAGAATAAAGCCTTTCTGATGTTTACGATTCATGCGGAAAGCTTGATGAATCTGGTGGAGAGTAATTCTGTCCGCCAGTCTCCGCTTCTGATCATGAGTGATACGGCGAAGATTCTCCATACGGTGGGAGTTTCCGAAGAGGAAGCAGAGCAGATGATTCCGACGTTTGTAGAAAAAGCAAAGGAAAATTCCCAAAGCCTGTCGTATTTTGATGGAAGCAAATATATCTGTGCATATTATCAGGACAGTTTTGACTGGTGGATTGTTTTCATAGATGAAAGTGACAGTTTCTTTAGTGATCTTTCCGTTATGTATCGGAATATCATTATGATGTTGGTTGCGTTTGCATGTATCGGTGTTCTGTTGGCGGCCATAACGATCAAGCATGTCATGATGCCTCTGACAACATTGGATGAATTTATTGATATTATGCAGACAGATCCGGATGCCTTTATTGTGGCCGATCCACAAACAGAAACGGGACGTATTGGTGTGAGGCTGAATGAAATGAAGCGGAAGCTCCAGTCTATGAATAAGGAAATGTTTCAGCTTCAGATTCAGGAGCGGGATGCACAGGTCAGTGCGCTGCAGGCGCAGATCAATCCGCATTTTATTTACAATACGCTGGATAATATTTATTGTATGGCGCAGTTGGAAGAAACGCAGCCGATCATATCCTTAAGTGAACATTTGTCTCAGATGATGCGGTACAGTCTGAGCATGAAGCAGAATATTGTTCCTCTGAGTTATGAACTGGAGCATATCAAGAGTTATATTACGATTTTAAATATACGATTTGATAATAAAATTGAACTGGTGAACGAAATTGAGGAGCAATTGCTTGGCTATCCGATTTTAAAGCTGTCGCTGCAGCCGTTGGTGGAGAATGCGTGGAAGCATGGACTGAATCTTGGGGAAGCCAGGGGTGAAATTATCATTAGTGCGAAGGTGATTGGGAAATGTTTGGAATTGTATATTGATAATACTGGCCAGACAGTATCGGAAGAGCGCTGCAATGGAATCAATAAAAAACTGGAGACCATTCATTATGGAGAAGCCAATTATAAAGAATCCCATGGAATATCTCTGGAAAATATCAATAATCGACTGAAGCTTACATATGGATTAGAATATGGATTAAAGATTCAGCCTCGTTCAGAAGGTGGATGTCGCATGATTATGAGAATGCCATTTTCCAATAAGAGCAGCGGAAAAATCTGACAAAATGGAAAAAGTAAAGCATATAGAGCGTCAAGATGTATTGAAAAATACATTTTGGCGCTTTTTCTTTTGCGCAAACGGTTATAAACAATGAAAAAGAGATAAAAAAGAGGGAAAAATCGAAAAATAATCCAACTTTTAGCGAAAAAATGTCCATAGTCATTCGATAATTGAAAAATTATAATATAATCAGAAAACAAAAAAGGATGTGATCAGGTGCAAAAGAGTAATTCGGAATCAGTAAAAAGCAAAAAAAATTTCGGAAGAGTCATTCGTCCATATCTGTTTTTGCTTCCTATTTTTACTTTGATGATTATTTTCAAGTACATTCCTTTTGTAAATGCGATTGTGACATCGTTTTATAAATGGAATGGTGGAAATGTTCGTGAATTCATCGGTTTGAAAAACTACATAGACTTATTTCAGGATAAGCAGTTCTGGATCGCGCTTTTTAACTGTGTAAAAATCTGTGTAGCGAATCTTGTGATTGCACTGACGATGCCTTTATTGGCGGCGGAATTATTATACGCGTTTCGATCAAAAAAGGCGCAGTATTATTTGAGAACATTGATGACCTTTCCGATGGTAGTACCGGGTGTTGTTGTGATTTTGCTCTGGAAGTGGATCCTTTCCGGTGATACTGGTGTCTTAAATACAGTTCTGACAAACATTGGATTGGAAAATTTGGTAACACCGTGGTTGGGCAGTTCTAAAACTGCATTGTTCTCCATTATCTTGATCGGTTTCCCATGGGTCAGCGGATTGAATTTCTTACTGTATTACGGTGCGCTGCAGGCAATTCCGGGAGAACTTTTGGAAGCAGCAAAGATTGACGGGGCGAATATTTTCCAGAGATTTTTTAGGATCGATCTTCCAATGCTGGCCAGCCAGACAAAATTGATCATCACGTTATGTCTGATCAATAGTTTACAAGTCTTTGAGACGATTTTTATTTTAACGAAAGGCGGACCGGGAACTTCAACGATGGTTCCATCCATTATGCTGTATGAATCAGCATTCAGTTTCAAGAAATATGGATATTCATCAGCCATAGGTGTGGTCATGTTCGTTATTATTCTGATTGTGTCGGCGTTCAATCAGAAATTCCTGAAAAATACGGAGACAATGGATTAAAGGAGGTTTTGGAATGCGGTTAAGTTCAAGGATACTTTCTATCGTAAGCCGGATCCTGTTTTATATTCTTTTGATATTGACATTACTGCCGTTCTATTTACTGGTCGTGAACTCTTTTAAAAATGCGGCAGGAATTATTAAGGATCCATTTTCAGTGCCGGATGTCCTGTATATCATCAACTACGAGTTAGCATTGCCTCAGATCGTTAAGCCGATGCTCAACTCCGTATTTGTGACACTGGCGATTATTGTAATTACATGTGTGCTTTCCCTGTTGGCTGCTTATGCGTTTGCCAGATACCAGTTCTTTTTGAAAGAAGTATTGTATTTTGGTGTGATTGCTTTGCTGATGATACCTGGATTCGTTTTATTGATTCCACAGTTCGTACAGGTCGTGGATCTTGGATTGTATGATACTTATGCAGCATTGATTCTGGTTCCGGCCGCATATCAGGTGGCGATGGGAACATTCCTGATGCGGTCATCGATTGAGGGCATGCCAAAGAGCTTGTTTGAAGCTGCGGAGTTGGCAGGCGCAAATGATTTACAGATTCTGCGTTATATCGTGGTACCGCTCTCCAGACCGATTTTGGCGACCGTATCAATTATGACAGGACTTAGTGCATGGAACAATTATATGTGGCCGCTGGTTGCATCGACCAGTGAGGAGACAAGACAGATTTCGGTAGCGTTGAACCAGCTGGTATATGATGCAGTGCAGGGAAAAGGTGTTCAGCTGGCAGGTTATGTGTGTGCATCTCTTCCAATTGTAATTATGTTCTGTCTGGCCAGCAAGAGCTTTATTGAAGGCCTGAGCCAGGGAGCAGTGAAGGGATAATAAGGGGTTTAAGAAAACGATGATGACCCGATGTGAGGGTTCATATATAGTGTAAAGGAGGATACAATATGAAAAAAGCATTAGCATTAGCAACAGTATCAGCTTTAGTTATGACAACTCTGGCTGGATGTGGCGGAGCAGTAACAAGCTCAAGTACAACAGAGGCAGCGACAACGGCTGCGCAGGAGACGACTGCAAA
>JAFUMF010000084.1 GCA_017482945.1 Lachnospiraceae bacterium
GAAGATTTCCGGTGTATGCGGCAGACTGATGTGCTGCTTAAAGTACGAAGAGGAGACTTATGAGGAGCTGAACAGCAAACTTCCGAATATCGGTGACTATGTGACAACAGACGATGGTCTTAAGGGCGAGGTTCACAGCGTCAGCATTTTAAGACAGATCGTAAAGGTAGTCGTTACGGTAAACGGTGATGAAAAAGAAATCCGTGACTCTAAGGTTGACCAGCTGAAATTCCGTCCGAAGAGAAGAAGAGAAAAAGTGAACATGGATGCAGAATTAAAGCAGTTAGAGGCACTCGAGAAGAGAGAAGGGAAGTCAAAGCTCGATGACAACTAATCAGATGGAAGGTCTGCTTGAAAACGAGCGGGTGGATGATCTGCAGAGAAATGGGCTGAAGATCATTCAGAAGACAGATGGTTTTTGCTTCGGCATGGACGCCGTGTTACTTTCCGGCTTTGCCCATGTAAAACGTGGCGAAAAGGTTCTGGATATGGGAACCGGTACGGGAATTATTCCGCTTCTTCTTTCTGCGAAGACAGAAGGAGAGCATTTCACCGCACTGGAAATCCAGAAAGAGATTGCCAGCATGGCGGCGAGAAGTGTTGCGATGAATCATCTGGAAGAAAAAATCGAGATTGTAAACGGAGACATTAAGGAAGCCAGCCGGATTTTCGGAGCGGCTTCCTTTGATGTAGTGACAACAAATCCTCCGTATATGAATGATGCCCACGGACTGAAAAATCCGACGGAAGTGAAGGCGATTTCAAGGCATGAGGTGCTTTGTACGCTGGAGGATGTGGTCCGCGAGGGCGCGAAGGTGTTAAAGCCGGGCGGAAGAATGTACATGGTGCACAGACCCCATCGCCTGATTGAGATTATTACTGTCATGAAACAGTACAAGCTTGAGCCAAAGCGGATGTGCATGGTGCATCCGTTTAAGGATAAAGAGGCAAATATGGTACTGATCGAGGCAGTGCGCGGCGGAGGATCCTGGCTTAAGATGGAGGCGCCGATCATTGTTTATAAAGAGCCGGGCGTTTATACTGATGAGATTTATGATATTTATGGGTATTAAAAATAAATCTTTAAATTAGGTTTTCAGAAGCTATTTTGAAATTCTGTGAGGTAAGTTTGGCAGCAGAATTTTGGAAGAGTTCGGGTGCATGAATGATAGGATTCTGGCGACGAACAGAGAAGGAGAAACGGGACATGCAGGGAAAATTATATTTGTGTGCAACACCGATCGGAAATCTTGAGGATATCACATTTCGTGTTTTGAATACACTGAAGGAAGTGGACCTGATCGCGGCTGAGGATACAAGACACAGTATTAAGCTGCTGAATCATTTTGATATCAAGACTCCAATGACCAGCTATCACGAATTTAATAAAGTGGACAAGGCAAAGTATCTGGTAGAGAAAATGAAAGAGGGCGTGAATATTGCGCTGGTGACGGACGCCGGCACGCCTGGTATTTCGGATCCAGGTGAGGAATTGGTGCGTCAGTGTTATGAAGCAGGGATTGAAGTAACATCTCTTCCGGGACCGGCTGCATGTATTACAGCTCTGACTTTGTCGGGCCTGCCAACGAGACGATTTGCATTTGAGGCATTTCTTCCGTTTGAAAAAAAGGAAAAGCAGGTGATTCTGGACGAATTAAAACATGAGACCAGAACCATTATTCTTTACGAGGCACCGCATCGTCTTGTTAAAACTCTTGGAGAGCTTTATGAGGCTCTTGGCGAGCGAAATATTACGATCTGCCGTGAGCTTACAAAGAAGTATGAGACCGCGTTCCGTACGACATTTTCCGGTGCTCTGGCTCACTATGAAGTGGAGGAGCCGAAGGGCGAGTGTGTGATTGTCGTTGAGGGCAAGACCTACGAGGAAATCAAGAAGGAAAAAGAGCAGGCCTGGGAGACTATGCCGATTGAGGAGCATATGGAGAAATACCTTGGAGAAGGTATGGACCGGAAAGAGGCGATGAAGCGGGTGGCGAAGGATCGTGGAATCAGTAAGAGGGATGTTTATCAGTATTTGATGAATCTGGAAGACTAGAGTTCAAGTGTTAAGATATGGACCATATTGAGATGTTTAGATAATAAGAATTAAAAATGACTGCCTACAGAGCGATAGAAAATGCGCTTGGTGGGCAGTCTTTTTAATTTTTGTGTTATATGAATTTACTGCGGAGTTCCTGAACAGCCGGAGATTTGGAAAGTGCCAGGTAGGCAATACCGCCTAAAATAACACCAGCTGCACTCTGGATGGAATTAGGCAGAATCTCTACTGATGCGGCTGCAGCGCCGTAGAATAAAACATTTACGAAAACATATCCGGCTGTATGGATCACGCCGCCGACAATTGCACCGATGAGCCAGGAAAATTTCTGATTTGGCATCAACTTGTACATGAAAGAGCCGAGGATCAGGGCCCAGAGGGCTTTTAAAATCATGGTTGGCAGTACCCAGACAGCATATCCGCCGATGAAATCGGCAAGTCCTGCGCCGATGGCTCCTGCGAGAACGCCGCGTCTTGTGCCAAAGAGACACACGGTAAGAATGATCATACAATCGCCAAGATGCGTGTATCCGAAAGCGGTAGGTATTTTAAAGAAATAGGTACCGACAAATACTAATGCGGACATAAGGCCGATAATGGCAACGTCCATTGTACTGGATGTAGAACGAGTTTGCTGCATATTTGTGATTCCTTTCATTGGGATGGAATGATTAGCTGGTTTGATTCGAATCTGTTTTTTGGCCAGGTTTCCAAGGAACGGATCGAGGTCTGTTCTTCTTGGTGGTTCTATCATAGCGGATATGTGGTATTATTAAAATGTCCAATTTTGGAATATTTGACCAGTCCAGATATCGAAAACAATGATCTGACGGTTTAATTAGCAGGCCATGATTCTTGCAAGAAACAGACATTTGTATTATGATGAAAGTATTAAATTTAGTACGTAAAAAAATTTTTTCAACAGGCAAGGAGGCACTATGTTAAAAGGTATTCCGAAAATTTTATCCCCTGAGTTATTAAAGGTATTATGTGAAATGGGTCATGGTGACCGTCTGCTGATCGCGGATGGTAACTTCCCGGCGAGTGAAATTCCGAAGGGAGTTCCGGTGATCCGTATGGATGGTCATGGAATCTGTGAAGTGATGGAGGCTATTTTACAGTTATATCCGCTGGATACTTACGTACAGAATCCGGTTATTATGATGGAAGTAATGGCTGGTGATACAGTGGAGACTCCGATTTGGAATGAGTATAAAAAGATCATCGCATCTGCTGATGCGAGAGGCGAGGAGACGATCGTGCATGTGGAGCGTTTTAACTTCTATAAGGAAGTTCAGAAAGCGTATGCAGTAATCTGTACAAGTGAAGCTGCTCTTTATGCGAATATTATGCTGCAGAAGGGCGTTGTTTAAATTTTTAAATAAAGTTCTTTGGACGAAAGTTGTACGAAAAGGAGAATATAATATGATTGCTTTAACAAACTGTAAGGCTGTTACGATTGCCAATGGTATTCTGGACAATGCGGTGATTCTGGTTGAGGATGGAATTCTTAAGAGTGTGGGCGTGAACACAGAGATTCCGGCAGATGCAGAAGTAATTGATTTAAAGGGAAAATGGGTGACACCGGGCTTTATTGATGCTCACTGTCATTTTTCTGCAATGAGCGAGCCGCGTACAAGAGGTATGGGAGATGACGGTAACGAGGTGACAAATCCGATCACTGCTCATATCCGTATTATTGATGCGCTGAATCCGTTCGGTATTGCATACGAGCCGGTTCGTAAGGCTGGTTTCACGACATGTTACACAATGCCGGGCTCCGCGAATGTGATCGGCGGTACAGGTATTGCGTTCAAGCTGAAAGACGGAAGATGTATCGAGGATATCATTATTCCGGGAACTGAGATGATGAAGATGGCTCTCGGTGAGAACCCGAAGGGCGCATACGGCGGACAGAAGAAGATGCCGATGACAAGAATGGGTACCGGCGCTGTGCTTCGTGAGGCACTGTTCCAGGCAAAACAGTATTCTGATGATCTTCTTGCAGAGACTCCGGAGAAGAAAGTAAAACGTGATTTCAAGCTGGATGCTCTTGTTCCGGTGGTACGCGGTGAGATGCGCTGCAGAATTCACTGCCACCGTGCCGATGATATTATGACTGCGATCCGTATTGCGGAGGAATTCGGTCTGGAGTTCACAATTGAGCATGCAACAGAAGGCCATAAGATCGCAGATATTCTCGCAGAGAAGAAGGTAACATGCGTGGTTGGACCGATGCGCCTGATCCCAAGCAAGATGGAAGTATGGAATTGTACAATCGAGAATCCGGCAATTCTTGAGAAGGCCGGCGTAGAGTTTGCTCTGACTGCAGATGCAGAGACAGCAACTCAGTGGCTTCCGGAGGAGACAGGTGTTGCGATGGCATATGGTCTGTCTGAGGAAATGGCATTTAAGGCGCTGACTATTAATGCTGCGAAAGTGTTGAAGCTGGATCATAGAATCGGCAGTCTGGAAGAAGGAAAAGATGCAGACCTTGCAATTTTTGACGGACATCCGCTGTGCAATATGACACGTTGTAAGGCAACCATGATCGATGGAAAATTCTGGTTCAACGAGTTAGACTAATATTGGACAAAAAGAGGAAACGATATGCTTGCATTAACAAATTGTAAGGCTGTCACGATTTGTGACGGTATTTTAGAGCACGCATCTATTCTGGTGGAAGATGGAAAAATTCTGGCAGTTGGTACGGATCTTGAGATTCCTGCTGATGCCGAAGTGATGGATCTTGGCGGAAAATGGGTCACACCTGGTTTTATTGATGCCCACAGCCACCTGGCAATGGGAGAACCGGGCGTCAAAGGCGGCGGAGATGATGACAACGAGGCGACGGATCCGGTCACTGCTCATGTGCGTATGATTGATTCTCTTGATCCGTGGAGTATTGGAATTCCGGCGGCCCGCATGGGTGGATTTACATGTGTTTGCTCGCTTCCTGGATCTGCTAATGTCATTGGTGGTACCGGTGTTGCAGTGAAACTAAAGGATGCCAACAGCGTGCTGGATCTTGTGATCCCTGGAACAGAGGTCATGAAAATGGCGCTGGGTGAAAATCCGAAGGGATGTTATGGAGAAATGAAGCGCATGCCGATGACCAGAATGGGCATTGGTGCAGTTCTTCGTGAGGCGCTGTTTAATGCCAGACAGTATGCGGATAATATGGCGGAAGCAGAAAAAGAGGGAAAACCGTTTAAACATAATTTTAAACTGGACCCGCTTGTTCCGGTGGTACGCGGTGAGATGCGATGCCGGATCCACTGTCACCGTGCCGATGATATTTTGACGGCAGTGCGAATCGGTGAAGAATTTGGCCTGGATTTCGTTGTGGAACATTGCACGGAAGGATTCATGATAGCTGATATTTTAGCGAAGAAGCAGGTGAAATGTGTCGTTGGACCGCTTCGTCTGATTCCTGGTAAGATGGAAATCTGGAATTGTACCATGGAGAATCCGGGGCTGATGGAAAAGGCCGGCTGTGAGTTCGCACTTTCTGCAGATGCGCAGACTGCCACAAGATGGCTCCCAGAAGAAGTCGGTATTGCTATGGCATATGGACTGTCTGAGGAGACGGCATTTAAGGCGCTGACCATCAACGCGGCAAAGATTTTGAATCTGGATCATCGCATGGGAACACTGGAGGCAGGCAAAGATGCGGATCTTGCAATTTTTGACGGTCATCCGTTCTGTAACATGACACGCTGCAAGGCGACGATGATTGACGGTGTGTTCTATTTTAATGAGCTTGATAAGTAAATAAAATGAAAAATGACTGGTCGTAGGCTGGATTGGCTCCCAAAAGTTGTGCTTTCGGGAAGATTTCAGGTATGGCCAGTCATTTTTTGCATAAAATAGGAATAGAATGGTAATGGAGACGCTTAGAGAAAATACTTGACAAACTTTGAAAATCAAAGTAATATAAAAGAAAAGTTTGAAAGTCAAAATAATGTTTGATTTTGATTAATATTATGAATTGCAGGGAAGGACTATGACAGCCAGAATTGCAGGAATCGGTGCGTATGCGCCGGAAACAATTGTGACGAATGACGATCTTTCGAAGATTGTTGAGACAAGTGATGAGTGGATCGCGAGCCGTACCGGTATCAGAGAGCGCCGCATTTCCACGAAAGAAGAGACCTCAGATCTGGCGGCAGAGGCGGCCAGACGTGCACTTGAGGCAGCAGGGGTGAAGCCGGAGGAACTGGAGCTCATTATCCTTGGAACTTCTTCTCCGGATTATAATTATCCCAGTGGTGCATGTGAGGTTCAGGCGAAGATTGGCGCGGTGAACGCGGCGGCGTTTGATGTATCTGCAGCATGTGCCGGTTTTATTTTCGCCATGAATATTGTTCAGGGATTTTTTAAATCCGGAATTTACCAGACTGCATTGATCATCGGTGCAGAGACGTTGAGCAAAGTCACTGACTGGAGTGACCGTTCCACCTGTGTCTTGTTTGGAGATGGTGCGGGCGCGGCTGTGTTAAAAAATGACAACGTGGGAGTTATCGACATGCTGATGGGCTCCGATGGAACAAAGGGTGAGGCGCTGATGTGCAAGTCCAGAACCCTTGGAAATTTTCTGACAGGCGAGAAACCGGAGCTTGGTTTTATGACCATGGACGGGCAGGAAGTGTTCCGGTTTGCGGTGAAGCGGGTGCCGGAAAGTATTGAGACCTTGATGAAACGCAACGATGTGGCGAAGGACGATATCAAGTATTATGTTCTCCACCAGGCCAATGAGCGCATTGTTGAGGCAGTTGCCAGAAGATTAAAGGAGTCGATGGACAAGTTCCCGATGACCATTGCGAAATATGGCAATACTTCCACAGCATCGATTCCGCTGTTGCTGGATGATATGCTGAAAAAGGGAATGCTGGAAGATGGGGATAAGATCATTATGTCCGGCTTTGGAGCAGGAATGACCTGGGGGGCTGTGCTTCTGGAGTGGAAGCAGATATAGACTCCTGAAAGCTCGGAAATTCTGAAAATGACAAGAATGATATCGGGGCAGAGATACCCTGGTATGTAGGACGGATAAAATGCGGGTCTGCATGGCGGACTCGATTTTATAAAACTAATATTTTGAAAATCAAAATAAAAAATCATATGAATAAAAGGAGATTGAAATTATGTTAGAGAAGATGAAAGAATTAATCGCAGACCAGTTAAGCATCGATGCAGATGGTATCACTGAGAATTCCAAGTTCAAAGAGGATCTTGGTGCTGATTCCCTCGATTTATTTGAGCTTGTTATGGCTCTTGAGGACGAGTATTCTGTAGAAATCCCGGCAGAGGATCTTCAGCAGATGGCTACTGTAGGCGATGTAATGAACTACTTAAAGGCGAAAGGCATCGAAGCGTAACTTTTTACTGATGAATCTGGCCTGGGTCGGCCATGGAGAATCTTAGAAAGTGAGTTTTAAATATGAAGACCAGAATTACTGAATTATTGGGAATTGAATATCCGATCATTCAGGGCGGCATGGCCTGGGTGGCGGAGCATAATCTGGCAGCGGCTGTTTCTGAGGCAGGAGGTCTGGGACTGATCGGCGCAGCCAATGCGCCGGCGGAAGTAGTCCGTGAAGAAATCAGAAAAGCGAAGGAACTGACAACAAAACCATTTGGTGTCAACATTATGTTGATGAGCCCGCATGCGGATGAAGTCGCGAAGGTGGTTGTGGAAGAAGGCGTGAAAATCGTGACGACCGGCGCCGGAAACCCTGGCAAGTACATGAAGATGTGGAAAGATGCCGGAATTATTGTGATTCCTGTTGTTGCATCCGTTGCACTTGCAAAGCTGATGGAGCGCGGCGGTGCGGATGCTGTTGTGGCTGAAGGTACTGAGTCTGGCGGACATATCGGCGAGGCAACGACCATGACACTGGTTCCGCAGGTGGCGGATGCTGTTTCTATTCCGGTCATTGCGGCCGGCGGTATCGGCGATGGACGCGGCATTGCAGCGGCATTTATGCTGGGCGCAGATGCGGTTCAGATGGGTACCAGATTCGTTGTAGCGAAGGAATCCATTGTTCATGAAAATTACAAGCAGAGAGTGATCAAGGCGAAAGACATTGACTCTGAGGTTACAGGCAGAAGCCATGGTCATCCGGTGCGCTGCTTGAGAAACCAGATGACGAGAGAGTACACACGTCTTGAGGCGGAGGGAAAGAGCTTTGAGGAGCTTGAGTATCTGACACTCGGCGCTTTAAGAAAGGCAGTCATGGACGGCGATGTGACAAACGGAACTGTAATGGCAGGCCAGATTGCAGGTATGGTGAAGAAAGAACAGACCTGTAAGGAAATGATTGATGAAATGATGAGCCAGGCAATGACATTGCTTGGGAAATAAGAAATCGGACAGGCCGGGATACCGGTTTCTCCGAACATGTCGCAGGCGGTGATATGGCATGCACTGGATTTGCGGTAAAGAAGAATTGCAGGAGAAAATCATGGGAAAAACAGCATTTTTATTTCCGGGCCAGGGTGCGCAGGTCTGCGGCATGGGCCAGGATTTTTATGAGAAAACAGAGATTGGACGCAAGGTATTCGACCGTGCATCAGAACTGTTAGGGTTTTCAGTGCCTGAGCTCTGCTTTGAGCCAAATGACCGCCTGGATATTACAGAATATACACAGGCAGCAATGGTGACGACCAGCGTTGCCATGTTGAAAGTGATGGAGGACATGGGCATAAAGGCAGATGTCACAGCGGGCTTAAGCCTTGGTGAATATTGCGCACTGGTGGCAGCAGGTGTGATGAGTGCAGATGATGCGATCCTTACGGTGCGCCGCAGGGGAATTCTCATGCAGGAGGCAGTTCCGGCCGGTATCGGCGGAATGAGCGCTGTCCTTGGCATGAATGCAGAGCAGATCAACGAAGTTGTTGATCCGATCCCGAATGTTCAGGTTGCAAACTACAATTGTCCGGGACAGATCGTGATTTCTGGAAAACTGGATGCGGTGGAGCTTGCATCTGAGAAATTAAAAGAGGCCGGAGCGAGAAGAATATTGCCATTAAATGTAAGTGGTCCGTTCCACTCTTATTTATTGGAGGAGGCCGGCGAAAAGCTCGGCAGCTACCTTGAAGATGTGACAGTGAATGAGCCGGTGATTCCATATGTGGCGAATGTGACAGCGAAGTATGTGACATCCGCAGAGGAAGTGAAGCCGCTGCTCACAAAGCAGGTGTCTTCTTCCGTGCGCTGGCAGCAGAGCATCGAAGAGATGATTGAAAATGGTGTGGACCGTTTTATTGAGATCGGACCAGGTAAGACACTGTCTGGATTTATGAAGAAAATTAACCGGAATGTGACGGTTTTAAATATTGAGAAAATGGAAGATTTAGAGAAGCTGAAATAAGCTTGGAACATTCAAGAAGGAGTGCGAACTATGGATTTAACGGGAAAGATTGCCCTTGTAACAGGAGCAAGCCGTGGTATCGGACGTCAGATCGCAGTGACACTTGCAGGATATGGTGCGACTGTGATCGTAAACTATAACGGTTCTCAGGCGAAGGCTGAGGAAGTAGTAAAAGAAATTGAGGAAAACGGAGGCCATGCAGAGGCGATCCAGTGCAATGTGGCTGAGTTTGATCAGGCGAAGGAATTGATTGACGGAGTGGTGAAAGCACATGGCCGCCTTGATGTTCTGGTGAACAATGCCGGAATCACAAGGGATAATCTGATCATGAAAATGTCCGAGGAAGATTTCGATGCGGTGATTTCCACCAACTTAAAAGGTGCGTTCAACTGTGTAAAACATGTGGCAAGACAAATGCTGAAACAAAAGTCTGGCCGTATCATTAATATTTCCTCCGTATCCGGTGTCATGGGCAACGCAGGCCAGGCAAATTATTGTGCGTCCAAAGCTGGAATCATTGGTCTCACAAAATCCGTGGCGAGGGAACTTGGAAGCCGTGGGATCACATCCAATGCAGTGGCACCGGGATTTATTGAGACAGAGATGACAGACGTACTTCCAGAGGAAGTGAAAAAGTCCATGGGCGAGCAGATTCCGCTTAAGCGTTTCGGTAAGACGACCGATGTCGCAGAGACTGTGGCATTTCTCGCGTCTGACCATGCAGGCTATATCACCGGCCAGGTCATCCAGGTCGATGGCGGCATGGCGATGTAAGAAAACAGACAACGAGAACAGAAATCTGCTGACGGAATCTGATGCAGATAGGTGAGAATGGTTAACATAAAAAGGAGATTTCGAAAATATGAACAGAGTTGTAGTAACAGGTCTGGGAGCCATCACTCCAATTGGCAATGATGTAGAGACTTTTTGGTCCGGATTAAAAGAGAAAAAAATCGGATTTGGACCGATCACTGCGTTTGACACAACCGAATATAAAGCGAAATTAGCAGCAGAGGTCAAGGAGTTTGACGCGAAGCAGTATATGGACGCGAAGACTGCAAGACGTATGGAGCGTTTTTCCCAGTTCGCTGTCGCTGCAGCAAAGCAGGCGCTGGAAGATTCCGGCCTGAACATGGAAACAGAAGATCCGTACCGCGTTGGTGTCAGCGTGGGCTCCGGCATCGGAAGCATGCAGATCATTGAAAAAGAGCATTTGAAGCTGATGGAAAAAGGACCGAACCGTGTGAATCCGCTGATGGTACCGCTGATGATCAGCAACATGGCGGCAGGAAATGTATCGATCCAGTTTGGCTTAAAAGGAAAATGTATCGACGTTGTAACAGCATGCGCGTCCGGCACTCACTGCATCGGTGAGGCCATGCGTTCCATCCAGCATGGGGAAGTGGATGTGATGGTAGCTGGCGGTGCAGAAGCTTGTATTACACCGCTGGCGGTGGCAGGTTTTTCCGGCCTGACAGCACTTTCTACTTCTGAGGACCCGGCCCGCGCGTCCATTCCGTTTGATGCAGAAAGAAATGGTTTTGTCATGGGCGAGGGCGCAGGCATCGTTGTTCTGGAGTCTCTGGAGCATGCAAAAGCGCGCGGCGCAAAGATTTATGCGGAGTTGGTCGGTTATGGTGCAACATGTGATGCTTACCACATTACTTCCCCGGCGGAAGATGGCAGCGGCGCGGCGAGAGCAATGATCAATGCCATGAACGATGCAGGAATTGCACCGGAGCAGATCGATTATGTGAATGCCCATGGAACCAGCACGCATCATAACGATTTATTTGAGACAAAGGCGATCAAATTGGCTCTCGGTGACCATGCAAAAAATGTGAAGATCAATTCTACAAAATCTATGATCGGCCATTTGTTGGGCGCAGCCGGCGGCGTGGAGTTTGTGACTTGCGTGAAATCCATTGAGGATGGATTTGTTCATGCAACTGCAGGTCTTACGGTCAATGATCCGGAATGTGATCTGGATTATACAAAGGGCGAAGGCGTGGAGATGGATGTGAAGTACGCAATCAGCAATTCGTTAGGCTTTGGCGGACATAATGCCAGCCTGTTAGTGAAGAAATTTGAAGAGTAAGGAGCATGGGCCATGGAAATTAAGGATATCATTGAGCTTATGAAGGCAGTTTCTGACAATGGCCTTACTAAATTTGAGCTGGAAGATGGCGATACCAAATTGGTGATGAAGCGCGAGAAGAAGATCGTAACTGTGAGTGGAGCAGGAATTCCGGCTGTGAGTGTGCCGGTGGCAGCAGGTGCGGAAAGTTTCATGGCGGCACAGATGGTTGAACATGATGAGAAAAAATACGGCTCAGAAGAGAGGGAGAGCAACCAGGTGATCACATGTCCGTTGGTGGGAACCTTCTATTCTTCCCCATCTCCGGAGGCAGAGTGTTTTGTGAAGGTCGGTGACCACGTGAAAAAAGGTCAGGTGGTCGGCATTGTCGAGGCGATGAAGCTGATGAATGAGATTGAAAGCGAATATGACGGAGTTGTGGAGGCTGTGCTTGTGGACAATGAGTCCGTGGTAGAGTATGGTCAGCCGTTATTCCGGATTCGCTAAGAAATCATCGCAGAATCATAAAAATTTATTTCCGACTGAGTCTCAATTTGAGACCGGGAAAGTTTGAGAGGAAAATAAATGTTAGGAATCAAAGAAATTCAGGAAATTATTCCGCACAGACATCCGTTCCTCCTCGTTGACTGCATCGAGGAGCTGGAACCCAATGTCCGCGCGGTGGGTTATAAATCGGTCACATACAATGAGCCGTTTTTTGCAGGCCATTTCCCACAGGAGCCGGTGATGCCGGGCGTTCTGATCGTGGAGGCGTTGGCGCAGACCGGTGCAGTGGCAATTTTAAGTGTGGAAGCAAACAAAGGAAAGACAGCATATTTTGCTGCAATGAATAACGTGAAATTCAAAAGAAAGGTCATTCCGGGTGACAAACTTCGTCTGGAATGCCAGATCATCAAGCAGAAAGGCCCGATGGGAATCGGAAGTGCCGTTGCGACTGTGGACGGACAGGTAGCCGTTTCTGCGGAACTTACATTTATGATTGGTTAGGCTGGTGAGAGTATGTTTCAGAAGATTCTGATTGCGAACCGGGGCGAAATCGCCGTGCGGATCATCCGTGCATGCCGGGAAATGGGAATTCAAACAGTGGCCGTATATTCGGAGGCTGACAAAGAAGCGCTTCATACGATGCTTGCGGATGAGGCAGTCTGCATCGGCCCGGCGGCATCCGCGGAAAGTTATCTGGATATGGAGCGGATTTTGTCCGCCTGTGTGACTATGAAAGCGGACGCGATCCATCCGGGATTCGGTTTCCTTTCTGAAAATGCCAGATTTGCGGAGCTCTGCGAAAAATGCAACATCCGTTTTATCGGCCCGTCCGCAGAAATCATCAATAAGATGGGAAATAAATCCGAGGCCAGAAAGACCATGATCCAGGCAGGAGTTCCTGTTGTTCCGGGCAGTAAAGAGCCGGTGTTTACAGCAGAAGAGGGACTGAAAATTGCAAAAGAGGTCGGTTTTCCGGTCATGATCAAGGCATCCAGCGGAGGCGGTGGAAAAGGCATGAGAGTTTCCAGATCAGAGGAAGATTTCGAGGCCAATTTCCGAAACGCGCAGATGGAGTCCATCAAGGGATTTTCCGATCATACCATGTATATCGAACGTTTTGTGGAGAATCCGAGACATATCGAGTTTCAGATCTTAGCAGATCATTTTGGAAATGTGATCCATCTGGGAGAGCGCGACTGCTCCATCCAGAGACGTCACCAGAAGGTGCTGGAGGAGGCCCCGTCCGCAGCGATTTCTGAGTCACTGAGAACAGAAATGGGCGCGACTGCGGTCCGCGCAGCGAAAGCGGTGGGCTATGAGAACGCCGGTACCATCGAGTTTTTATTGGACAAGAACCAGAATTACTATTTTATGGAGATGAACACCAGGATCCAGGTGGAGCATCCGGTGACTGAGGCAGTGACCGATATGGACCTGATCAAAGAACAGATCCGCATAGCGGCGGGGGAGCCGATTTCTGTGAAGCAGGAAGATGTGAAAATTGTCGGCCATGCCATCGAATGCAGAATCAATGCGGAAAACCCGGAGAAGAATTTCATGCCATGTCCGGGTGTGATCACGGAGCTTCATCTTCCAGGCGGCCGTGGGGTTCGCGTGGATACGGCGGTTTATCATCACTATAAAATTCCGGCTAATTACGATTCCATGATTTTAAAGCTGATCGTTCATGATAAAGACAGGGAGTCTGCCATTGCGAAAATGAGAAGCGCCCTGGGTGAACTGGTCATTGAAGGGATTGAGACCAATCTGGATTTCCAGTACCAGATTCTTAGTGAGCCGGATTTTGAAGCGGGAAATGTGGATACGGATTATATTTCCACTCATTTTCCGGAATACTGTAAGTAAGGTGTGGAAAACGCGGGGAAAGTCCTCGCAGAATGTGGAAAACAGGAAATTGACGCACATGAAGGAGAGAAAAGTTTCATATGCTGAAAAATATGTTTAAGAAAACATATACAAAAATAGATACCAAATACCGCGCGCCGGAGAAAGAAATCGAACAGGATGAAACTCCGGAGGAGAGCCCACAGGTTCCGGCGGGACTCTGGAAAAAATGCAATAAATGCGGAAAACCGATTTATACCGAGGACGTGCGTGCCAATTTCTATATCTGCCCGAAATGCGGCGGATATTTCCGCGTAAAAGCCTACAGACGGATCGAGATGGTGGCGGACGTGGGCACATTTGAGGAGTGGGATCAGGAGATGGAGATCTCCAATCCGTTGGATTTCCCGGGATACGAGAAAAAACTGGAGGCGGCCAGAGAGAAAACGAAGCTCAATGAGGCGATTGTTACAGGCCGCGTACAGATTGGCGGATATCCGGCTGTGATCGGTGTCTGTGATGCGAGATTTTTGATGAGCAGCATGGGCCACAACGTGGGTGAGAAGATCACGAGGGCTGTGGAGCGTGCCACCGAAGAAAAGGTTCCGGTGATTTTATTTGCATGTTCCGGCGGTGCCAGAATGCAGGAGGGCATGATTTCCCTGATGCAGATGGCGAAGACTTCAGCGGCATTAAAGCGCCATCATGATGCGGGCCAGCTGTTCGTGAGTGTATTGACGGATCCTACGACCGGCGGCGTGACCGCAAGTTTTGCCATGTTGGGTGATATAATTCTGGCGGAGCCGGGGGCGCTCATTGGTTTTGCCGGTCCGCGTGTCATCGAGCAGACCATCGGTCAGAAGCTTCCGGAGGGATTCCAGAAAGCAGAGTTTTTGCTGGAACATGGATTTATTGATAAGATTGTGAAACGCGAGGAGATGAAAGAGACTCTGGCGCAGATTTTGAAGCTTCATGGCGGTGTGAAGATGGAAGAAACCGCAGAAAAAAACATCGAAGAGGAAGCAAAGGTTGTCGATAAGGTGGGCTCTATGATCCGCAGCGCCTGGGATTCCGTCCTGCTTTCCAGAAAATCAGACCGCTTGGTAGCATCTGATTACATCAACGCCCTGTTTGATGATTTTATGGAGTTCCACGGCGACCGCTATTATAAGGATGACGGCGCGGTGATCGGCGGTATCGCAAGCTTCCATGGAATTCCGGTGACTGTCATTGGTCAGGAAAAAGGAAAAACGACAAAAGAAAACATTTTCCGAAACTTTGGTATGCCGTCTCCGGATGGTTACAGAAAAGCTCTGAGGCTGATGAAGCAGGCGGAGACCTTTGGCCGTCCGATCATCTGTTTCGTGGATACACCAGGTGCCTTTTGTGGAATCGAGGCGGAGGAGCGCGGCCAGGGAGAGGCAATCGCCAGAAATTTATTTGAAATGTCTGCATTGAAAGTTCCGGTGCTTTCTATTGTCATTGGCGAAGGAGGCAGCGGCGGTGCACTTGCTATGGCAGTTGCCAATGAGGTCTGGATGATGGAGCATGCCATTTATTCCGTACTTTCCCCAGAAGGATTTGCATCCATTCTATGGAAGGACAGCAAGCGCGCCAGCGAGGCGGCAAAGGTGATGAAGATTACTGCAAAAGAGCTGAAAGAGCTTGGAATGATTGAGCAAGTGATCCCGGAGGAGGAGCCGGCAAGTCTGGAGACACTTCCGGTAATCAAAGAGATTTTGGATCAGAAGATGCAAAAATTCATGGAAATATGGGGACAGATGGACGGTGATGCGCTTGCAGCCAGTCGCTATGACAGATTCCGACATTACTAAAGGAATGAACGATAAAAATCCGTCCGCGGGTCAGGACCTGCGGGCGGTTTATAATATGAAAGGTTAGGAAACAACAATGGAGCAGAAGAGAGTGGAGTTAAAGCCATTAAAAATCGGTCCGTTTACAGCAAAACGACCGATCATCCAAGGCGGAATGGGCGTGGGAGTCAGTCTTTCATCGTTAGCCGGTGCCGTTGCGAAAGCGGGAGGAATCGGAATCATTTCCACCGCCCAGATTGGATTTAGGAGCCCGGATTTCAAGAAAAATCCTATGGCAGCCAATCTGAAGGCGATTCATGAGGAGTTCAATAAAGCCAGAGAAATTGCCCCGGAGGGAATCCTTGGATTTAATATCATGGTGGCAACGAAAGAGTATGGTCAGTATGTGAAAGAAGCTGTAAAAGCGGGGGCAAATGTGATCATTTCCGGTGCCGGACTTCCGGTGGATATGCCGAAGTTCGTGGCAGAGGCGGAGGAAGAACTTGGCTGCGGCCGCCGCACAATGATCGCGCCGATCGTATCTTCCATCAAATCTGCGATGGTCATCTGCCGCATGTGGGACAGAAAATACAAGACTGCTCCGGACTTTGTCGTAGTGGAAGGACCATGCGCCGGCGGACATCTTGGGTTTTCCAGAGAGCAGCTTGAGGAGTACGGCGTCGACACCGAACAGGTCTCCAGAACATATAAAAAGAATGAGTACGAGGAAGAAATTCGCGGAATCATCAAGACAGTAAAAGAATTTGCAGAAAAGTATAAAAAGGAAATCCCGATCATTGTGGCAGGCGGTGTGTTTGATCATGAGGATGTTATGCGCCAGATGGAGCTTGGTGCCGACGGTGTTCAGGTGGCGACACGATTCGTTACAACGGAAGAATGTGATGCAGACCCGGCCTATAAGCAGGCGTATCTGGATGCAAAAGAGGAAGACATCGTAATCGTAAAGAGTCCGGTCGGAATGCCGGGCCGTGCCATTAAAAATGATTTTCTGGCACGTGCAAAAGAGGGCCGGATTCCGGTGACACACTGCTTTGGGTGTCTTGCAAAGTGCAATCCGGCGGAGACTCCGTATTGCATCACAAGAGCACTGATCAATGCGGTGGAAGGAAACGTTCAGGATGCACTGTTATTCTGCGGAAGCAATGCCTACCGCTGCGAAAAAATCGAGACAGTTCCGGCTGTGATGGCTGCATTGTGCGGAGAGGTTTAAAGGGCTGAACTTTGATCGATGAATCATAAATCCCACTTTTTTGTCATAGACGTGTGACAGAAAGGTGGGATTTTTATGTTGAATTATCTTTGGGCCGGCATGATGTTGATCGGTATTTTGTGGGGGGCATTTCATGGGAATCTGGCTGCAGTAACGGAGGGGGCACTGGAGTCGGCGAAGGAGGCGGTGACGCTCTGTATTACCATGCTGGGAATTATGTCGTTCTGGTGTGGGATATTGAAGATCGGTGAGGAAGCTGGTCTCATTGAGGCCATGACACGGAAAATGAAGCCGGTGATCCGGTTTTTATTCCCGGAAATTCCAGAAGACCATCCGGCCGCAGCCCACATTTCCACTAACATGATCGCCAATATGCTGGGGCTCGGCTGGGCCGCCACTCCCGCGGGGCTTAAGGCAATGGAATCGCTTCAGAAATTGGAAGAGAGCCGGAAGAATCCGGTCCCGCACGGAACTGCCAACAATGAAATGTGTACATTTCTGATCATAAATATTTCTTCTTTGCAGCTGATCCCAATGAACATGATCGCATACCGCAGCCAGTATGGAAGTGTAAATCCATCGGCAATCGTCGGGCCTGCACTCCTGGCCACAACGATCAGCACACTGGCTGGAGTTTTGTTCGTAAAAATTATGCAAAAACGCTTCATTATATTAAGTTGTATACAAAAAAAGAGGGAATAGTTGACAAAAATTATTTGCTTTAATAAGATGTTAAATATATTTTAATTGGAAATTTCTGGTATTTACGGTGGTTTGGAGGATACCAATGAAAAAGCGTTTAAGGAGCAAACGAGGGTATACGCTGGTGGAGCTGATGGTCGTTGTTGCGATTATGGCAATCTTAGCAGCGGCATCCACTCCGATCTTTACAGGATACATAAAGAAAGCGAGGGCATCGGAATATCTGGCGGAGTGCCGGGCCGTTTACATGGCGGCGCAGACGTATCTGATCGAGCATCAGCAGACGTTTGGCGGCAGTGAGGCAGATTTTGAAAATTTAGAAGCGGAAATCGGAGTTCTTTCGGGAGTCGAAGTGGAAGTTTTGGGCCGTAGCAGAGGTGTCCCGGCGACGGAATATGGTATTGTTCTGGTGGAGCGTGATGCCGGAAACTGGGAGTGTGGGTCTGTGATCTGCCGGAAGAACGATGAAATCTGGGTGTTCGATGCTGAACGCGGAAGTTTGGAAGAAATGAAAGAGTAGGTGTGCGGCGCAGCAGTGAATGTTGCGCCGTTTTTATTGCCGATCATGTATCAATCTCGGGCGGAGTTTGAAGAGGAATGTGTTTTAGGGAGAGTTCGTTATGGCAGGGAGGTGTTCAAGTGGGGATGATTTTGAATCTTGTGGCTGCGGTTTTGCTGGCGGCAGCTGCGTGGATCGATGCGCGAACGATGGAAATTCCTGATAGGTTTCATGCTGCACTTGCAGTCTGTGGAGCTGCGGCAATATGTTTCGTGCCGGACATTTCAGTGACTGACCGGTTGATCGGTGCCTTCTGTGTTTCTGTGCCCATGTATCTTGTATGCACACTGATTCCCGAGGCATTTGGCGGAGGAGATATTAAACTGACCTTTGTCATGGGATTTTATCTTGGGTGGAAACTCCTTTTAGTCGGAACAGTTCTCGGCTTTCTGTTTGGCGGAATACAGGCCATGTTCCTGATCGCATCTGGGAAGGTGAAATCAGGAGAACATGCTCATATGGCTTTTGGTCCTGCCTTGTGCCTTGGGTTTATGATCGCGATGACCTTTGGAGAACCGTTGTTACGTTTCTATTTGGGATTATTTTATTAGGATTGGAGGAGGATAAGATGGAGCTTTTTGAAGGCAGAGGCGGACGAGCTTTCAAACCGGAACAGCTTTCGGAATTTTGCAGGCATGTGGGGGCAATGACAGGCGCCGGAATCATTCTTTCCAGAGCCATGGAAATTCTGCAAATGGGAACGGAGCATAAGAAGAGCCGGATGATTTATGGTGAATTGCAAAGGATGATGCAGCAGGGAAGTTCCTTTAGTGATGCTTTGGAGCAAATGAAGGTATTTCCTCCACTGATGGTCAATATGTTCCGGGCGGCGGAAGCCAGTGGTCATCTGGAAGAAACGGCCAAGCGGCTGGACATTTACTATAGGAAGGAACACCGCATGAAAGAGAAGATACGGACGGCAACGCTGTACCCGAAAATCTTACTTCTTGTGTCGATTTTAGTCGTTTTGATTGTGTTCCTTGTTGTGGTGCCGACCATAGAACCGATATTTCGAGGGATGGAACTCCCACTTTTGACCAGAATACTGATTTTCATCAGCAGGCTGATCAGTGAGCGGTGGTATTTGTGTGTCGTTCTTCTCATTATTTTAGCCGTCATAGGAAGTCTGCTCCTGAAAAAACGGAAGGTGAGAATCTTTTGCGACCGGATGAAACTGCATGTTCCACTGGTTGGCAGACAGCTTAAAATTATTTACACAGCACGGTTTGCCAGAAGTGAAAGTGGTCTTTACAGCAGTGGTCTCCCGATGGTGGAAGGTCTGGAAATTGCCGCGAAGACCATAGGAAACGAATATCTGGAGGAACAATTTGCGGAAGTAATCAGGAAGGTGCAGGGCGGCATACAACTGAGCCATGCCATCGAGTCGGTGGATGGTTTTGATAAGAAGCTGGCACCGGTCATTTTTGTCGGTGAGGAGACCGGAAAGTTGGATGAGATGCTGGAGCGGATTGCGGAGGGGTATGAGCATGACGCGGAAATTGCCCTGAACAGGCTGGTTTCCATGATCGAACCTGCGATGATCATTGTGATGGGACTGGTGATCGGTATGATTTTGCTTGGAATCATGGTGCCGATGTGGACGATGTATGAGTATCTTGGATAGAACGTCCGGAAAGGAGGATGTCGGTGAAAAAGCTGCGGGAAGAAAAGGGAATGGCAATGGTGGAAGTTGTTCTCGTGATCATGATTTTTACCATTCTGGCATCCTCGCTTTACGGGCTGGCAGGCATGGAGAACCGGCGGGTGATGAGGAACATCAGCGAGGAAGAGGCGTATTATGCGGCAGTTTCGGCTGTGAGGTTGATGGAAAAGGAAGTGACCAGTGGAGAAATAGAGGATGGATCGCCTGCATACGGATTGATAGCTGGGGACGGTATGGAAAAGCGGGGCGCAGAGATTTGTTTTGAGCCAGATGAGCCGGATGGTGAAGGGAAAGCGGTCCGGATTCCTGTGGAAATCTGGTCGGAGAGACATGGGGATGAGTTATTATTGGCTGCGCGAGCGGAAGTTCATGGTGTCGAGAAGGTGGTAACCATGACTCTTGAGAAGCAGAAACTAGTTGTTGAAGAAGAAGAGGATGAATCTGAAGGAACTCGGACTGCATCCCCATCGGAGCCGGAGGAGGCTTTGGAGTCGGCTGAGGTGTGGGTTCCTGTTTCATATGGATTTGAATTAGGAAATTGAGTTGAGGAAGATTGATGAGCGAAAAGAAGAAACATGGGCGGATGTGTCTGAATAAGAAGGGATTCACGCTGATCGAGGTCATGGTCGCATTTGCGATTTTGCTGATTGCCTCACAGATCATTGTACTTGGTGCGGCCTTTTCTGTGAAGATGAGAGCACGGGCAGAAGAAAAAGAGATGGTAAGAAGAGAAATCGGATTACATCTGTTGGAAAAGACAGACTGTATGTCTGGTACCGTGAGATTGAATATAGGTGAGGATTTATGGGAGCTCGAGGCAAACGGCTGGCTGTATCCTGGAAACGAGGAGGTTCCTCTGGATATTATCTGGGTGGAGGAGTGATGAGATGAGAAATCGAAAGGGATTTACTTTAGTGGAAGTCGTCATTGCCTCTATGCTTGCTGGTATGGTGCTTCTGGCGGCGTTTCCGCTGATCACAGCCGGCAGAAATATGGTGAACCGTGAGCAGAAGCGCATGGAGGCAGCAATGGTCGGGGATGGGATTTTTGAAGCAGTTGCCAATGAACTTCGGTGCGCGGATCGGGTGTTTCTTGGAGATTTGGACGAGTTAACCGAGTACATGGAGGTTTCGGATGAGAACGATTGGGATACGTTTGAATTCGACTTGCCGGAATCTGAGCAGGAAGTGCTGATGGAAGCAGAGACGGTGGACGATGATTGGATCTGGATCAAGGTGAGCATAGAAGGCGAAGAGGAGCTTTATTATGAAAGGGAAGAAATCATTCCCCTATTAAACCTGTCACTGGATGAGGAGAGGGCGATTGAGGGAACGGATGGTGTCGTTAAGATGCCTGTTGGAGGACCTGAGGACGATGGAGATAATGAAATCTGGTATCAAAAGGCGGAACAATAGGGACATGTTCTGGTCTTGGAGGGACAAAGGATGAAGAAAGTTTCAGTGAGTAAGTTTTGGAGAAGAAATCGGGCAGAAAAAGACGCAGAACATGCAGTGCCAGAGACATTGACGTTAGGGAAATTAAAAGCGTCCGGGAAATTGACAGAGGAAGGCAGTGCGAATAAGAAGGCGAAATCGGAATATTTATTCGAAAATCAGTTAAATGAAAGCGATGATACGCCGGCAGTGAAATTGTTAAAAAACCTGCTCATGACTGGTTATGAAAAGGGAGCCAGCGATATTCATGTGGAACCATGGGAAGAGGAGCTGGTGATCCGTATGAGGGTGGATGGACTTTTGGCGGAATTCATCCGTCTGGAAAAGGACATGCATCAGCCATTAGTCACATGTGCAAAAATTCTCTCTGGCATGGACATTGCAGAAAAACGGCTTCCACAGGATGGACACTGTAAGACGGTGATTCAAGAGGTGGAAATGAACATCAGAACCAGTTCGGTCCCGACCATTTATGGTGAGAAAATCGTACTCCGGCTGCTGAACATGGAGACGAAGGTGGACCGGGCGGAGATGTTTGGAATGGACGAGGATAATTACAGAAAGGTCATGGAGATTCTCAGGAGCCCAAATGGAATCGTATATTTCACAGGACCGACTGGTTCCGGTAAAACGACGACTCTCTATATGATTCTGGAGTGGCTTAAGAAACAGCCGGTGAATATTATGACTATTGAAGATCCTGTCGAGAAAAATATTGCCGGGATCAGTCAGATCCAGATCAATGAGCAGGCGGGATTGACCTTTGAAAAGGGACTTCGTGCGATCTTAAGACAGGATCCGGACGTGATCATGGTCGGTGAGACGAGGGATGATCTGACTGCGGAAATCAGCGTCCGCGCTGCGATCACCGGTCATCTGGTGCTTTCGACTTTGCACACGAGGAATGCCGTGGGAGCCATTGTCCGGATGATGGATATGAAAGTGGAACCGTACAAGGTGGCAAACAGTCTCAGCGGCGTTGTGGCCCAGAGACTAGCGAGAAAAGTTTGCCCGGACTGTGCGAAAGAGGTGGAGATCAGTGAGGAAAAGGCTGGGGAGCTTGGCCTGAAGGTGACAAAAATCCGCCGGGGAACTGGATGCAAGAACTGTGATCATACCGGTTATAAAGGAAGAATTGCAATCCATGAAGTAATCGTGATCGATAAGGAAATTCGGGAAATGATTGTGGAGAGACGGACGATGGAGGAGATTTTGGAGTATGTGAAGAGGACACAGAATCTGCGTACACTGAAGGAAGACCTGATCCATCTGGTGGAGCAGGGAGTTACGACCGTCGATGAACTGGTGCGTTTGACACATGGAGAATAGGAATTTGGTGGTTAAAGTCCGCTTTTGCATTGACAGGTGCAAAGGCGGACTTTTTCTTTTAAAATGGAAGGTTTGGGCGCCCGGGGACCGGAAGTTTGCAAAAACGATTGTGCAAGATGACAATTTTATAGAGTGGAAAATCGGCAATGTAACTAATTTTTCGAGGGCGTTTTTGACGGATCCGACATGGACATGGCGGGGCGGATGTGATATATTTTAGGCACTCGAAAGAAAGTCTTCTTTCAAATCTGTAAATCTAGTAGCAGTATCTAACGTTGGTGTCTTCGGCAGTTTCTGTCGGAAGTCCGGAGGATGAAAAAATGAAAAGAAAATTATGGAACATGCTGGCGGCGGCCGGTTCCCTTGCTGTACTCTCAAGCTGCCAGATGGTGATGAGGCCTTATGCAAATCTGGCCTCGGGAGGGCAGGAATATGTGGTCTCAGGACCCAAACAGTGCAAAAGAGTCCTGATGGAACTGGTATCTTCCACATTGCCTGGAGAGCGCCAGGAGTGTTTTTTAACGGGGGCCAATTATGAGCCGGAAAGTCTGATCATTGCACAGATTTTCCCGGACGTAGTCAATATTTCTAACACAAAGATAAAGGATTATCAGAAAGATGGTCACAGATATGTGACCTGCAGGATCGGTTTTGAGCGGATCGCAGAAACAGAACCGTCGGTGGATGTGGACGATGAGGAGGGAAGTCCAGTCGGCCGGCATTGGGAAATTGGTGATGTGCGAAGCTTGAAGCTTGGGGAGGAAACGTACCGGTTCCGGTGCGTGGATGACGATTACGGCGACAATTCTGAATATCAAAGATGCGCATTATTCTTATGCGAGACTGTCATACGGTCTGATGTAGACAGTACAGATTCCGAAAGAGAAATCCTGACATTTGGCAGGACAAATAATTATAAAACTTCACAGGTGAGAGCGTGGCTGAAAGAGAATGTTAAGGACCACGAAGAGGAAATGGTTTCGGTGAATACAGGGGTGAACTCTGCCTATTTGGGGGCTACGGTCCCTGGTGCATTCGATCAATTTTCGGAGACTGGATTTTTGCGCTATGAGCTTCCGGTTCAGATTGCGGAGGATGATCTGTTTCTGCTTTCCATAGAGGAGGCGTTTGAATACCGGGACGAGTTGTGGGAGGCAGAAGGCGCAGACAGCTCCTACAGCAGGGGATACTGGCTTCGGACGCCTGCATATGCGGTCGATTCGGAGGGCAGTTTTTGTTATGGAACTTGGGGCTATGCGGTAGATCTAGAGCTTGGATGTATCCGTCCGGTAGATATTTCGGATGGAAGCATTGGAATCCGGCCGGCATTCTGTCTGCCGCAAGGATAAGGAGGAGACGGAGATGAAAAAGGAGAAAATGGGAAAGAACAAACGCCTGAGACGTGCGGCGGCAGTGGGATTTTGTGCGTATATGACGACGATGATGTCCTTACAGAGCATTGCCGGTGTGATCGGCGGGATTGAGAACGATTTGGGCGCAGGGATTTTGACGGAAGGTTCAACGGCTACTGCGTCCAATTCGGAATCGGTGTTCCGGATGAGATCCTTAAATACAGGCAATCTTTGGTCAGACTGGACCGGTGATCTTAGCTTTTTGAGTGGAGAAAAGGGAGATGGAACAAAGGAAAAGCCGTATCAGATCTCCACAAAAGCGCAGTTAATGGGACTTTCGGAGCTGGCAGCCAAAGGGATGATGATTGAGGAATCGGAGGGAACGTATCCGGGAGATTATGAGGGGGCTTATTTTGAGCTGACAAGAAATATTGATCTGGGCGGCATGGAGTGGATGCCGATCGGATTTTACTGCAATGAAGCAGATTTCTTTACGGGAGAAGTGCGCCCATTTATTGGTCATTTTGATGGAAATGGGAAGACCGTGTCAAATTTCAGAATTTCGGAAACCGAGTGGAAGCATGTCGGGCTTTTCGGTGCAGCCAGGGATTCTGTGATAGAAAATCTTGTGGTGAAGCCAGGATATGTGATTTCGGCCGAGGAATATGCGGGAATTCTTGTGGGCAGAGCCGAAAATTGTGAGATCCGCGATGTGACGGTGAACGGAACGATTAGAACATCAGGAACAGTTGGAGGAATTGCCGGAGAGATTTTGGACGGGACGGTCGTAGAAAACTGCACGGCGGACCATGTTGCCATGGATTCCGGGGAGGAAAAAGAGGTCTATGCCGGAGGAATCGCAGGAAAAGCGGCGGAATCCCTGATTGTGGACTGTATGGTGAATACAGGAGACAGTTATACTGCGAGGATCCAGGGAAATGGTTATGT
This sequence comes from Lachnospiraceae bacterium, assembly GCA_017482945.1. Lineage (GTDB taxonomy): Bacteria > Bacillota > Clostridia > Lachnospirales > Lachnospiraceae > Pilosibacter. The sequence goes on from JAFUMF010000084.1 coordinate 24,917, forward strand.
TGGCGGAATTGTGGGATTTCAGAATGGAACCGATATTTTTAATGTCCATGTTATGGGAACCATCGGGGGAAGCGGATCCCAGTCCATCGGAGGAGTGACGGGAAAGTATGCGTCGGGAAAAATGAAGGTCGCACGGTTTGAGGGAACCATCGCAAGTTCCGGACTTGGAAGTCTGGCGAGGGAAGGAACCTTTATTGGAACCCACGACACAGGATTTCACTTCCGATATGGAACGGAATCAGGAGCAGATCTGGCGTATTTGTTTGCCGATACGGAGGCAAAAATTGCCGCAGGAGTCTGTGGATCCGGAATTCCGGACGATAACAGTTTCGGGTATGACGCGCATATTGGATTCTGGCATGGAGGCGACAACTTTTTCACGCTGGTTCAGGGGCAGAATACAAAAGTGGAGACGGAGCAGTATTTTTATGAGGAACTGGAAGAAGGGATTCTCCATCTGATCGATTCAGAGGAATTTGCCAGAGAGTTTATTTGTATGCCGGATCATTTTGCGCCAAATGCAGTCGGTCGTCCGACAAGAGGATATTTGATTTCGGTTTTACAGATTGATACGGCGGCAAATGTGGAACATTACTATGATGTGGCATCGTTAACAGCAAAGGGAGAATCGGCATACAGCAAAACTCTGGATAAAGAAACGAGGGGCGCAGTTGCGGCTGGAGATGTGGTGACGGTGGTCACGGCACCGAAGAATACGGAAGAGGAGAAGTACCAGATGGACGGAACTCCGACGTATACCGATTACCTGGGTGCCCGCGTGGCAATGGAGTATCAGACTGGAGGAGCCTATACATTTGTGATGCCGGAACATGATACGGAAATCTCAGCCGTTTATGAAAAGGTCGCGGCTGATGTACGGGTGGTTCCTGAGGAATTTGCATTTCGTGTAGTCCAGGAGAGGCATGGAAACCGAAAGAATCCATCTGTGGTGACAGAGGTGAAAGATGCAAGCGGAAAGTTGATCGCCAGGTATATAAGCGGTGAACTGGACGAGGGAACGACCGTCCAGGATGTGACGTTGGAAGCTGTAGTTGATAAAAACAATGATGTGGCAGACAGCAGAGTGTTATGGAGCGTGGATGACAGTGATCTTCTGCTCCTAAAGAAAAATGGAGATGAAGATAGCGAAGGCTATACGGCCATGAGTGCGTCTGTGGAGCTAAATCTTCAGTCAGAGTTTTTCCAGAATATTATCAGAGATGCGGAAGCCTGGCAGGCGAATAACCAATACCGTTATCCTATCCCGGATACCGTTTACGGAAACGGAACGCAGGGAGGATTGGCAGTGGTAACGGCAAAGACCAGACCGGCATCCAGCTTCGAGGGAAAACCTGCGGCAGCGAACTGCAAGATCCCGGTGACATTTCAGATTAAGGACTTTACATATGTGGCCAGTGAGGGTGCAGAACTGGATAAAAAGACTCTGGAGTTTCTTGTGACAAGAAAGCTGACAGGAAACAGAAAATCTCCGGTAGAGACCATCACAGTTACCGAGCCGCAGACCTTATCAGCGACGTTTACGCCGGACTACTTTGATAAAAAGGATGTACGGTGGAGCGTTAGTGAAGATGCTTTGATTGTAGTAGATGGACTGGATAAGTCTGCCAGCGTGTCTGCATTTAAAGATGCAAAGTGGATCAAAGATATTATGGCATCGGATCGGGAGAAATATAAAAACGACTGGCGCACTGTGCAAAGCGGGAGTGGTGAGAAAAAAGCAACGGTGACCGTGATTGCGGAGGACATGCTGGGCCATAGTGAGTATGCGGTCTGTGATGTGACGGTGAAATTTGAGACCGTGGACAAAACCTATCTTTACAGTGGCGGAGGTGGAAGCGCTTCGGGCGGCGGAAGTTCGTCAGGGGGAGGATCATCCGGTGGCGGAAGTTCCTCTAAGACGGGTGCATTGTCGGCGAATTCCGGTGGTCCTGGGTCTGTTTTCGGAAGCGTGACTGGTATCTGGGAGATGGCTGACAATGAACTCTGGACCTTTGCTTCTGCTGGAAGAAGATATTGTGGTCAATGGGCTTATATTTACAATCCGTATGCAGTAGACGGACAGAGCAGCGTGGATTGGTTTAAGTTTGATGAAAATGGCTACATGCAGACTGGATGGCAGATGGACGTGGATGGGAATGTGTATTATCTGTGGCCGGAGAAAGATGGTACCCAAGGACATATGGTGACCGGATGGAACTGGATTTTGGGCGAGGATGGAAAAGAGAGATGTTACTACTTTAACACAGTATCCGATGGTACAAGAGGGCGCCTTTATAGAGATGAAGAAACACCGGATGGCTATCAGGTGAATATGAGCGGCGCATGGGTCCTTGATGGTGTGGAGCAGGTAAGAGAAAACAAGTTGGCAGCAGGCCGATAAGAGGCATGAGATATAAAATAAATTCAAGAAAGGAGAGCAGGATACAATGAAATTAGCTGCAGTATCCTGTAAAAAGAACGATGAAGAAAAATAAGATCGCAATGTTAGCACTGTGTGGAATTCTGGCGTGTGGAGGAGCAGTAGGAGGCGCATATGCTCTTTATACCGGTTATTCAGAAACGACAGAAAACCAGTTCACGATCAAAGCCGGTAAATTGGATGAGACCAACAGCGACAAGGTCGGCGTGATTGAAGAGGATCTGTGGGATAAAACAAATGCAGAGGATATGATGCCGAATCAGGAAGTTGCGAAGAATCCGAAATTTATTTCCAATGCAGAATACGAAGCATGGTGCATCATGAAAGTAGCGGTTCCGGCAGAGACGATGAAAATTGGCGGTGAGGAGACCGCAAGTGTTTACGATATGGTGTCTCTGGAGGGTCTGGATACCACAAACTGGACGTTATTAAAAGAGCAGAAGTCTGATACGGCTGGTACAGATTCCGTGTATTACTATGGCTATAATACAACAATTTCAAAGGGAGAATCTACGTCTGAATTATTTACATCCATTAAGGTCCCGGATATTTCAGAGTTGGAATCCAACGTGTCCGATACCGTTGATGTGTCTGCACAAATTGTTCAGGCAGAGGGTTATGAAACGATTGCAGAGGCATTTGCTGTGTTAGGAATTCAGTAATCTGCAGTCAGGAGAATTGGTCATGCTCCCCATATTGCGTGGGGAGCATATTTAGAAGGGAGCGGGCATGGGAAATCGGATTGTGAAAAAGGGAGTTCTATTTATGGTCATGAGTATGCTTCTGTTTCTGGTATTCTCATTTCCGATAGAAGCGGCAGTAAAAACGGGTGGAATCGAAATCGAATTGAAATGTTATGAAGATAATCTTGACGGAAGCAGAAGTGAATTTAAAGAATTACCGGATCTGATGCCAAAGGAACAGATTTCCTACGTGATTGCGGTGGAAAATAAAGGCGAAGATGCGTGGATCAGAGTTCATATTTCCTATGATGTGTTAAATGGGGATGGAGAAGATGCGCTTGTAGATGATGGATGGCTCTTTGGTATCCATGAAAATTGGGTAAAAAGAGGAGAATATTGGTATTACACGAAACCGCTGTCTAAGGGAAGTGCTGTGGATTTTTGTAAGGGAATTCAGGTGCCGGATTTTACAGATTTGCCGGAAGGACTGGCGTTTAAGATCATTTCAAAGGCAGAGGCAGTGCAGGCAGCTCATGTTTCCCTTGATTTTCAATCGGAAGATCCATTCTCTGGTATTTTGATTGAAGGAAGGTCAGAACATGGAGATGTCGGCGGAGAAACAGCATCGGGATTTGCAGTTCGTTATGAAAATGGAGCTGACACAATCGTAAAAGCTGACGATTTATTTACGAAAAAAGAAGAGATCATGCCTGGAGATGTTTGGAAGGATACGATCATCATTCAGAATTCTAATTCATGGCCGATACAGGTGAGTATAAAAGAAGAAGGAAATCAGGTTGACGATTTATTATTGAAATCATTACATTTGACGATTCTTAGAAACGGCAAAGAGATTTATGATGGTCCGTTTGCAGATAATGCCTTGGAGAATGGGATTTTACTTGGAGAATTTCTGGGAAATTCTAAGGAGAAGCTGGATGTGGAGTTATCACTCCCTGAGGAGTCAAAAAACGAGACTGCCTTTCGGAGTATTGATATTGTACTGGTGTGTTCTGCGGGACGTGTGAAGCAGAAATTGGATGAGGAGTTTATTTACTCGGAAGAAAAAGTGGATACGGTACAACGGATGTATCAATATCCGGATCCATCGGTAAGTGAGGGATATGGCGGTGGCTTCTGGAAGCTGGTCAATGAGGAACAACACCGATGGGAGTATTATTTTGAAAATGGAAGTAAGGCGAAAAATGGGTGGATATATGTGTGGAATCCATATTCGCCGGATGAAGATAAAAATAACTGGTTTTGTTTCAATGAAAATGGAATCATGCAGTACGGATGGATCCGAACAGAAAATGGCAACTGGTATTTCTGCCATGAGAAATCGGACGGAAATCTGGGGAAATTAAAGAAGGGCTGGCACCATGACCAGGATGACAAGCGGGATTATTATCTGGATCCTGTAACTGGAATTATGCAAAGTGGCTGGAGAAGGATCGAGGGAAAATTTTATTATTTTACACCGCTGGAACTGACAAAGAGACAGAACTGGTTTTGGAATACAGAAATTGGAAGATGGCTATATGATTTTCTCGGATATCGCACCTACGGTTCTATGTATAAAGGAGAAAAAACGCCAGATGGTTATTATGTAGATGAAGACGGAGTATGGAATGGAAGATAGACGAGGACAAAAGTTCTGCGGGAAAAGTCAGGCATGGAAGACGACTGTAAATATCATCACGGCAGTTTTCATAGTTCTGTTTTTCGGAATATGGATGATCACAAGGATTGGATATGAGCCTTATCATATTTTGACCGGCTCCATGGAACCAACGCTGTCAGCCGGAGAGATTGTATTGGTTGATACCAATGACAAGAATGTAGAGGTCGGAGATGTGGCGGCGTTTTGGATCGGAGAAAATGTAGTGATCCACCGGATTCAGAAAATACTGCCGGATGGTACCTATATTACAAAAGGCGATGCAAACATTACAGATGATTTTAATCCTGTAAAAGAAAAGGAGATCATTGGAACAATGGTGATCAATCTGAATGCAGCAAGTTGGTGCTGGGAATTACTGGTATCTAAAAACAAATATTTTATGATCGTATGTTTGATGGGATTGAATGTTGTTACAGAACTATATGCAACTAAGAATGGAGAGATGGAGAGTGAAGATACATAAAAAAATCGTCATGTTCATAGAGTCATTGCTTTGTGTTGTTCTAATGTGTCATACGGCACAGGCTGCATATTTTGGACATACAGAGAGTGTACAAAATCAGATCCATCTGCCAGAAGTGGGGAATGGGCACAGAGTAAGCTTTCAGTTAAATGGCGGCCAATGGGCCGAAGGCTTCATACCGCCGGAAAACAGGGAATTAGAAACGGAGTTGGTACTCCCAACGGTAGAGCATATCACCAGAGAGGGATATGCATTTATGGGCTGGTATCTGGAGGAGGACTTTTCCGGCGAAGTTCAGACTGTTTGTCCAATCACTCAAAAAACGGGTGTTGTCTATTATGCGAAATGGCGTGGTAATGCTTATATACTTCGGGGTGTTGAATTTAACGAAGCAGTAAAGACATTGGCAAACGGAACAACAACCAGTTATGACACAATGGATTCAGTAATTCTGGATATACAGTGGGCAGAAGCGATCCCGGATGGTGTGGAAACAGCGATTGTTTCGAATACAGAAAAAAGTGATCATCTGATAAAGGCATATTTTGAAAGTACATCAGGAACGGTTTATTTGGTAAATGTAGATGATGTGCCGGTCTATTTAGATCCTGATTGTTCTTACATGTTTCATAAATTTAGTGCCATGACCAATGTGGATATGAGCAGGTTTATCATGGAGCAGGTTACTGATATGAGTTGGATGTTCTGCTATTGCAGGGGACTGATAAATTTCAGTCTCACCAATCTTGACACCAGTAATGTTACGACACTTCAGTGTCTTTTTGCGTACTGCAGTTATCTGAAAACCGTGGATTTAAGTGGATGGGATACCAGAAAGGTTGAAAACATGTCCTCCATGTTTGTTACATGCAGTGTTTTGGAACGCGTAAATCTGGATGGCTGGAGTGGAGACAGTGTAAAGGAAATGAGAAGTACCTTCAGTCAGTGTTATTGCCTTGAGGATCTGGATATCGGGCATTGGAATACTCCGAATCTGGAAGATCTTTACTATACATTTAACGGATGTGGAACGTTTAAGAACCTGGACCTCAGTGGATGGGATACCAGTAAAGTAACAACTATGCAGAGAATGTTCAATGAATGCATACAGTTGTCGACATTAAACATTAGCAGCTGGGATACCGGAAACTGTACGAATATGCGCAATATGTTCCAGAACTGCTACAAGCTTACGGAAATACGGATGGACCAATATGATATGTCAGCCGCTGCATCAGCAAAGGGTGGAATGATGTACCGGGCAGCCCGGACAACAAAAGCCTGTACCGTTTACTGTACGGAAGAGACAGAAACTGCACTTTTAAGCGGAACATCCATTACATCCAGTTATTTTACTTTTGTGCGTCCTACATCAACGGCATCTCTGACACTTTATGATGCGGAGGCGGAAGAAGAGATAATACAGCAGCAAATTGCCAGTGACAGCAATGCTGATTGGGAAATAGCAACGCTCAGTAATGCGATAGAGAATATCGCCAGCGACAGCAATGCGCAGGCAGAATAAAAAGGGGATAGGATATGGGACGGTTTAGGAAAATATGGAGAATCAGAAAACGGATGATAGCAGGTTTGCTGGCGCTGGTGTTGGGAGTATCTGGAATTAGTGTGCCGGTTCCGGCGCTAGGTTCAAATGTCTGGCCGCAAAAGTCAACAGCCCCGTTTTACTGTCTGGATGGAGGAAAAGGATGGAAGGCTTCTGACCGGTATGAAATTTACAAATATGATACATTGCCCTCAGCGCTGACTGAAATTCAGGCGAGACGATTATTCTGGGCTTATCCGTCCAACTGGAATGCATTAAAGGAGGCAGCTGCAAAATATGATACGGAATTGTATGCTGCTATTTCCACAACCGTCTCTGGCCCCAATATTGTTAAGAAAGTCAAAGATGATAAAAGTACGAAATTTGCCTGGGTGGCAGATAACCCGGAAATAGAGGCCAGGGCAATTGGTGTCCTTGAGAAAATGGCGGGCAAAGCTATGACTGGGGGAAAAGACGCTCCTGCCGAGATCAGGGATGCAACTTCTGAAGAACAGGCTGTATCGATTACCGTTCCTGCATTTAATAGTGGTCCGGCATCATTAAATACAGAGTTTAAACTAGACAGTGAATTTATTCGTGATATTGCAAAAATAGAAGCTCAGAGTGTTTGGGATAATGGTTCTACAGGTGGAGATGTTGGCTGGCTTGACGCATCGCAGGAGAAAAATATTGTGAAGGCCGTTATGGGTGATGAGCTTTATGAAATTACATGGAGTGGCGATTCCATCAAAATTCATAACAATGGATCTGCAGTCGCGAATGAGAATGCCATTGGAAGCGAGATGTCTGACGAGGAGCGGTACAACAAAACAACGGTGCGGTACAAAATCACCATGAGGGAGAATTCCGGCTGGTATACAGAAGGAAGCTGGAATGATAATTATTTGAGAGAGTGGATGGATTTTAAGGCTTGTACCAATTCTCCGGGTCATCAGCGTTTATACAAAGCAGATATCCGTATTGTACCTTCGGATCAGGTGTTCTATCTGGTCATTGGGCAGGGAGAGTCTGCTGATTTGGCACCTGCACCTGAGTACGGAACGGAAACAGTAGATGTGGAGTTTCAGATTTTCAAGCATGAAGAGACCTTTGAATCCACATATAATGTGAAACTCAAGAAAATTGATGATGAAACGGAAATGCCGTTGAAAGGAAGTCAGTTTTATTTGTATGAGGCGTTTGAAAGCGACGATATGGCCGGGGAAGATGAGTGGAATGGAGGCTTGTCAGGAGAGCGGTTGAGTTTTCGTCCGTGGAGTGGTTTTCAGATTTTCTCGGAAGGTACGACCGATGAAAAGGGAGAGCTGGTGCATACAGACAGCAGGAGCTACATCTATTCGAAAACGTACTGTGACGGACATAAGCTTCCAGACTGGGTGACTGTGAAAGAAGAGGATGATGACGAAACAGAGAGTGAAGATGAAGAGTCGGAGGGAAATGAAGAGGAAGAGGGAAAGGACAGTGCGAAAGACGCAAATAGAAATGCAGCCATGCAGTGGATGGAACTGGTGGAAGCATGTAATGCAGCAGCAGAAGGAAGTGGAGGAACGCATTTCCACTGGCTGGTAGAGGAAGGAAGCCTGGAAGAAGTTCAAGGGGTATTGGATAGTGGAGAGGCGGAAGAATTAATAGGATCAGCAGCATCCAGCGGATTGGATTCCCAGACGGCATTTGAGCAATCGGGATGTAAAGACGATTGCGAAGCAACCTATGAAAATTTTATCAATTTGCGATTTAGCTATACATGGAAAGAAATTCAGGCTCGAACAGGATATATTCTGCATGGAGTCCATGAGGACGACAGGCCAATCGAAGTCATTTCGACAAATGCATCTGAAGCAGGTGCAGACGCGGTTCTAAGAGAGGGAAGCAGCGATGAGATTGAAGCTCACGTGTGGTATACAGGAAACAATGAAGAACGGCGAAGCAGACAAATGCAGGCGGAGATACTGCTTGACAGGCATGTGGAAATCGAGCAGATTGAGGGGATGAATGCAGGCAAAGATTTTTATGAGAAAGAACAGGAGCCAGGAGAAACGGTTGCTTTGATGCAGGTGACTCTTGAAGCGGCGAAGGGGAAGGTTTGGAATGCAAGCGATTCCAATTCTGGGACAGATTTCAATCCCACAACAAGTTCTAATGCAACAACAGATTCGAATGCAGCCAGTAATTCCAATGCAAAATCGGAGATTAAGGCAAAACGCAGGGGGATTTTTTCAGCGATGGCTGACTATTTGGCACATGTATTCGAAATGGATGATGGGGATGAGTCAGAAGATGATTATGACGACGAGTGGGAAAGTTCTGGAAGCTCCGGAGCGTTTGAAATGTATTTGATGTCTGCAGAAGAAGACAGGATCCATCATATAGAGAAAGGAAGTACCGATATATTTTCTTATCCAAACGATACAGATCCGAATCGGGATTATTGGCTTGTCCGAAATCATCGGACCGAAGGAGAGATTCACATCAACAAGCGTGACATGGATTTATATAAGGGGGAGTCTGGTGTGTATTCTGCCTACGGGGATACGGAAGGTGACGGGACGTTAGAAGGTGCGATTTATGGACTTTTTGCGGCGGAAGATATTCTCCATCCGGATTCCGACCTTTTAAGTCATAGCGAATTTTCGAATACGGGATTCGTATATAGAAAAAATGATCTGGTTTCGGTGGCGGAAACAGATTCTTATGGAAATGCGAGTTTTGAAAACTTTACAGTGGCTCCGGGAATGACCTACGACTATGAA
>JAFUMF010000010.1 GCA_017482945.1 Lachnospiraceae bacterium
AAAGGAGCAATACCATGTTACAAGATCTTGATTTTGGACACTTAGACAATCAGTACCACAAAGAGAACCCAAACGACAACGACATTGTTGTCTGTGTACAGGGCAAAGGTATGTTGGTGCATCGCGAAAGCAATGACGAGCTTTCTCTTCCGACCTGGGGTCAGGTGAAGGAGTGGAGCAAGGACTGGAACCACTGGCACGAGGACTGTGTTCAGTATATTTTCACACTTCAGGATGTTCACTACTTCCTTTGGATGGGGGAAGCCGGAGATATGACCGATACGTATTATACCTATGAGCCGGCAATGTCTCTCCGTCAGAGAACATCCAAAAACATTTGCTTTGCCATGATGACTGCATGGCATCTGTTCAACTGGTACCGTGTGAACCGTTATTGTGGTAACTGTGCACATCCGACGGTGCATGATGAAAAAGAGCGTATGATGCGCTGCCCGAACTGCGGCAACATGATCTTCCCTCGAATTGCTCCGGCTGCGATCATTGGTCTGACCAATGGAGACAAGCTGATGCTCAGTACTTACGCAAACCGCAATTATAAGCGTTATGGCCTGTTAGCTGGATTTATTGAGATTGGTGAGACTGCGGAAGAAGCCGTTGCCCGCGAGGTTATGGAAGAAGTTGGCCTGAAAGTAAAAAATATCCGCTACTACAAGAGTCAGCCGTGGGGCATCGCCGGTAACCTTTCCATTGGTTATTTCTGCGATCTGGACGGCGATGATCAGGTTCATCTGGACGAAGAGGAGCTGGCGACTGCGGAGTGGTTCGAGCGTAGTGCCCTTCCGGCTGAAGATGATGGAATCAGTTTGACAAGAGAAATGATCCGTATTTTCGGCGAAGGCAAAGAGCCGAAATAGGCGCTGGCAAAAAGCCGAAATACACACCGGCAAAAGGCAGTATGCCGCGCTGCCGTTATCAACAAAATATCAAGAGCTGTGTTTCCGCACGTTGGAAACACAGCTCTTTTTAAATTATATATGAAATCACTCTTCGCGCAGTGTCCAGCGATAGGATACTGCATCATTTCCGGTATCGGCTTCCACAGCTATCTCTTCCTGTACATGAAAATGGGAATCGAAGCTATCCGCATGCGGAGCAAAATGGGTTCCGGTCCGCATGATTTCCCAATCTTCTGTGATATCCAGGCCGGATATTTCTTTTACCTTCTCTATGAACTCCTCATTGCCGAGGGGCTCCCCAGCGCGGTCCATTTCCAGAAGTGCCAACACCACATCGTCAATGGATTTCTGTCCGGCGGTCGCTTTGCGGATTTTTGCGTCCACATTGGCAAGGAAAAACACACCTCGTCCGTATGCCAGTTTCTGAGCACGACGATCCTGCCAGCAGACAGCGGCCGCCTCCAGATTTTCCATGTAACGGGTCGGGTTGGTGTAATAGGAATCGGTCCATCCCTGAATTTCTTTTAACGCCTGTTCTTTTGTAATCAGTCCGGCCCGCAAAGGAAGTACAACGGAATAATACTCAGCGGCTCCCTCCGAATACCATGTGGTCACACCATATGGTTCATCGTTTAAATGCGGCCAGTTATGAACCATTTCATGGGCCAGAATGGTCTTTTTCGCTTCCACGCTGACCGGCTGATGGTCATTCCATCCCCAGATGTAGGACCGTTTCTGCGCCGTTCCCCCACTGTTTTTGTACGGGTCCTTTCGCAGGAAAATCCGGTAAACAGATTCCGCATCATGGAAAAATGGAGCCATGACTGCATAAAGCTTTTTTGTATATTCCGCAATCGCGGCAGTATCGAAATACGGATCTCCAAACCAGTAAAAGCCGAAGTCTCCCTCTGCAATACTGTGCACATGGCCAAATGCAAAGTAACTTCTGCGAATAGTCTCAAGCTCACATACCTTCGTAAAATCACCTTCTCCGAAGGCATTCACACCGTAACAATCTTCCGGCATTTCCGAGCAGTCCCAGCAAATCGAAATCTCTCCGAAATAATCCTGAAACAGCGGAATCAGCACCATACCAGAGGCATTGGCGCCTCCAGTTTCCGTTTTAAAGTCGAAGTATGGACCGCATCTATGTTCCGGTTTGTACTCACGTGGGTAAATGGTATATCGTACGCACACATTCCCCTCCGGTGCACGCTCCACATAATATACTTTATACTCGTATGGATATTCATCCAGCACAGAGGTCCTGTAAGGAACCGTTCCCACGCTGTCAAACACTTCAAACTGTTCCGGATCACATCCAGGAACGGAATAGCCCAGCATCTGCACGCGGCACAGTTCATTGTCTGCCCTGCACTCCAACTTGTCAAATTCCATCGTCACATCCAGCTGAGTGATGAACATGTCCTTCTCATAAGGCTTCAATGTAATTTTACAATGCTTCATATCTACATCCCCTTGTAACATATCTCCTATACTGCATTTTTTCGCATTACCTTGCCAGATTTCCTTCTTGCGAACTGGCTTTATTTCCAGCTTCCTGCCAATGCGCGTCTGACCTGATCGAGTGTCCTTTCCAATTCCGACCTCGGCACGGCTATGGAATAACGTACACAAGTCTTCTTTCCAAAATATTCCGTACCCTCATCGCCGACGAACATGCCTTCGTCACACAGCAAATGCTCCAGTTCTGTCCACTGGTCTTCGTATGCACTGTAATCCACCCAGACCACGAAGGTTCCCTGCGGTCTGGTCACCAGCGCATCCGGCAATTCTTCTTTCATAAAACGGTCGATCAGCAGATAATTCTCCCAGATATACTCCCGGAGTGCCAGGACCCATTCTTTTCCTTCTTCGGTGTAGGCTTCCACAAGCCCTGAATAGACCATCGGATCCACACTGCCGAAATGATCTGCGTCCCGCTGTCTGATGTATCGTTCACGCAGTGAGTCATTTTCAATCAGCACATTGGCGTGATTCACGCCGGTCAGGCTGAATACCTTTCCCATGGAGGTGCAGCTGATCGCCAGAGCGTCCGGACCAGCCACTTTCGTATAAGGAATGACTTCATGTTCCTCAAACACGATCTCGGCGAAAATTTCGTCGGAGAATACTGCCACATCATATTTCTTCGACAACTCTGCAATTCGCTCCAGTTCATCTTTTGTGAAGATATGTCCCGTTGGATTGTTTGGGTTACATAATACCAGAAGTTTGTTTTCGGGTCTGGAAAATGCCAGTTCCAACTCCTCCCATGGAATCGCATAGCGGCCATGCTCTTCATGCAAAGCCAATGAAACGGTCCCGCGCTGCAGCCGTCTTGCCGCCTGATTGTAGCGGTTGTAATTGGGAGACAGTACCATGATATTCTCCCCTGGCTCGGTAAACAGGCGGATGGACGTTGCCAGAGAAAAAATGGTGCCATGGGTCGGAACGATCCAGGAGTCGTCGATTTCGTAATTCCGCAGATGTTTCATCCACCATTTTACTGCATTTCGATACTCACTTCCCGCCAGCGTGAACCCGAACACACCTTTTTTTGCTATCTTTTCCACACCTCGACAAAATGCCGGACATGTGGCAAATTCAAATTCTGCTCCGGCATATCCGACCATTCCCTGTTCCAAGACAAAATCCGGTGTAAAGCGATCCTTCAGCCAAATCACCGGGCCGGTGCGGTCTGATTTTTTATCAAATAATTGATTCATATATGTTCCTCATTCGTTGTTTTTTAATTATTTGTACCTTTTTATTTTTCTAATTTGCTTACTATCCTTCCATTCATACTACAATGTAATTTTCACAAATGGAAATTCCGTAGTTAATTCTGGATTCATCTCCATCATATGCAAGATTCGGCTTGCCGCACCAGATGGATGATTCCTTCCGGCTTCCCACGCCTCTACGGTTTTTAAAGATACTCCCATATAACTTGCAAACAACTTCTGTGACAGACCGGTTCTTTTTCGAATTGTCTGAACTTCTTTTGCGCTATACTCCTTTACTGGAATAATCGTTACGATCCGTCGATTTAATTTTTTTTCGCTACTCTGAGCATCTTCAACAGCCTCCTGAAGACCAGCCATAATACTTTCATATATGTTTGTCATCAAAAACTCCTTTCTATCTTATAGACTCTTTTCCAATAATTCGTGCACTGCTGCTTTTACCTTTTTGTTCAAATGCAAATCTTAACTTTCTTAATTTCCCTGTTCCTCTGATTACAGGACCCGATTTCGGATTTTTCATTATTTCATATTCCAACCGACGTAAATCTTCGTCTTGAAAGCCTAAATCCTGCCAATTCTTCACAAACTCATTTGTCTGAATGAATGTTCTTGTCATATCTTTCATCCTTATCATGTATAGAATACCCTATTTAATAGGGTATTGTCAATGGTTGCTTTCTATATGTATATGACATCATTCTTACTTTTATGACAATTATTTACAAAATATATACTTAAGTCCAATTATAAAACTTTTTATAATTAAAATAGGGCCATACACCTTCTCAAGTGCATGGCCCTGCATATTGCATGTTTTTCTCAATCCCATTTTCACATCTCCAGTACAAAAAAATAACCGCCCCAGCCTCGCAAACTGAAGTCCGAGAAACTAAGCGGTTATTTTATCGTTATAAGAGTTTTAAGGACCAACCGTCTATCGGCAGTACTTGTTTCAGCTTATCCCCAAAAGAACCATATCAGACAAGCCAACATCAATACGGCAGCAAATGTGCCGAAAATAAAGTTTTTGATTTTTTCAAACATACGCTCTCCTGTTTCTTTACGATTTTCTAAAATCCTCCTCAATCACTTCCCACGCAGCATCCACGCTGAAGTAATCGCGAATAAACTTCTGTGTCTCCAGGCACATTGCTTTGCATTCGGCCGGATCATTGTAAAGCTCCACAACCTTCGCTGCAAAGTCCGCCGGCTCATCGGCGATCTTCATGACTCTCTCGGCCTGGGTAATGCCCTCGGCACCGATGGATGTGGTCACAATTGCAGAACCGTTGTAGATGGCTTCGACCACTTTGCCTTTCACACCTGCGCCGTAGCGGAGCGGAACGATGACAATGCGGCTTGTGGCATAAAGTTCAGCCAGTTCTTCCTCAGAAACAAAGCCTTTTACGATGATTCCATTGCCCGGCTCTTCCAGCGCTTTGATTTCCTCTGTCACCTTGGAGCCAACGATATAGAACGGAACCTCTATCTTCTCACGGATCAGCGGGAAGATTTCCTTTGCAAACCATAACACCGCGTCAGCATTCGGCGGATGGGCAAAGCCACCGACGAATAACAGGCCTTCTCTCTTCGAAAAGTCCATGTCGATGTTCTCCAAGAATTTCTCGTAAACATACGCTGTAATCGCTTTCACATTGATTTCCGGTTTGATTGCATGGATAGCCTCTTCCTCCACGTAAGACGGATAGTATGCCACTTCCGCTTTTTCCATGAGGGTGAACTCGATGGACTTCCAGTAATCAGAATCTCTCTTCTTCTGGATGTCGCCGGTCAGCTCATATTCGCGATACTCTCTTAAGAAATGCAGGTCATGGCCGTAGTAAATGATCTTGATGTCCGTGTTTTTCTTAATAAAGTCAATGTACTTGGTCGCTATATGCGGACGGTTCAAGTACACGAAATCGATCTCGTCCTTATTCTTCATGATCCAGTCCCAGATACCTGCCTGATATTCCGGACCATAAAGGATCTCCACGCCCATCTGCTGGAGCGTTGTGGAGTACGGTTCTTCATGAAGGAAGTTGTCACCTAAAAACTTCACAACATAGCCCTTCTGGATGAACATCTTCAGATATTGGTATGTGGTCTTGGAACCGGCATCTTTATCGAAGGTCGGTACATAATGATCGACAACTAAAATTACCGGTTTTCTCTGGCTGCGCTCGCGGGCGCGGAACGGGTTCGGATTGCCGGTATTGACAGACTGTTTCTTGAACTCCTCCGCCCATTTTTCTTTTAACTTCTTGCTGTTTTCCACCTGATATCGCTTCAGGCCGGTACCATTGACATCGGTACCATTGGAAACACCTTCGAAGTGAATGACTTTTGATAATGGCTGATAGACCACGCGGTATCCTGCAGCGCGCACCTGGAATGCCAGGTCAGAGTCTTCGCAATATGCAGGTGCAAAATGATCATCAAAACCGCCAAGCTGCTTCCATAAATCCGTGGACAGCAAAATCGCCGCACCGGAAATGTAGTCAACGTCTTTCACATAGTTGTATTCCGCCTTGTCCGGATCGTCCAGGCGGCCATAGTTCCAACCAGAACCGTCGCTCCAGATAATTCCGCCTGCCTCCTGCAGTCTTCCGTCCGGGTAAACCAGCTTGGATCCCACCATACCGATGGTCGGGTCGGACTCGATCAGGTTCACGAGTGAAGAAAGCCAGCCCGGTGTCACCTGAGTGTCATTGTTTAAGAACATGACATATTTTCCACGGGCAGATTTCGCTGCGTTGTTGCAGTTTCTGAGGAATCCCTGGTTTGTCTGGTTGCGGCAGATCACAAGATTCTCGGCGTAAAGATTCAGCTCTTTGGTCGCATCGGAGGAAACATCGTCTGCGATAATCACTTCGTAAGTCACATCCTGTGTGTGCTGCAAAATCGATACCAGACACGCATAGGTGTAGTGGATCTGGTTGTACACCGGAATCACGATGGAAACAGTCGGATTCTCATAATGCGGGAATTTCAGTTTTCCATGCTCCATGTAACCTTCGCCGATTTTGAAATCACCACGGATCAAATTGCGTCCCTCGGCTGTGAAATACAGTTTTCCGTATTTCGCCGGACGAAGGATCGTATTTTTCACATATGTGAGCACTTTTCTCTTTCTTGTGCCCTTTGGCAGGATCTTGTTGACTACCTTATGGCACTTTCTCAGCACTTTCCAAATGATGGACTCGTGCTTTGCAAGATACTGCAGAGTCTTTGCGATCTCCGCATTCTCGCGGCGCAGGTCAGCAATAATCACATCCAGGTTTGCCACATGGTTGTTGGTCAGACGCTGGACTTCCTGCTGCTTTACAATGGTCACGTCTTTTTCGGCAATCTCTGCTTTCAGATTCTCGCACCATTCTTTTACGATCTTCAGCTCGTTTTCACGGTCTAACAGGAATTCGATGGTTTTCGCTTCCTGCTCGTACTGTTTCATGTACTGGAAATTTCCTTCTCCATGGACATAGGCCTGGAATGCCTCTTCCATGGTCATAAAGATTTCCTGTTTCTCTTTATCGATTTCGAAATATTCGAAAATCGCCTCCTGGCCACAGTCTAAGATGTTTTCGTATCTGCGGTAAAAATAGAGGAGGTTTCTAAAGTGTAAGAACTTCGCCGGGATCGGGAAGTTAAACACCCACTCATAATCGATTCCGTAAATGGTTCCATCGGACACCATCAGGTTTTCAAACAGGCCGTCCACGTTGGATACCGGGACAATGCGGTCTTCCATCTCCGGCACCTCGCCGAATACCGCCTTGAACTCATCGCACGGGACAAAGGTTTCTAATGATTTGGCTGGATTTACAAAATCCTCCGGGAATACCACTGCCATGCATTCACAGAGCGCCTCATACGGCACTTCGCCCATCTGGATCTGCTCGCCCAGCACATCGCCGATGGTCTTTCCCGTCAGGTATTCAAATCTCACGGTCTTTCCGGCATGCAAAAACTCCGGTTTCAGGAATTTGATCGCCGGGTTTAAGTCCTTAATCTTGTTATATTTTTCTTCAAAAGAACGGATGTGATCTTTTCCGGCTTCGCTCAGAGCCGTTTTTTCCACAGCGAGTACACCGTTCTCTCGAACGATGACCGTCTTAAGCTGGAACTGTTCCGCTCTTGTTCGGTTGTATTTTACATACTCAATCTGTCTCATTCGTTCCCTTTCTCCCATACTCCAAGGAAGGAGTTGTTAAACTTCGTAAATTCGCCGTTCTGGCACGCCTTCGCCATGGCCTCTTCCTCGCTGCCGAACCAGAAGCCCGGCCCATCCAGACGTGCAGAGATGTTGGTCACATCACCGGTCTGCGGAAGGTAATGGTCGGAGTACACAGCCACCGGATAACGGTAGTCCGGCACCGGGTAGTACATGGTGAATTGGCCGCCGAGGGATCTCTTCAAATCCTCAAATAAGCCCCTAAATTCCACCTCAAGGAATGCAGTCTCAAACTTCTCCGCCCCCATCCAATAGCGAACGCCAGTCTCATTCTCCACTGCCGCAAGCATGGTTCCGCCCGGTTTCAGGAAATTGGCTGCCGCCCGTAAAATTTCGGTTGCATCTTCTTTCTTGCACTGGCTTAAATGGCCGCCTAAAACCACATAATCAAACGGCTGGAACATAATTTCCTTCATTGATTTCGCTGCCTTTTCTGTGCCTGAACCGCCATTTCCTACCTTCGGCTTATATTCTTTATAATTTTCTTCATTTCTTACGATCGCTGAAACTGCGCCGGCGTTCGGATTCTCCGCCTTCATTTTTTCTACCAGCGCCTTCGCCTCGCGGACATCTGCCAGAATGTCACCTCTCACGAACCGCACATTGCCGCGTTCTCCATGGCGGATCCGGTTGACCTCTAAATTCTCATCTCTCGGATCCAGGACCACGACCTCGCCGGCCTGTTCTGCAATTATTCCGGTGAAAGAGCCATAATCAGAACCGATCTGAAGTACTCTTGCATCCGGCTCGAATTCCACCCACTCGAAGAGATTTTCTCTTAACGGTGAAAACGCATAAAGGCACTGCGGGCTATTTTCGCCCGCAAGTGCCGCATTTATATCATTATTATACTTTTTCAGTAAATCCAGAATATCGTAACTAAAATCGTTCATCTATTTTCTCCCGAACTTTTCTTCGCCATTCTTACCAAACCAGTCTGAGCAAGCCACTCTTACGGCTCGGCGACTGTGGCGGTACACGTTTACGCCTTCGTCAGAGCCGTCTCGACTTCCGACTCCATGTCATAAACGCCAACGGTATTTTTATTGGAAATCACTGTAATATTCGCCACATTATACAGTCTATGATAAACCACATGCTCCTCACCCTCAAAGCCGGTGCAGCTCATGGACAAGAGGTACTCGCCACCCTGCAGTGTCATCTTCTGGGTAAAGGAAACATCGTACACATCGCCCGGTCCCACCGGTTTGACATCCGCACCTTCGTACATCGTGTTGGTACCGGAAAGATCCATTCCTTTCTTATCTCTGATCGTGTACGTAAAGATCGGATTCTGGAGCGGCGCGTTGAAACGAATGCGCTCCTTGATCGTGAACATCTCACCTTTGATCAGGAGATTGGTCAGATTTCCGCGGGCATCAAAGAGACCCAGATCAAAAATTTCCGCTCTTCCGTCGCCATATTCCGTACGGTCCGTGTTGATGGTGATCTTCTCTTTCATCAGACCGGTATGGGACATGGCCGCTTCCTTGCTGGACATGGCCTTCTTTTCTGCACCATCAATCTCCATGCCGCCGGAAAAATCATTCTCCAGCTCCTCACGGAGAGAGTCCATCTGGTTAGCGAGAATCTTCTTATATAAATCCACCATGCGGCCCGGCTCACCCTCGGCGATGAACTCGCCCTTATTGAGGAGCACGACCTTGTCACAGTATTTGATAATACTTCCCATATCGTGGGTAACCATCAGAATCGTCGTGCCGTTCTGGCGGATCTCCTCCATACGGCGGTAACACTTCGCCTGAAAGAACACGTCTCCGACAGAAAGGGCCTCATCAACGATCAAAATCTCCGGCTCTACGTTGATCGCCAGCGCAAACGCCAGACGCACGAACATACCACTGGAGTATGTCTTCACCGGCTGATGCACGAAATCACCGATGTCCGCGAAATCCAGGATGTCCTGAAGCTTCTCGTCCATCTCCTTCTTCGTAAAGCCCATCATGGTACCGTTCATGTAAATATTTTCAATTCCGGTGTAGTCCATGTTGAAGCCGGCACCAAGCTCTAACAGCGCGGAAATCTTTCCGTCCACAGTCACTTCGCCGGTGGTCGGTGTCAGAACACCGGTAATGATTTTAAGGATCGTAGATTTACCGGAGCCGTTGGTTCCGATGATTCCCACAGTCTGTCCCTTTTCCACCTGAAAAGACAGGCCGTTGAGAGCGTAGAAATCCTTGTGGTAACTCTTATGCTTCGGATTCAGAGACTCCTTCAACCGGTCGATCGGCTTATCATACAATCTATATACTTTTGTTACGTCTTTTACTTCAATCGCATTAACGGACATTAGTCCCTCCTACAAATTGTCATCTGCCAAGACAGAAGACTCGTTCCCCGGACTTCCCCATCCGGGCCGCCGGCCGATGCCGACTATAATACATCAGAAAAATGCGGGCGCAGGCGTTTGAATACTTTCAGTCCCACCAGCATTATCACAATGGTCACGCCCCAGAAATAAACAGTCAAAGTCGGGCGCATCCAGAACCAGTCACCAGTTAACATGCTGTCACGATAACCGGCCGCAATATAATAAAACGGATTCAGCTTCAAAATAAACGGAGCCATGGTCAGTCCACGGTCCACGAACAGGTTCTCACTGTACATGATCGGAGTCAGCCACATGCCAAACTGCAGACAGATGCTTACGATCTGCGCCATGTCCTTAAAGAACACCTGAATCGCACTGGTCAAATACGAAATTGCCAGAGCGAGCATGGACGCCGCAAACGCATAGTAAATAATCTGCAGCCAGGAAACCTGCGGCATCTCACCGCTGATCAGAAACACGACAAACATAATTACCACAAAGAACGCATGCACAAACAGGCAGGAGATCAGCTTGATAATCGGCAGCATTTCTACCTTGAACACGACCTTCTTCACCAGATAATTATACTCCTGCAGACACCCCGTGCCACAGTTTAACGCCTCTGAAAAGAAAAACCATGGTGCAATTCCAGGCACCAGCCACTGCACATAAGAAGCATTCGGCACCGGCGGCGCACTCTTAAATCCATATGGACCAAAAATGATCCAGTAAATCAAAACGGTAACGATCGGCTGGACAAACATCCAGACAATACCGAAATAAGAGCCCACGAACCGCTTCCTGAAATCAGCCTTCGCCAGATCCCAGACAAGCCGCCGCTTTGCAAACAGCTCTTTTATAAGAGAAATCACATAATTCACGCGATAAAACCCTCACTATTTCTCGAATTTAAAAATCTCGTCAAACTTGCCCCACTTGGTATCCTTCTCAGAAAGCAGAACTTCCATATCCTCAGTAATCGGCCATTTCACGCCAATGGTCTCATCATTCCAAAGCAGACCACCCTCATCACCCGGATGATAGAAGTCCGTACACTTATAAGCAAACTCCGCCTCGTCAGAAAGCACTAAAAATCCATGGGCAAATCCCTCCGGAATATAAAACTGCTTCTTATTCTCCGCAGTCAGCTCCACACCATACCACTTACCATAAGTCTCAGAATTTGTTCTAAGATCCACAGCCACATCAAACACTGCACCACGGATCGCACGAACTAACTTACCCTGCGGAAACTGCTTCTGAAAATGCAGACCACGAAGCACGCCCTTCACAGACATAGACTGATTATCCTGCACAAACACCATATCCAGTCCGGCTTCCTTAAAATCATTCTGATTATAAGTCTCCACAAAATAACCACGCGCATCCTTAAACACAGTCGGCTCAATCACAAAAAGACCTTCAATAACTTTTCCATCCACCTCACACGGTGTAACCGTAATCTTACCCATACTAATTACCTCACTTCCACAATATTTATTCTAAACCGTATTTTATCATCAGTTCTCTGCGTACTTCCGCCAATTTGACTCAACAAAAAATCACTCTAAATCATACCATCATAATCTCAAACTGACAATACTAAACACCCGCAAAAGCACATAACAGTTGAGCGCACACATATAAAATACTAACGTTTCATCACTGCCACCCGTGCGCACGACCCTGTCGCTCTTCAAACACATAAACACAAACGGAATCACCGGAAGCAGGTATCTTCCCTGCACCCCTTCAACCACCTGTGAACTCAAAGGCGTCCAGGCGATCAACATCGCCGTCATCAATCCAAGAAGACATCCAACTGCCAGAAAGCAAACCCAGGCCTTCTGCCAGCCCTTCATATAAAGTGGCTCCCCTGCATTCCGAAGACTCAGCAGCACTAAGCAGACCGCCATAGCCCCCACAACCCAAAACGGCACCGAAAGAACCGGATCCAAGTTTCCAAGCATACTGCCAAACAACTGCAGCGTCCATTCATCCCCCAAATGCACCAGTGAATCATACATCACCCGCGCAAAATTCAAAGGATTATGCAAAATCCAGGAAAAGCTATACGCCGGCTCCGCCGCCCACTCCACATAGGTATCCGTAGAAACCGCATAATTCGTAATCGTCGCCCGATTCACCAGAATCATCGCAGCCCCAAACGCCACCAGCACAGCCGCAGCCGAAACCGTCCACTTCTTCCAATCCCCAAACTTCTTCACCGGAATCAAAAGTGCAAATCCCATCATCACCGCATAGACCATCTTACACGGTCCAAACGCCGCCGCGAGCACCGCAAGCAGCACGATATCTTTTATCTCCACCATCGGCTTCGCATACGCCAGATGCAGACAATAGCTTCCAAAAAAGAAACAGGTCGCCATCAAAAATGCGTCATAGGAATAAGATGCCGCCAGATGAAGCGCCATCGGAAGCACCGACACCCCAAAGAGCACCATCTTCCCAAACGGCAGCACCTTCACTGCCCCATACACCATTCCGGCATAAAACAGCAGATTAAAGAATCGTCCCAAGAACGCCAGCACAATACAGTTTACACCAAGCAACCTGCCAAGAGTGATTCCAATGGCCGGTGCCAGATAAGAAACCGGAGTCGTATGATTCTGTCCATTGACCGAGGAGACCATGACCTTCTGCTCATCCTCGACGAAAATCGGAAACGCCCGGTCATAAATCTTCTGCCAGGTATCCTCTGTAAGCGTCCGGCCAAGGGATGTTCTCACCTCGTCCCCGCTCACTTGTTCCACATTCTGTAAGAACTCGTCCTCTTTTCTCATAAGAACGAACCCATACTCATCCGTCCGCTCCATCCCCATCATCTGGTTGGAGATCGCGTAGGCACTTGCAAAATGTGCGATCTCATCCGGAGCCGAAAGCGGCGGCAGCACGACCATGTACATTCCGCCCAGCACCAGAACAGCCAAAAAAGCACAAACCTCTACCCGCACCCGCTTCCACCAGGAACTGTTCCATCGAACCTTTCCCTCGCTGCACGGCCACAAAAACAACGCGCCGAACACCGCCAGGAAAGCAGCCGCGGCCACCAAAAGCCCTATATACAGATCACAAAGCCAGAAATCCCCGGACGCCGCTACGCCTCTTCGGGTTTCCAGAAAATGCCATCCACCAAGGACAGCCACCAACAGGACCATAATCCACGGCCCTGAAATCTTTAATTTCTGTTTCATGAATTGGTTTCTTCCTTCATTTCTTCTACCGGATCATTTTTTTCATTCCGGATATTTTCGTCAATGGCAATCCGCGCCACCAAATCCTTCATCTTCGCTTCCAGCTGGGAAATCTTCGTGGACATCTGGAACATCCGCACAATCAGAACGAAAATAATAAACAGGAAAATAAAATTCGCCGGAGCCTGGGTTCCAACCAGCTCTGACATCTTAAACACGATCTGCGGAAAGACACTAAAAAGAATCAGCATGAACGAAAATCCGATCCAGAACAGAGAATCCTCGATCATCATTTTCTCTTTCCGGATTTTTCGCATGATCAAAAGTGTTGTACCCACTGAAGCAAGAATCAACACACTTCGAAGTAACAATGACATAATCTTCCTCCTAAGAACGGTCCCGTTTTCGGAAATTCTGGATCAGCAAAATCGATACCAGCATCTGGGTCATGTATTTTGCCGCACGAACCGGGGTCAGATAACTGGTTCCACTGATTCGCTCGTCCATGATGACCGGGACCTCGGCCACCTTTGCCCCCTGCTTCACCAGGTAGGACACCGTGTCCGGCTCCGGACCGTAGTTCAGTCCCTGGGCAAATTCGCGGATCATCTTGCGGCTGAACATTCTCATGCCGGACGTCGGGTCTTTTATGTCCGCCCCTGTCGTGATCCGGATCGCGAACTGGAGAAGGTTACTTCCGAGCATTCTCATGGTCATCGGCTTCTTCTCGTTGATGAATCGGGAGCCGATCACAATATCGTAGCCCTCGTCCATTTTCTTTTTCATGTCACCGACAAAGTCCGGTCTGTGCTGGCCATCGCCGTCCAGCTGGATCGCACACTCGTATCCTTTCGCATAAGCATAGCGGATTCCCGCCTGGAATGCGCCCGCCAGGCCCAGATTCACCGGCAGATCCAGGAAATTATACCCGCGTCTTCTGCAGATCTCGCCGGTCTTGTCCTTAGATCCGTCGTTGATCACCACATAATCATACTGCGGAAAGTTCTGAATCAGATGGTCCACGACTCTCTCAATATTCTCTTCTTCATTATACGCAGGGATCATAATCAAAACATTCGACATGTCCGGCTTATCCTTTCCAGTAATTCTTGTTCATGGTACACTGCAGGATCACAAAATACGGCAGTTTTTTGTATTTCTTCCCCAGCAGATATCCCATATACTTGCAGCCGCTGATGTACACAAGCTTCGGTACCAGGTGTATTTTTCCATGATTCACCAGATAACTTGCCGTGTTCTTCACAAGCTTCACACCCTCGCCCTCCGAACGGATGCCTTCGAACACCTCCGGATGGTCCTTCTGAGACACTGCCAGGTCAAAGTTCCTGCAAAACTGCTGAACTCCCGTGTAATTGTGGGAATGGATCACCCGCGCGTCAGCCGCGTAGGCAACACCATAGCCATTCTGGATCAGCTTTGCAGCAAAAATCATATCTTCATTAAAAATTGTTTTCTTCGTAAATCCACCAAGCTCCACATAAAGCGCTCTCTTATAAGCCGCACAGACATTGGAGCAGAAGTAGGTCTTAATTCCAAGTTCCGGAAGATCAGCTGCCACCTTTACCCGGCTCTCCGCCGGATAGTTGAAGCTTCTTGTGTACCGCTCGATGATATTGCAGTCTTTTTCCGGGAGCTGTCTCGCGTACGCCGCTCCGATATAGTCCTCCGCCATCAGCGCGTCAGTCAGCGTTTCGATCAGCTTCCGGTCCACCGGCATGGCATCATGAGTCATCAGCACGCAGATATCCGCATCCGACTCCATGATTCCCGCATGTCTTGTGGCACCATGGTCAAATTCTTCCTTCGTCACATGGAACACGGAAAGATTCTCAGGCAGACTGTTTTCCGCAAGTGCCTCCGCCCAGTCCTCCCAGAGGTCTTTTTCTGTATTCATTATGATAAAACGGTTCACCGGTCTGGTCTGCTTTGACAGGCGTCTTAACATCTCCAGAAATCTCGCCCCTGGCCGGTAAACAGGGATGATCACATCTACCTTCATTTCACCACTCCTACTTTCTTCATTTCGTAAATCATTTCCGACACTCTACAGTCACTAAACTGCATTTTTCCGGTTCATTGGTCAGAATCTGCTATGACTCATAATTCTCGTATGCCTTCTTATAATAACGCATCAGGATCTTTACCATCCACTCCGGCCACATTTTCTGGAACATGGCGATTTCATCCTGACTTCGTCTATTGTCTTCGATGCACTGTTTCGTAGTGGCACCGTCGTGGACTCTGTATGCAATAAGCGGTGTCTCGGCGCAGATAAAGCGGCCCGGCTTCATCGCCAGCTCATACAGATTCTCCCAGTCCAACGCAAATTCCATATCCGATGCGAACATGTCATCGCCGATAAAATCATGGTTGTAAGTACAGCTTGGACAGCAGATGGAGTTTCCAAACATCAGCACACTCTTTTTCACCCAGGTCTGATCCGCTATTTTGCGAAGTCGGAGCGGAAGACGAAGAATTTTCTTCACGAACCGTACCAAATCCCCTGTGACCATTTTCGTTCCGCCCGGATACACAGTTCCGTCCGAAAGAATTCCTTCCTCTGTCCGAAGCACCACATAATCCGAACAAAAAACAGTCATGTCCGGGTAAGTTTCGTAGGCTTTTAACAGTTCTTCTGTATAGTTGGGATGGTATTTATCGTCCTGATGGGCGATGGTCACGAGGCTGTGGTCCTTTCCGGCCAGTCTCCAGCCAAAGAGCCAGTCTTCTTTCAGGCTGCTCTCGCCATCGCGGACGAACACCGGGATTCTGTACTTTTCCGCAAGCTTATCAATGTACTCCGAAGGTGTGGATGTGACCAGATAAATGTCAGATTTCACCTTCTGTCTCCTGAGCGACCGGATGCAAAACTCCAGATATGGACTTTTCTTATATGCACAGATCACAAACGCATGGGTCCTGCTCAATGGTTGTCCCTCACTTTCCTAACAACTCCAACAAACACAAACATTCCAAACAGCACCATCAGGGCTGCCATCAAAATCACATACGCCAGCGCACCGCCGAAAATTCCGCCAGAGCGG
This sequence comes from Lachnospiraceae bacterium, assembly GCA_017482945.1. Taxonomy (GTDB): domain Bacteria; phylum Bacillota; class Clostridia; order Lachnospirales; family Lachnospiraceae; genus Pilosibacter. Next base: position 16,514 of record JAFUMF010000010.1, read on the forward strand.
ACAAGCGGAGTGGACAGAAGCACCGCCATGATGCCTACGATCCCGTAAACTCCGAAGATATATTTCTGCATCTTCATGATCACCAACGCATAGTAGAACAGGCTCATGAACGCATTGAGCGCTCCGCCCAGAATAATCAGCACGAATGCCGGGCGACACTCCGCCAGTGCGTAGCTGATATTGGAATAAAGAAGACTTAAGACCGGAATGCCAAGGAACCATGCACATCCCAGGGCCAAAACTGTCAGTGCTGCGATCACACCCGCCAGTTTTCCGATGGTCTTCATAAATCGTTTCGTATCTCCCATCTCCCAGACAAGAGACATCTTTGTAAGATACGGGCGGATGACAAATCCCGCCACCAGGTTGATCACACTGGTCGGCATGAAAATTGCTCCATAGACCGCCATATCTTTGTCCGCCATACACGCCTCAATGGCATATTTCGATGCGGAGAAAATATAGAAATCAAGCACCACTGAGAAAAACAGCAGTGTGTTGTCTTTGAAAAGCTTGAATTTCCGGCCCGGTTTCGATTTCCAGTCGATGTTCGGAAGTTCCCGGATCACCAGCACATCGAAGACCAAAAAGCCTACGATCTGCGCCGCTACCGCAAGACCACTGGCTACTACCAGCATCTTTGTCGCTGCAAGTACACTCAGGAACACACCAACCGAAAGAATGGTACGGAACGCATTGGATTTTCCCGTCAGATACAATCTTCCGCTTCGCTGGAACTCCGCCTCGTACGTATCCGCAAGCGCATCAATGACCTTATACGCCACCATCAAAACGACAGTTGCCGCCTTGTCAAAGGAATAATCATTGACCGCCACAAATCCCAGACCCACAAGAAGCGCTGCCCCACAGGTGAACAGTCTGAGCCCCAGATATTCTCCGAAGGAATACTGGTTTCCTGTGTCCGTGATCTGGAATGGACGGATTCCAAAGTATGCCATCGTGAACATGTGCTGGCCGAGGGTCGTGAATGCGAAGGTAAAAATACCGCCCGCGTCCTCACCTGCGATCTGCACCACAGCGATGGTCAGGATCATGGACGCGAAGGCATATAGGAAACTTCCCACCATGTTCCAGACAATATTCCGTTTTTCCAGATTTTGATCATCCCTCCCGATGATCAGGCTCGCTACTTGATTCATGAACTACTTCCAATCTTACTTTCTTCTTCGCTCCCCGCTGGCATCCAGATCATCGCCCATCACTGCCGCCACGGGGAACCGCAGATTTCTTACAGGTGACCGAATTCCTTCTTCACACACTGGAATGCAGACTCGATTACCTTATCCATGTCATAATATTTGTACTCAGCCAGACGGCCGCCGAAGATCACGTTCTCCTCGCCTGCTGCCAGCTCGGCATATTTCTTATATAATTCCTGGTTTCTCTCATCGTTCACCGGATAGTACGGCTCCATGCCCTCTGTCCACTCCGCCGGATACTCCTTAGAAATGACAGTCTTCGGCTGTGTACCGAACTCAAAATGCTTGTGCTCGATGATACGTGTGTACGGAGTCTCGCGGTCTGTATAGTTGATCACCGCATTTCCCTGGAAGTTATCGGTATCGAGAACTTCATTCTCAAAACGCACGGTACGATACTGGAGCTTTCCGAACTGATAATCAAAATAGCTGTCGATGGTTCCTGTATAAACCACCTTCTCAGCCAATGCGTCATATTCTTCCTTATTCTCAAGATAGTCCGTATTTAAGCGCACTTCACAGCCCTCAAACAACTTATCCACGATCTTATTATAACCACCGATCGGAATACCCTGATAAAGATCATTGAAATAGTTGTTATCATAAGTATAACGAACCGGCAGACGCTTAATAATAAATGCCGGAAGTTCCTTACAATCTCTTCCCCACTGTTTCTCCGTATAGCCTTTCACCAGCTTCTGATAAATATGAGTACCTACAAGGCTGATCGCCTGCTCCTCCAGGTTCTTTGGCTCACCCTTAATGATCTTTCTCTGCTCATTAATAATCGCCTTTGCCTCATCCGGAGTAGAAATCTTCCACATCTTACTGAAGGTATTCATATTAAACGGCATGTTATACATCTCACCCTTATAATTGGCCACCGGACTATTTGTATAACGGTTAAACTCCACCAGATCATTTACAAAATTCCAGACTTCCTTATTGCTGGTATGGAAAATATGCGCACCATACTTATGCACATGAATTCCCTCAACCTCTTCACAGGCAATATTACCGCCAAGATGATCCCTTTTCTCCAGAACCAGGCACTTTTTGCCCTCTTTCTTCGCAAAAAAAGCAAACACACCAGCAAACAAACCGCTTCCCACAAGCAGATAATCGTACTGTTTCATCGTTGTCTTCCTCCTTTTTCCATATCGACCTTCATCTTCTATTTCTTACTTTTTCAAATTTAAGATAATATCACAAATCTCATCCACTGTCTCAAGCGGAAGTTCCGCAAACAACGGAAGCGTCAACACTTCCCTGGAAATCTTCGCCGCTACCGGAGTATCCGTCTCACTAAACTCCCCGCGGTAACATTCATAGCTATTCACACAAGGATAAAAATACTTCCTCGCATGAATATTATGCTCCGCAAGCGCCGCAAAAATCTCATCGCGTCCCGCCCGGTATCCATCAAACACCACAGGCATATACGCATAATTGGATTTCACCCGCGGATTCTCCTCACAAAGCTTAATTCCCGGAACACCAGAAAGTCGTTCGCGGTAACGCTCCACCAGCGCCTTCCGCTTCGCAATCTCCCCATCCAAATGACGCAGATTGCAAAGTCCCATGGCAGCCTGGAATTCATTCATCTTACCGTTGGAGCCCACATACTCCACGCTCTCATATCCTGTAATACCAAAATTCTTAAGCTGATACAGCAAATCTTTTAACTCAGGATCCTTGAAGGACACGATTCCGCCCTCGATACTATGGAACACCTTCGTCGCATGAAGGCTGAACATGGAAATATCACCGAAATTTGCAATTCCCTGTCCATCATAGGTCTCTCCAAAGGTATGGGCCGCATCATAAATTACCTTCAGATTATGCCGGTCTGCGATCTCCTGAATCTTTTCCACATCACAGATATTTCCGTAAACATGGACCGGTGCGATCGCGCAGGTCTTATCCGTGATCAGACTCTCGATTTTCTCCACATCCATGGTATAATCCCGGTCATTGATATCACAAAATACCGGTGTCAGACCATTTCTCACGATTGCATGGGTCGTGGACGCGAAGGTAAACGGTGTCGTGATCACTTCTCCCTCAAGCTTCAACGCCTGAATTCCCAGCTCCAGCGCCAGATGACCATTGACAAACAGCTCCAGGTTCTCGGCCTTCAAGTACTGCTTTAACTGCGCCTTAAATTCCTCATGGTACTGACCCATGTTCGTCAGCCACGCACTGTCCCAGATCGGCTTCAGCATTTCTACATATTCTTCTAACGGCGGCAGTGACGAACGAGTCACCAGAACCGGCTTTTCATGTCTTTTTATTTCCATAATTGTTCCTCCTGACTCACAGTCTCACGTGCTTCTGTAAGTCCCATCGGAGCATTCACCCCAATGTCGGCAAATTTGTCAGTCCATCACAAATTCTGCATACCGTCTCGCAATATGCTGGTCCGCGATCTCACCTTCCGGCTCCAGTGCGATCCCTTTAAAGCAGTTCAGATGGTTCCGCACCATGTCATATCCTGCTACAGCAGAAAACGCCAGTCCTCCGGCAAATCTCGGATTGCACTCCAGAAATCTCCAGACACCCGGACCGTTTTTCTCCTCCGGTGTCTGTTCCTCAACGAATTCAAAATTCACACAGCCGCAGATATCAAGCGCCTTTGCAATATCCCGGCACTGCTGTTCCAAATGAACATTCTTAAACACATAGACCGATGTTCCCGCACCGTTCGGAGTACGAAGAAGTTCTCGCCTCGGCATGCACACGGTCTCTCCGGTCTTCGGATTTCTCACCACATCGACCGTAATGATCGGACCGGAAATCTTTGGCTGGACCAGATAATGGCCTGCGCCGTCCTTACAGAGTTCCGCCACCAGCTCCATTTCCTTCGCCGTATTTGCCATGCGAAGTCCCTGGCTGCTGCGGCCGTCCACCGGTTTGATCACCAGCGGATACTCCAGCTGCTCGTAGCCGGCAGCAGACTCCGCCGCTGCCTCCTCCATGATTTCCGAAAGCAGTCGTCCCGGAATGGTCCTACAAATATTCTTCGGTGCCAGATATTCCTCTAGCACTTTCTTATTTCTGCAAATATCAAGCATCTTCCGTTCAGACATGCAAATCACTGCGCCGGTCTCCTCCGCCGCAGTCGTCCAACCTCTGAACAGATCAATTTCCACATCCGTAAGCGGCATCACAAAAGCCACTTCCTCCTCGCGGCAGACCATCTTCACGAATTCCTCATAAGCCGGTCTGTCTGTCGCATACGGTGCTTTATAAAATACGTCCACGATCTTCGAGTTCACCACCCACTCGGCCTGATAAATATCACAGCCGACCACGCGGTATCCGTCCTTTTTCAGCGACTCAATCACTGTCACCGCCGAAAAAGACCCGATCGCAGTCACAAGAATCGTCTCTCTCATCGACTATCTCGCCTCCTTACGTGGCATACGGCTCATCACCATATCCCAAAAATAACGAAAACTCTCTAATTTAAACATTCCAGCCAGCGCCACATAAACGCAAACGCCGATGAAAATCTGCACCACCAACCGTACAAGCAACGGCAAAAATACCAGCCACTTTCCGGCCGCCATAACGGCCATGCACATCACAGCAGATAAAAGTGCCGGCGGCATGACATCCCGCCACTGGTCCAGAATGCTATATCCAAGCAGTTTCTTGTTCGGTGCCGCATTGACGAAGGTGCACAGGAAATCCTGGAACGCCTTGATGGACACCATAATATAGACATTGAACTGCATTCCAATGAGCAGTGCGATCACACTAAGTCCTTTTTTCACCACTTCCAGCTTCAGGAAAATATCGCTGCGTCCCACCGCATTGATAGCCTGAAGGTTCGTGATGTGGATCGGCCAGAAGCAGTATGTGATGCATGTGATCCGAAGGAACGGCACGCACACCAGCCACTGCTCCCCAAGGAGCACCAGAACCAGCGTATCTGCCACCGCAAATAACCCCAAAAGCATCGGGAGCACCACAAAAGAGCTCATCTGGATCGCCCGGCGGACCATCTCGCGCACTTCCTTCATATTGTCCTGCTTCGCGGAAAACGCCGGAAGCAGCACTGCCTGGATCGCCGCGCCAAGGTTTGTGGCGATCAGCTTCGGGAACTGCTCTCCGCGGTTATAGCTTCCAAGCAGTTCTTCATTATAAATCTTTCCTATTAATAAACCATAGAGGTTATTAAACACCGTATCAAGCAGGGACGCGCACAAAAGCTTCCAGCCAAAGGCGAACAATGTTTTCAGCTTTTCCAGACTGAACAGCTTTGCCGGTTTCCATGAAACGGTAAAGAACAGCACAGTCATCAGCGCAAAATAGTAAATGATCTGCTGGCCTACCATGGCCCAAACGCCAAAGCCCGCCATCGCCATTCCGATGCTGACCGCGCCGGATATCAGCGATGCCGCCAATGTGGAAAGGAACAGTCCCTTAAACTCCAGATTTCTGGATACATAAGCAGTCTGGACCGAAATCACCGCGCCTGGAAACAGCACGATAGCCAGGACCCGCACAATTTCTTTTAATTCCGGTATTTCATAAAATGACGCAATATACGGAGCTGCCAGATAAAGGACCGCGTAGAGCACCACCGAAAGCGCCAGTTCAAAATAGCATACCGATGAAAAATCAGACGCGTCCGCATTCTTTTTCTGCACCAGCGCAGTGCTGAAACCACTCTGGACAAAGACGTTGGCGATCGTGATGAAGATCATGATGATTCCGACGACGCCGTACTCCGCAGGTGTCAGGAGTCTCGCAAGAAGGATGGCAACGACAAACTGTACCGCCTGGGCACCGCCGTTCTCCAAAAGCTTCCAGAAGAGGCCCTTCACCACTTTATTTTTCATTTCTGTTTCTGTCACAAAATTCTCCTAATTATTTCTTCCGGCTGTGATAAAAATCCTGAAGCCAGCGATAGAATCCCGGCATCATGGTCTCGAACCGGATGAAAAATCTGGTCCTCAGATTCAGTTCCCGGTAAAATTTCCGGTTCTTCTTATCTAAGACCACATCATAATGTTTGGTATTGACCTGTGTCAGGAAATAGAGCCGTCTCCAGGCGCGCACCACTGTCTCGTGGAACTTCTTTCCGGAAAACTCGTCGTATCCCTGATACATCTTTTTCATCACCCGCGCATAATCCTGCTGCTTTTTCTCATAATTCCCCTGCTTCATGAGCGTCGTCCAGGACGCAGCACCGCCAAGACGGTACACCGCCATTGGTTCGTCCATATAATACCCATAGCCCATATTGGCCGCCAGAAGCTGGAGCGGAATATCCGCGATCGGCGCATTCACATAAAACTCCGGAAGTTCCTTCACCATCTCGGTCCGAAACATCAAAGAAGCCGTCGCGTAACCGGATGTCTTATCGATGATCTCCTCCGGTGTCACGATCCGGTCCTTTTTATAGGGACGCATCATGCTCTCAGTCACTGCGCTTCCCTGTACCTCCACCTTCGCACTGTGAAATGTAAGGGAACAGTCCGGATGTGCCTCCATATAATCCACCTGACGCTGGAGCTTTTCGTCACAGATCCAGTAATCATCGCCCTCGCACATGGCAATATACTTGCCCTTTGCACGCGGGAAATTCCAAGTTCCGCTGATGTTGGTGAGGCCCTTGGAATACTGGTTCTCTGTCTGCAGGATCGGTTTTATGATTTCCGGATATTTTGCGGTATATTCTCTTATGATCTCGGCAGTCTTGTCCGTAGACGCATCATCGTGGATCAGTACTTCATATTTAAAATTTGTCTTCTGGTTTACGAATCCCTCCAGCGCATCCCGAACAAAGGATTCCTGGTTGAACGTAATGCAGCAGATGCTGACCATGATTTCCTGGTTTACAGAGCGTTCCATTGCTTCCATTCTCTACCTCTTTTTCCATCGTTTCATACCTGTCATTTTACACTATCCGCCAGAAAATGTAAATCAGATATAGTATTTTCCCCTATTTCATGGTAAACTATAGAGACGTACTATATTAATTTTCATTAAGGAGGAAAGCCATATGCGCAGACTGAAAAAAGCCGGTCTGACTCTGCTTATCGCCAGCACGATTCTCAGCAATACCGTATTTAGCGTTTTTGCTGATGAGGCACCAATGGGCCCGGCATCCGTGGGTTCCTATCCAGAGCAGACGGCAGAACTCACTCAAGTAGTACCTGTGGGACCTGAGGCCCCACCAACTGAAACTGTAGTCATAGCAGATCCGGGCGCAGTTGTACAGCCGGAAGCATCTCCGGAGTCAACACCGGCAGTCGTTGTGGACGTTCCTGCAGAGACAGTCGTTGAAGCTCCTGCCGAGACGGTTGTTGAAGCTCCTGCCGAAACACCAGCCGTACCAGCTGACAGCGGCCCGTTAAGTGTACCGCACCGCACTCCGCGCCTTCAGACCACAGTCCTTCTCGGCGATGTCCAGCAGTGGTCCGAACCGCACGTGAACGATACACCGGTAACCATCGGTGACCGCCCGTTCCAGTCCATCTCCACATTCCTCGAGGGAATCCACGGCGACTTATTATACCGTACCTATACGACTTCCTATGGCTGGACCAAATGGGCAATGAACGGCCAACAGACAACGGTTCCGGCAAACTGGGCACCGATCGAAGCGATCCAGTTCCGCTTTGCAGGTCCTGTTGCTGACCAGTATGATATTTATTACACCGCTTCCATTAGCGATGGCAGCTACACAAGCTGGGCAATGAATGGAACGACCTGCGGAACCATGAACCAGGGCAATTACATGACCGGTTTCCGCCTGATGTTCTATGAAAAAGGAACAGCTCCGGCAATGGATCTTTCCAGACCTGTGTTCGCTCCGCATTTTGATGGAATCCAGTACATAGACGGCGTGATGCGCTATATCCACGCAGACGGCTCCAACTTTACCGGTTGGGGATGGGTCGGCGAAGACCGTTACTACTTCGTAGACTCCTACCCGGTGACAGGATGGCATTACATCGACGGTTATAAATATTATTTCGGCGAAGATGGAAAATTATGGTCCGATGTGGAATCTCTGATCGGTTCCGCCGGTCCGTTCCACTTAAAGATTAACAAAGAAATGAACTGTCTGACCGTATATGCACAGGACGGTGCGAACGGCTATATTATCCCGGTAAAATCATTCCTGGTTTCCACCGGCGATGACACTCCGCTCGGCACCTTCAGCACACCGGCGAAATACCGCTGGCGCCTGATGATCAACGATGTCTGGACCCAGTATGCAACAAGACTCGGTGCAGGACTTCCGATCCTGATGCACTCCATCATCTACGATGCTCCGGATCCATATACCGTTTGGGCAAGTACCTATAACAATCTCGGTATCGCCCGTTCCGCCGGATGTATTCGTCTGACTACTGCCGACAGTAAATGGATCTACGACCACTGCCCGATCGGCACCGTCGTGACAGTTTACAACGATCCGGTCGCAGGACCATTTGAGCGTCCGACGATCGCTGCTGAAATCCCGTTCGAGCAGAGATGGGATCCGACGGATCCAAGCCTGACTCCGGAAGGAATCGCAGCTTCCGCCCAGAGCATTCTGGCGGCACATGGCATTCAGTAATATGCGATACATGAAACTATTTCATCAAATGAAAAAGCTGTGGGTTCAATAAAAAACCCACAGCTTTTTTAGTAAAAATATTTGTAAATAAATCATTTGCTTATTACACTTCGGAATGGGAGGCTACAAATACTTTTATTTACATTCGTCTTTAATATTGCCTTCCATAAAGGAAATCATAGATTTTCCGCAGATAGCGAATATCTTTGTCCCTCCATTTTTAGACAATGGATTGGGAAGTTCAACATATTCTGCAGTTCCATTCAACACTGACTCCATACACTTAACCGCATTAGTTAGTACATGCAAAGGAAGTTTGCAACCAAAACTTCTAAAATCATGATGTGAATTATACATATGATCATAAAGATTAGAGAGCTTTTCAATTTCTTTCAATGCTTCCATCATAGATTTTACAGATTCTCTCGGTGTATCCTTCCAAGCAGAATTTACTAACAGGTTACAATTACATGCATCTCCTGCGAGAAGTGTCCTCGTCTTATCATCAATTAACACCATTTCACCTGGCGTATGCCCCGGGCAATGATAAGCTGTCACCTTTCTGCCACCCAGATCAAACACTTGCCGATCTTTCAGTGGTAAAAGTTTCGGTACTTTTTCCCATTCATGCATATCTATATCCGGGTCATAATCATAAAACTTTTTTTCTCGATTACGAATAATCTCTGTGTAATTTTTACGATATTCCAGCGTAGGTGCTTTCGCACAAATCTCTTTGTCAAGCATCCACCAATCGTCCGGATGAAGCCAGATTTCATCAAAAAGATCTGCTCCGCCAATGTGATCTGGATGAGCATGTGTCAGTACCACCTCGTAAGGTTTGTCTGTAATCCGTTTAATTGTATCTCTCAGATCACCAATTCCACATCCAGTATCAACTACTAATGCCTTATCATCGCCCACGATAACAAATATATTATCACAGTCAAACTCATCTATTTCATAAATTCCGTCCTGAATTTCATAAAACGGCATTTTAATCATACGCGCAACTCCACCTTCCTGATATCTTAGTTTTCTTTTTTCGCTTCTTCAGATGCTTTTCTTAAATTACGCGCCTGATTTCTCTTATTCAGCTGATATACATCGAAGCCAATTGCTGCCAGCATGATGATTCCTTTTGCAACATACTGATAGTAAATACCGAGTCCTGCTAACTGCATACCATTAGCAAGGATAGCAATAATAATAATTCCCGCGAATACACCTGAAAGTTTACCTTCTCCACCACGAATAGAGACACCACCAAGTAAGGAACCCGTCAAAACAGTAAATTCTGTTCCAGGACCCATTGTAGCATGCGAAGAACCAAGTCTTGCAATAAGAACCAATGCAGACAGACCAACCATAACACCGCAAATTGCAGAAAGCATAAGATTTACTTTTTTGACATTAATACCTGCAAGTCGTGCTGCCTCTGGATTTCCACCAAGTGCATAAACATATCGTCCAAAATATGTACGATTCAATACGAAACTCATTACAAACAGAAGAACGAACATGATAATAACCGGGAACGAAAATGATCCGACATAACCTTGTCCAAGATATTTAAACTCATCCGGAAATCCACTGATTGTCAAGGAATTGGAAATAATATAGGAAAGTCCCTGATATACAGTCTGAGTACCAATAGCAACATAAAAACGGCTAATTCCTAATTTAATAGAAAGAATACAGTTCAATACATTGCAGAATACTGCAAGTGCAATCGTAATCAGACATGCCGGAACTACCGGAACACCCATCTTTGCAATCATCTTTGCACAAATAACACCACATAGAGCCATCTGATAACCGATAGAAATATCAACCTGACCAGACATGAGGATTAGGGATACACCTGTCGCGGCAATGACGATGTATGCATTTTGCATAAGAATGTTCATTAAGTTATTATATGTAAGGAAATTCGGCGTTGTAATCGTAAAAATAGCCATAACGACCAGTAAGATAAACCACGCCATATTCTGTCGTACAAAGCTTGTTACTTTACTCTTATCCATGTTTTCTCTCCTTCCTATCAAGCCAATCCAGAAGCCAGTGCCAATACATCATTCTGATTAAATTTGTCTTTCCCTACTTCTCCTTGTATCCGACCTTCATAGAGAACGATGATTCGGTCACTCATACCAAATAATTCTTCCATTTCTGATGAAATCATAATAATGGAAATCCCCTGCTCCACAAGTTCATTCATCAGCGCATAAATTTCCTGCTTGGCACCAACATCAATTCCTCGTGTTGGTTCATCAAAAATAATTATTTCTGTATGAGCTGCTAATGTTTTAGCTACAACGACTTTCTGCTGATTACCACCTGACAGGTTTCTCACATACTGGTCAAGCGACGGTGTCTTAATTCTCAAACGACTTGTATACTCCTCGGCTATCTCCGTAGCCTTCTTTTGATCTACAACCATTCCTTTTGAGATTTTCGGAAGTGTCATTACCGGAATATTCCAGCGAATTGAGAAATTTAAAAATGCGCCTTCTTGCTTTCGATCTTCCGGAATCAGTCCAATTCCTAAGTCTATAGCCTCTCTTGGCGAACGATATGTCGCTTTTTTACCATGAATATAAATCTCTCCGGATTCAATCGGTGCAGCACCATAAATAACCTTTGCAAGTTCAGTACGTCCCGCTCCTACAAGTCCCGCAAATCCAAGGATTTCTCCTTTTCTTAATTGGAACGAAACATCGCTGTCACCATTTCCATATACATTTTTCAGTTCAAGAACCACTTCACCCGGAACTACATTTCTCTTTGGAAAATCTTCCGAAAGTTCACGACCCACCATTAAATTGATTAATTCTCGGCGACTACTCTCTTTGGTACTCTTTGTCGCAATATACTTTCCATCACGCATAATGGTAACTCGGTCAGAAATTCTGAACACCTCATCCATACGGTGAGAAATATAAATAATAGTAATTCCACGCTTCCTTAATTTATCTACTATTTGCAGCATATTCTCAACTTCTGCAACCGCCAGCACCGCACTTGGCTCATCCATGATAAGAACTTTAACATTCTTAGCCATAGCTTTCGATATCTCTACCAGCTGCTGCTGAGCAGTTGACAGTCGGTTAACTTGCAAATGAGTATCAAGATTCACGCCTAAATCTTGCAAAATTTCTGCACTTCTCCTATGCATTTCCTTGAAATCAGCTACATACTTTCCACCAACTTGATCTCCAAGGAAAATATTCTCTGCAATACTAAGACCTGGAACCAGATTAAATTCCTGATAGATTACACCAATTCCGTGGGCTTTGGAAATAGATGGAGTCATATTCGTATATTCTTTTCCATCTATCAGAATCTTACCACCATCACAATTAATCGCTCCGGCAATAACTTTAATCATTGTAGATTTTCCCGCACCGTTTTCACCCATAATTGCGTGAACTTCACCAGCATCAAATGAAACCGATACATCATCGAGGGCCACAACGCCAGGGTATACTTTTGTCACATTCTGTAACTCCAGAACTTTTCCCATAGATTCACCTTCTTTGAAAGAATGGGGAATGACAGGTTCTGCCACTCCCCATTGGTTTTACATTGTCACTATTCGAATTACAGCTCGCCAGATGCAACCTTTGCCATGATATCTTCTACATTTTCAATAGTAACCGGCATAACACCCTGGTAATATAAACCTGTTTCCGGATCCGGAAGTGCTTCACGAGTTGCTAAACGGAACTGAACATATGCATTATTTGTTGTCTCTAACATGGACAGACCACGAATACAGCTCTCATTAGTTGCAGACTTCATGATACTTTCAGCACCTGCCTCTAACCAGTCAACACAGAAGATACCGATTTCTTCCGGATTGATAGATGGACTACGCTGAAGAACTTCGTCAATTGCCATACCAAAGCTTGTAGAGTGGCAAATAATTACTTTAACGTTTGGATGGTTTGCTACCATCATGTCAGCGTATTCCTGGCATTTCGGCTGAAGATTTGTTTCGCCTGCCAGATTATATTCTTCTACAATTTTTGCTTTGCTGCTGAGGTTTTCGATTTCAAGTAATGCTCTCTGTCTTGCCTCGAACTTTGTAGAAGACGGGTTAGAGTAAATACAAACTTCAATGCTTCCATCTTCTGCGTCCGGATAGTTTGCTTCGATCCATTCTGCTGCCATTTCTGTTGCTACATATCCGTACTGATACTGGTCAACACCGCAAGCTACGTCAGCTGCGCCTGTTGCATATCCCACATCACCATCACCATGGATTACATAGATGCCTGCATCTTTTGCTTTCTTAAGTACATCAGCAGTACCTTCCACGTCCACAGCCCACAGGAAAAGTACATTGACACCCATGGTGATCATATTCTCAATCTGTTCAACCTGAGTAATTGCACTGCTGTCTGCACCCTGAATAATATATTTAATTCCACGTGCATCTGCTAATTTCTCAAAGTTTTCCTGGAAAGTAATCATATATTCGTCAGCCATTGTTGTAAGGCTACAGCCGATATATAACTCATCATCCGGCACTACCTCTAATTTTTCAGCCAGTGTTTTAGCTGCCACCTCTGGAGCCTGCTCTGTAGAAACTGTTGTTTCCTCGACTTTTGCGGCTTCAGTTGCAGCTGCAGTTGTCTCTGAAGTGCTGGCGCCACAACCAGTCAGCGCTGTTAACGCCATAGCTGCTGCCATGATACATGCGGTTAATCGTTTCATTCCTTTCTTCATAATCACGACCTCCTTTATTTGATAATTTAATTATACATACTATTTTTTTACAAAAATAGTGGAATATTTTTACAAAAGGTGTCTATTTTTACGTACCTACACAAAAAATAGAGTGACTATTGTCACAATAGCCACTCTGTATTTACTTGAGGATAGTCTTTCCGTTTAATTGCCTTCAAAAAATGATTCCGCTCTGTGTGAATAATTAAATCGCATAACAATTCTTCTTCGTAAAAGCTTCCTTCACTAACGATCAAAAGCACGCCTTGAGCAGCAAGATTTTTTAGGTATTCCCTTACTCCATCTTCCTCTTTAAGATTCAAGCGATATGTCGGATCCTCTAAAATAATGATTTGTGGTTTCTGCAGAAGCCATCGATAAATGGATAAAATCTTCTTCTCCATGCAATTCAATTTCCATACGGGCGTTCCAAGTTCAAGTCCGAGATTTTCGCAGAATACTCCTTCCATATAGTCGTCTATCCGTTTCACTGTGAGACCTAAGCCTCTTGTTGCTCTTTTTCTATTGGGAATCGTTATATTTCTACCTATGCTTACATTTTCCAGTAACAAAAAAGCACTGTCCCTCGGAATATATACAGCTTTTCCCACTTCCAGCAATTCCTCTAATAAATAAGCACGCCCTTCTTCCTCTAGATAAAGTGTCGCATCATTTACTCTTTCATAATCGGCCAGATACTCTTTCAGATTTTTTTCTTTGTCCCAAAAGCTATCATAAATGCCGATGATGCCGCCACAACTTACCTTCATTTTCTGATTTCCACGAACAAAACTAATTTCTGATTCTAATCGCTCTTTTGGAGGCTCAATCGCTTTTTCTTTGCGCTTTGCAACACCAAGCCATGCTTTCGCAACGGTCTCATACAAAATTCCCTGAGAAAAGTACACCTTATCCTGAGAATAATAAGTTTTAATATTTCGTCCGTTTTTTATCAGAACAATTTTTCTTGCACCATCTAGCAACTCTCCTGGTCGATCTGCCAAGATCAGAGATGCTACACCATCTTCTCGCAGCTCATGAATCAGTTCACGTATCCGTTTCTTTTCTGCTGAGTTGTATTCATTTTCCACATCGTCAATTAATAAAAGCCGCACACCATTCACAAGTGCCTTGGCAAGGCATACTTGAAATCTCTCAAACGGATCCAACTGCCAGACTTTCGTCTCTGGCTCATAGAATAAACCAACTTTTCTTAAAACTTCACGAGCTTCCAGCATAACTACTTTTCTATTATACGGTAAAAATAAAGGCTGCTTTTTTCTTCCCCGAACTGCAAAAAGATTCTCTCCTATTGATAATTCATCTACTAGTTGAGCGTTTGCATCGATATGAAAGATTCCGTGTGTAACACCAAATCCTTCTTGAAACTCTTGGATGAGCTGTTCCTTCAGAAACAGTCGCCCTGAGCTAATTTTTCTATGACCAGCAATAATTTGCCAAATCTCTTCCAATTCCCCACGGTGATTAGACAAAAGAAATATTATTTCCCCTTCAAAAACAGTAAGACTGACATCTTTCAAACGCTCATCCGTCGAAACGTGGCTCATCTGCAAAAACTCCTGAACCATCAGCATCCCTCCATCGAAATTACATTCTCCTTTGCACTTCTCTAAGTTCTCGACCCGGAATACAAATCTCCACATCCGTTCCCTGACCTATAATAGAACTGATTCGAAGACCATATTCTTCACCAAAATATAGCTTCAATCGATTATTAACATTAGAGAGCGCGATTCCCTTCCGATAACTTACGGTTTCATCTGCTTTGATGCCTAAATTCTGCAGACGCTGATTCATGCTTAAAACCTGCTCTTCTTGCATGCCAACGCCATCATCAGAAATAACTATATAAATCTTTGACCTCGTCTGAAGTATCCTTATAGTAACCGTGCCACTTCCCTTTTTCTGTTCTAATCCATGAAAAATTGCATTTTCCACTACCGGCTGCAGGGTCATCTTTGGAATTACCTTGTCGAAGCTATCATCTTCTTCATTATAAATAATTTCCAATGAAAAACGATTCTCAAACCGATACTGCTGAATAAAAAAATAATCTCGAATATTATTGATTTCATCCCTGATTGTTACAATATCTTCCCGATTACTGATACAGTAGCGAAAGAACCTGGCTAACTTCTCTGTCATCAACGCAATTTCCGTCTGATTATTTAACAGCGCCTGACTACGGATTGCTTCCAACGTATTATACAGAAAGTGGGGATTAATCTGGCTTTGTAAAGCTGAATATTCTATCTGTTTTTCAATTAATTGGAGAGAATACTGAGACTGCATCAGCTCTTGCATTTTGTCAAAAAGCAGACCAATGACTTGCCCCTTCCGCGCCGATACCGAGACCGTGTTTTCACGCACCGCGGGCATCCCCATTTGCGCGAGCCCCACAGCACCCAGATCACACTTGTTGAAGACGTACAGAGTGGGCTTTCCTGCAGCCCCCAGCTCTTCCAGAAGACGCTCGGTCACTTCCAGCTGCGCCAGATGCTCGGGATCGGAAACGTCCAGAACGATCATCAACGCGTCGGCATAGGAGGCTTCGTCCAAGGTCGAGCGAAACGCCTTGATGAGATGGTGTGGCAATTTGCGAATAAAGCCTACCGTGTCGGTC
>JAFUMF010000085.1 GCA_017482945.1 Lachnospiraceae bacterium
CTCTTAGTGATTTGTAATCTGACATTCATAATGTTTATAAAGGGACAGAAACCTTCCGCGATACTTTTTCTTCCACGGTTTGCTTTTTCCGCAAAAATGTAGGATTGCCGTATTTCTCATTACCCAGTCCATGTTTTTTTCGCCCTGGCTGCCAAGCCGATATTTTTCATATTGTCTGGCATCGTAATTCCAAAGGCACTCGTCAACCGGAAGAATCCTGGTATTATAAAGTCCATTCAAAATGTCCTCCGAAATTCCATCCGCCACCATAAATAAATCCCCCATTCCATTTTCTCTGTTCTATGTCATAAGTTTCCTGTATTCAGCACTATATCAATCCAACTTTTCTGCGTCAAGAAATGGGATTATGATTTCAGTTTCTTTTAAGACTCTGTTCATGTTCTTTATTTTTTTTAAAGATTTCTCTCACCCCTGCCTCCAATAACAACAAAGGCGGCTGCCCCAAACAGGACAGCCGCCAAAACAGTTCAAATATAATTCGATGGATTAATCTCTCTCTCCGGAACGATACTTCTCTAACAGACGGTTGATACGGCCTGTCGGGTTCAGAAGCTCGTTTAAGGAGGAGTCATGGTTGAGGTTGTCGATGATGAGGGCGATGTACTTACTCATATCAACATCGATGTACCACGGTTTAGCCAGCAGCTCCGGTGTCTGGTAAACCAGGTTTGTTGTCAGGATGCGGTCAATATAGCCGTTCTCGTAGTACTCATCAAATTTCTTAAGTCCGTTTGTGAACAGACCGAAGGTTGTGCAGACGAATACTTTTCTTGCGCCTCTTCTCTTTAATTCCTTCGCGGTATCTAACATACTCTCACCGGAGGAGATCATGTCATCGATGATAACAACGTCTTTTCCTTCTACGTTTGCACCAAGGAACTCGTGAGCAACGATCGGGTTGCGGCCGTTGATAACTCTTGTGTAGTCACGACGTTTGTAGAACATACCCATATCAAGGCCCATTACGTTTGCAAAGTAGATGGCACGACCGGTAGCACCCTCATCCGGGCTGATGATCATCATATGATCGCTATCGATCTGGAGATCTTTTTCATGCTTTAACAGATGTTTGATGAACTGGTAGATCGGCTGTACAGTCTCAAAGCCCTTAAGCGGGATCGCATTCTGTACGCGTGGGTCGTGTGCATCGAATGTGATGATGTTCTCAACGCCCATTGCTGTCAGTTCCTGAAGCATAGCAGCACAGTCTAAGGACTCTCTTCCTGTTCTCTTGTGCTGGCGGCTCTCATAGAGGAACGGCATGATCACGTTGATTCTTCTTGCTTTTCCTGCAGCAGCTGCGATGATACGTTTTAAATCCTGGTAGTGGTCATCTGGAGACATGTGGTTCTTAAGACCATTGAGAGAATATGTCTCATTGTAGTTACAAACGTCCACCATGATGTATAAATCATCACCACGAACGGACTCTAAACTCTCACCTTTACCTTCACCGGAACCGAAACGCGGTGTTCTGGAACCGAGAATATAAGTATCTCTCTGGTACTCTGCAAAATGGATCGTGGATTTGTGTTCGCTCTCTCTTTCTCTTCTCCAGTCAACGAGCCACTCATCAACTTTCTTACCAAGTGCAGTACAGCTTCTAAGCGGAATTAATCCAAGCGGACCCACCGGAATCGTCTCAATCTGTTTCTCTTCGTACAGCATGTTTTTCTCCCCCTGTTACACAGTGTTTTTTCCCTGTTTTTCCTCAAAAGTTTGCAAAATTCATGTAAACTGCAATATCGTTATAACATTAAACGACACGGCTCGTCAACCTTATTTCCTGTAACCACGGCGCACAAACCGCAAATCCTCGCCCAAAAGCGGGAAAATTTTGTACTGGCTCATGATTCTGGAGGTCACGCGCTCGGTGAACTCGTCCTGCAGACGGTTCAGTGCCAGATTGGTGGAAATGATGGTTCCTTTTTTTCTGTTCAGGCGCTCGTTGACGCAGTAGAACAGCTGGGACGCGGTAAACGTGTTGATCAGCTCGGTTCCCAGATCATCGATGATCAGCAGGTCACAGTCAAGAATATAAGCGGCTCTGTCTTTGGCCTCTTCCTCATCACGGTTTCCGAACCGGCTCTCTGAGAGCACATCGAACATATCCGTTGCGGTCAGATATACCACGGAAAATCCTCGCTGGATCAGCTCCCTTGCGATACAGTTGCTGAGGAACGTCTTTCCGCAGCCGGTGTTTCCGGTAAAGAGAATGCTTCCCTTTTCCTCCCCGAATCTTTCCACATACTCCTTACATTCTTCGATGACCATGGTCATGTATTCTAGGACTGTCATTCCTGTCTTCTCATCGACACGCTCTTTATCATAGTATTCCATGGAAAGTGTATCAAAATTCTCTCGGGCCAGAACATCTCGGATATTGGACTGGTCGTAGAGGATCTCAATCTCGATGCGTTTAAAGCAATGGCATTTCTTTCCGTCCCGGTATCCGGTGTCACGGCAGTCTGGGCAGCGGTATTTCATTTCCATATAGTCTGCCGGATACCCGTTCCGCTCCATGTACATGACCTTCTGCTCTTTGAGCATGGCAGCCTCACGTTTCATCGCCGCCGCACCATCCGGGTCACCCATGACCATTCTTCTTCCCGCCTGGGCCATGGCCGCGGTAATTTCATCGGTCAGAGCTTCCACCTGGGGGATCTTTTCGAAGATTTCCTTGATCCGCTCGTCCTGCTCCCGCTTATTCTGGAACTGACGCCGGTTGTAGATTCGCATGATTGCCTGATATTGTGAATTACTGAGTGCCATCTCCGGAGCCTCCTCTCTGCCGCTTTCTCATTCCTTCCCATACGAAGTCTTCGTAGTTGTAGGAACGTTCCTCAAAGTTCTTAAATCGGTTATTTCCTCCGCCGGCCGGCTTCTTCGCACCGGTGCGGCCATGATCGTCCTTGGTTCTTTCCTGCTGCGTCTTCGCCATCTGACGGCGTTTATCCAGCTCCTGCACGTCGCCAAGCATTCTCACACCGTTCTCTTTCCATCCGGTGAGAATCTTATCGGCATACGGAAAACTTGCAGAACCGGTCGCTGTGATCGTACGGTTGCATGCCTCTGTCACTAAAGAACAGTCAAATCCGTACTCCTTGAACCATTTTTTCATAAATTCCTGTTCTGCTGTTCCGGGATTCCGATTGGTAATTCCAAATGCCTTCATGACCGAAGACATATCGCGGGAGAACCGCATCGTATAATCTCTGGCCTCCTCGCGGGTCTTGATTCCCATCTGGTACCAGTTCAGAGCAACTTTTTCAATATATCGGATGCTTGTATGACCGCCGCCGGCACAATATTCCGCCAGATACTCTAAGAGTTCCCCGGACATGCCGAGACCATCATAAAAATACGCAAATTTCTCACATTCGATCTGGGTGAAGGTCTTCCCAAGGTACTGCTGGACTGCATATAACAGCACAGAGAACTCCTCGTCCTCCGAAAGCTTCTGCATGCGCTCGTAGCTGTTTCCCATCTCAGGGAGCTCCAGTAACCCACTTCCACGTCCATCTTCCGGGACTGCACTCACAACCGGCTGGGCCGTTGCCACGGACTCCGCCTCCGCACGGCTATTCCGCCCATATCTCGCATTTTCAGGTTCCGCCGCCACCGGCTCCTTCTTTTCCTCCGCCAGAACGCCGGCCTCCCTCCAATAGGACAGTGCACGCTTCACATCTGCCTCCGTATGATTCAGCGCATCGGCAATTGCAGTAACCGTCAGCTCTTCCTGTTCATGGCGCAGCAAATAAAGGAATACCTTCACATATTCCCCGTTGGCAGCCGCCATATATGTATCAATAAATTCATTGGATACCACCGTCACATTTACAGACATGGTGTTTTTCAGTCCCAAATTCATACCGTTTCACCCTCATTCTTTCCTGCTTTCATCATAACATAAACCGTTTAAAAATGAAATAGCCGGAATTATCCACAGAATGCATTGTGGATAATGTGGATAACGTGGATAACTACATTACATAATTGTGGGGAATCCAGACGAAAACCGTCGAATTCCTTATAATTCCAAGGTTTTCCACACAGTTGCAGTTTTAGTTATGTAAATTAAAAAATCCACAAAGCTTTCGTCTGATAATTGTTGAAAACTTTGTGGATAATGTGGATAACTTATCTGGATAAGAGGTTTTCCCCCACTTTTACAATATCTCCGGCGCCCATAGTTATCAACAAATCACCGTTGATACATTTTTCCAAAATAAATTTTTCAATTTCACCAAAACTTGGGAAAAAGTACGCGTCTGTGCCGAGGGAAGCGATTTTTTCCGCCAGCATTTTGGAGCTGATTCCCAGATCATCGGTCTCGCGGGCCGCATAAATGTCCGCCAGTACCACATGGTCCGCCATGGAAAGTGCCTCTGCGAACTCCTCAAATAAGGACTTGGTTCTGGAATAAGTATGCGGCTGGAATACGCACCAGATTTCTCTGTGTGGATAATTCTTCGCTGTGGATAACGTAGCCTCGATCTCCTGCGGGTGATGTGCATAATCATCGATGATCGTCACGCCATTCAGCTCGCCCTTCTTTTCGAAGCGACGATGGGTTCCTGCGTAAGAAAGAAGTCCTGTCTTAATATCCTCATCTTCCACACCGACCTCGTGGGCTGCTGCGATGGCTGCAAGGGAGTTGTATACATTGTGCATGCCCGGCACACCAAGGGTAATCGTGTCGGTTTTCTCACCATCCACAAGAAGGTCGTATGTCGCACAGGCAGTATGGCCGAATGTGACATTGGCCGCACTGTAATGGCTCTTTTTCGGATCGCTGCCGACGGTAATCACCTTACAGGACAGTCCCTCACAGATTTCTTCGTAGTTTTCAATATCGCTGTTGATGATCAGCGTTCCATCCTCCGGAAGAAGCTTCGCGAATTCGTGGAAGGAATTGCGGATATCATCCAGATCCTTAAAGAAATCCAGGTGGTCCGCCTCAATATTTAAAATCACTTCAATGGTCGGGAAGAAGGACAGGAAGCTGTTTGTGTATTCACATGCCTCCAGAACGAACAACTCCGGACCACCAACGCGGATATTTCCGCCGATGATGTCCAGCATACCGCCGACGGTAATGGTCGGGTCTTTTTTCGCATCCATCAGAATCTCAGATACCATGGAAGTAGTCGTCGTCTTTCCGTGGGTACCGGCGATCGCGATGGACTCCTGGTAGTTTCTCATGATCTGGCCCAAAAACTCGGCTCTTGAGAGCATCGGAAGACCTTTCGCCTCCGCTTCCATGTACTCCGGATTGTCCGGGTGAATCGCTGCTGTGTAGACTACAACATCAATTCCTTCAATAATATTCTCCGCCTTCTGACCATAGAACACTTGCGCGCCATGGCTCTCCAGCTTGTCAGTCAGTTCCGATCTATGCGAGTCAGAACCGGACACAGTAAATCCACGCTCCAAAAGAATCTCAGCCAGGCCGCTCATACTGATGCCGCCGATGCCGATAAAATGAACATGGTTCGGTTTGTTAAAATCTATATGATACATCAAATTCCCCTCTCGGATTTATAAACTCAAATCTCTATGTGAACATTCCCAAGGGCCTGTTTTGCCCTTGTTTTCGTTTATGATAACATAAAACCGTCCGGAAATCTATTTGAATTGAAAAAAACTGGAATCACTTCTCTTGAAGAAGCTCCTTATCAATCTTGCCGGAAACAATGGTATGGTCCAGCCAGAGATTCAGCGAATCGATGACCAGGGCCATTTTTTCTAATTCCTCTTTGATTTTCATGAAATCCGGGAGTTCATCTTTCGTGAGCTCGCCGTCCACCGTAATCTCAATCAAGCGCTCCTTCTCCCGGACAAGCTTGTTGAGAGTCGCCAGCATTTCCAGCGTGATCTGTGAAAGCTCCTTTGCCTTGATCTCCGGCACATACTCCATGCCGATCGGGCACTCATGCGAACAGAAGTAATTGCACAAAGACGGATTCTTGTAGCAATCAGCCATCGCCAGTACCTCCTCCGGATGCGGTACCGTTTTTTCATTCTCTATTTTCTCAATCCGGTCGGAAGAAATAAATCCCATTCGCTCGGCCGCGGCCTCCCTCGAATAGTTCATGTCTTCACGACTGGTCTGATAGATGTTCTTGTTTTCCTTTGTTGATTTTCTTCCCATTTTCGTTCCCTCATTGATCCGATATTGTCATATATCTTCATTATATATGATATCAATCAGAAAGTGAAATGTTTTGTTGTGGAGTGCCACTTTCTCATGCGCCCGGATTGACCGCAAAAACAGCGACATAGCATCTCCTATTTCTGCGTACGAACGCTTTATTTCAGAGCTGGTTCCAGGTATAATATAACTATCCTAAGCAGAAAGGAGAGTGCACATGACAGTCGAACAGCGAATCAAACGGTGTCTTTTGATTGAAAAAATGCATGCGAAAAAAGAGTACAGCCAAAAGCTGGGCCTTGAAGATAAATCAAAATTTCATGGGAGCAGAATTGCCAGAGAGGAGGAGACAAAAACATGCTGACCCTGTTATTTATCATCTTGATGTTCATCACATTCGGGAAAATTTTGAAATTTGCTGTGAAAGCCACCTGGAGCATATCCAAAATCGTATTTTCATTGGTGCTGCTTCCACTGTTTTTAGTGGGCCTGGTTCTGAAAGGACTGATCGCACTTGCTTTCCCAGTCTTACTGATCATAGCTGTGATTTCGATTTTGGTTCTCCATGATTAAATAAAATGAAAAGAAAGAAGGATGTTTTATGTATCAGATCAAGAATTTTTTTGACAACGATGATGTTAAAGTAATCGACTCCATGGGCGCATTTTCCGTGGTTGAATACCAGAAAGACTTAAGTGTCATGCCGCAGACAGCAATGGCAGCATACTACTGCAGCCAGATGAACGTGCGCAAGAGACAGGTCGTTTGTGATGTTTCTAAATCGAATGTTACGGTGCAGGCAGGTGCTATGCATTGGATGGTCGGTGATGTGAAGGCCACTACCGGACTGAAAGGCGTGGGCGATTTCTTTGGAAAGACCATGCGCGGCTCTGTTACAGGCGAGTCCGCGATCAAACCAGAGTATACCGGCGACGGAACTTTGGTATTAGAGCCTACCTATAAGTATATCTTGCTGGTGGACCTCAAGGATTGGAACGGTTCCATCGTGCTGGATGACGGTCTGTTCCTGGCATGTGAGTCTACGTTAAAGCACAAAGCGGTCATGAGATCCAACCTTTCTTCCGCAGTAGCCGGTAATGAAGGATTGTTTAACCTGGGAATCCAGGGCAATGGCATTGTTTGTCTGGAATCTCCGTGTCCGAGAGAAGAGCTGATCGAGATCACACTTGACAACGACGTGTTAAAAGTGGATGGTAACTTTGCGATCGCATGGAGCGGAAGCCTCAACTTCACCGTTGAACGTTCCGGTAAGAGCCTCATTGGTTCTGCGGCATCAGGCGAAGGACTTGTAAATGTATACAGAGGTACCGGTAAAGTGCTGCTGGCACCGGTAAGATAAGATTTCGAAAAAAGAACGTCGCGACAGCTGCCAAAATGGCATCGCCGTCGCGGCGTTCTTTTAGTTATCTCCAAAAATTACATTTCTATATCGGCCAAGAACTGTGATCAAAAGCTGTCCCAATACTCCAATCGCTACAATTTCTCCGATTCCCACCGTCACCATCATGTACCAGACCAAATCTTCCGATCCGTATGCGAATTTCAGGACCCACGGAATGATCAGCATGTTCGAAAGAATCGGCGGTACTGACACCAGATAGCGGTTTCTTCGAACGAGCCATGAACCAACAGCTCCAATTAATGTCGCCAGGCTTCCGAATACAATATCCATGAGCATCGCCCCGCCTAACATGTTGGAAATCAGGCATCCAATGAACACTCCTGGAACTGCGGCCGGTGTGAAGTACGGGAGTACGCAGAGCACCTCCGAAATCCGGAACTGGATCGGCCCAAAGCTGATCGGACGGAACATCATTGTGAGGACAATGTAAATGGCCGCAATGAGCGCACCATATACAAGGTTGCGGGTTTTGTTTTCTTTCATATTCAGTTATCTCCTTTAGTTTTGTTTTAGGTCAGGAAGGTCTCGAACTGACCGGTCTTATTTTATAAAATCCCCGCACCATGCGGTGATTTCTTCGACCTTGGTACGGGGTACTATAGCACAATTCAATCAGAAAATCAAGGGACTGGACACCATTGAAAAGGAAATTTCTCCATGCTAAAATCTTCCTACAGAAAGCACCCATGACAGGGTGGCAGCCTCCTGAGTTTATGAAACCGCTTCGGCGGAATGCATACGAAGGGGGTGACGCGAATGACAGCTTATGAAATCATATCGATTTTCACCGAGATACTAGTTCTTTTAATGTCTTTTGGTAGTCTGCTCATTACGTTGCTTGCCTTTCTCGATAAGAGAAACAAAAGCAATTAAAAAATGCCTATCCTGTCTCGCACACAGGATAGGCAGTGTCCGAAAGGACAAAAGCATCTAAACTCAGCGCTTCCACTTTGGAGTGGGTGCTTTCTATCCTTATAATAGCACCGCCAAATTTAAAAATCAAGGGACTCACAGTTCAATTCATGTCTAGTTATTTTTTTCTTTTAGATAGTTCATTACGGCATCATGGCTCTGCTCATATCCCTCAAATCGAATCGCATGCATACCGAAACTTCTTGCGGCCTCAACATTGGCCTTATTATCGTCTATAAACAGGCATTCTTCTGGCTTCAGATTATATTTGCCGCACAACATCTCATAAATCGCAAGATCCGGTTTGATCACTTTCGCATGGCAGGAGAATAATCCGCCGTCCATATAGGGCAGAAAATCCAGCACTTCCGGCTTCATTTTCAATAAAAACTCCCCATAATTCGACAGATACACCACCTGATATCCCAACTCTTTCAGGCTTTTCACCCACGGAATCGCGTAATCAAATTTGCTCAGATACTCCCCTGCACTCTCCAGGGCCATATGTATCTCTCTCTTGTATTCCGGCGCCGCCTCTTCCATAAGCCGGACAATCTCCGCATCACTCAACACGCCCCGGTCAAATTCCTCCCAGTAACCAGACTTCCAGATAGCATCTGACACCACTCTCGCAGTTTCCTCATCAAATGCAGACTGAATATACGGTCTCCAGTCAAACTTCACGAGGACATTTCCGATATCAAAAATTACAGTA
>JAFUMF010000086.1 GCA_017482945.1 Lachnospiraceae bacterium
ATACCGGAGTTTCTCTGTTGTAAGAATGACCATGGTTTCTGCTTTTCCGTATTCTTTTTCTCCTTTGCTCACAGGAGACAGCGCCTCTGTCACGCTGCAGCCGGAAATCGCCGCCGCCGCAAGACATGCCATTCCTGTTCTCCAAATCTGCTTCCATTTTTTCATGCAACTACTCCAGTCTATCGATACTGCCATTCCTGCCACATTCGCAGTTCTTCTATTTCTCTAATAACAGCTTCATAATCTTCATCGGCCCCTGGTTCACGTTGGAATCCGCCATAAATCTGGCCGTTTCCTTCACCTCGGCTCTGGCATTGGCCACCGCGAAACTATAGTACGCCTGCTCCAGCATTTCCACATCATTCATCTGGTCACCGAAAACCATCGTCTCCTCCGGAAGAATTCCAAGCTCCTCCTGCAGTGCCTTGAGTGCCGTTCCCTTGCTGAGATTCGGGTCGATCACATCCACCCACTGATGTCCCGCAAATGTCACCTTCCGTCTGTCACCATATTTCGCTTTCAGGCTCTCCGCCACTTCCTCCGGCACACCGTCCATAATACAGCCGGCCACCTTCAAGATCGTATCATCCAGCTCAAGCAGATGATCGATCTGCACGACCTTATTCCGGTACCCTTGTTCGATCCAGTCAATAAACGCCTGATCCCTGGACTCTGTATACACGCAGTCCGCTGCGTCAAACATCACCTGCATACCGGCCGCATACATATCAGCCGCGATCTCCGCCGCCAGCTTCTTATCAAAATCGGTAAAGAACTTTCCCTTGCCTTCATAGTTCATATAATAACCATTGCCCGCGATCAAGTACACATCATCCTTCACCGGTCCGAAAATATGCTCAATACTGCCAACCGGTCTTCCACTGGCACCAACAAATGCGATTCCCTGCTGTTTTAATTTATGAATCACCTCATAAAGCTCCGGATGCAGTGAACTGGCTCCATCCACCACCAGAGTACCGTCCACATCTGATGCAATCAGCTTAATCATAACTTTTTCATCTCCTGATAAACCATACTGATCGGAAGTCCCATCACATTGGCATAAGATCCACGAAGTCCCTTAATATACCGTCCAAAAAATCCCTGGACCGCATAAGCGCCCGCTTTGTCCATCGGTTCCTCAGACATTGCGTAATCATGAATCTCTTCGTCTGACATCGGATACACCTCAACATCCGTCTCATCAAAGAAATTCATGCTCTGGTCCCCCTCGCCATCAGTGCCTCTTAAAACCATGCAGACTCCGGTGTATACCTGATGTGTGCGCCCCTCAATGCTGCGGATCATCGCCTCCGCCTCATCATGGTCGTGAGGTTTTCCTAAAATCCGGCCATCCACAGCTACGACTGTATCCGATCCAATCACCAATGTCCCCGGCTCCTGGTCCTTCGCCACATCTTCTGCCTTTTGTCTGGAAAGTTCCATTACCACTTCCCCCGGCACCGAAGAAGTCACGACCTCTTCCACGTGGCTTACGATCACTTCCGGCTCAATTCCGATCTGCCGGAGCAGTTCCAGCCTCCGCGGTGAAGCGGAAGCCAGAACGATTGTATGAAATTTCTCAAATTCCATGTTATCCCTCTTAAACATTTTATTTTACGAACTTAAATTCATCCTTATCTTCCATGGATAAAACGAATGCTTTCAGCAATTCCTTTGCATATTCTGCATCCTGAAGATCGATCAGCTCAACAGCACTGTGAGCCGTACGGGATGGAATGGAGATACCGCAAGTCGGCACACCTTTTCCTGCATGCTGCATCTCACCGGCATCAGTACCGATACCGACCAGAATCTCAACCTGATACGGAATCTCATGTTCTTTTGCCACTTTCTGGAGGAATTTTCTCACTGCCTTGCTTGCAAGAAGACTTCCGTCCATAGCTTTAATTCCCGGTCCCTTTCCAAGGCAGATCGTCTTATCCATCATCGATTCCGGTGTATCGCTGGCTGCTGTTGTATCCACAGACAGAGCCACATCCGGGCGAATTCCATGGGATGCAGAGCGGGCACCGCGAAGTCCCACTTCCTCCTGTACGGAGAACACACCATACACAGTTCCCTTCACCTGGCTGAAATCCACTTCCTCAAACAGACGCGCAAGGATCGCACAGCCCACCTTATCGTCAAAGCCATGACCAACAGCACGATTCTGACCGATCTCACGATACGGAGATCCCCAGACGATCGGATCACCGACCTGTACTCCAAGCGCCTCCGCACCTGCTTTATCACGGGCACCGATATCGATATAAAGCTCTGTATATGGACGCACTTTCTCCGTGTTGTCAAATCTCCGCATATGCGCAGAAATGAAACCGATCACACCATAAAGCGGGCCGGACTCGGTACAAACCAACACCGGTTCTGCCGGCAGAATGCGGTCATCATTTCCACCAAGCTTTTCAAAACGGATCAGACCGCTCTCTTCAATCTTTTTCACAATAAATCCAACTTCATCGCTGTGAGCAGACACCATAAGAACCGGTCCCGGCTGCGCGCCTTCCTTCTTCACGATCAAATTTCCCAGACCATCGATTTCCCATGAATCAACCTTGTCACAAAGATAATCACGCAGATACCGGATCACATCCTGCTCATGACCGCAGGCAGATGGAATACCAACAAGTGTTTCAATTAGTTTCTTCATCATTCGTTCTCTCCTTTTTGGTGATAAAATTTATTTGTGATAAAAAGGGGACGCCATAAAACAATCCCATGGC
Organism: Lachnospiraceae bacterium; assembly: GCA_017482945.1. GTDB lineage: Bacteria > Bacillota > Clostridia > Lachnospirales > Lachnospiraceae > Pilosibacter. The sequence continues at coordinate 2,745 of JAFUMF010000086.1, forward strand.
CTCCCCCTCATCGATTCATTCATTATTAAAATGCCAGCTTCTCGTCGAAGTAGTTCTTTAATTCAGCGATCGGAATACGAACCTGCTCCATTGTATCTCTGTCACGTACAGTTACAGCGCCATCGCCTTCAGACTCAAAGTCATATGTCACACAGAACGGAGTACCGATCTCATCCTGTCTTCTGTATCTCTTACCGATGTTGCCTCTGTCATCATACTCACAGTTATAATGCTTAGAAAGCTCAGCAAAGATCTTCTCCGCACCTTCATTTAACTTCTTAGAAAGCGGAAGAACAGCAACCTTAACCGGAGCCAGTGCCGGATGGAAGTGAAGAACGGTTCTCACATCACCCTCACCAATCTCTTCCTCATCATAAGCAGCACAAAGGAATGCTAAAGTTACACGGTCTGCACCGAGAGACGGCTCGATTACGTACGGAATATATTTCTCCTTGCTCTCATCACCAAAATAAGTCATATCCTGACCGGATACATTCTGATGCTGAGTCAGGTCATAATCTGTTCTGTCAGCGATACCCCAAAGCTCGCCCCAGCCGAACGGGAATAAGAACTCGATATCTGTAGTAGCCTTACTGTAGAAGCAAAGCTCCTCTGCGGAATGGTCACGTGCACGCATCTCGTCATCCTTAATACCAAGGCCCTGTAACCAGTCGATGCAGTACTGTTTCCAGTATGCGAACCAGTCAAGGTCAGTACCCGGCTTACAGAAGAACTCTAACTCCATCTGCTCGAACTCACGTGTACGGAATGTGAAGTTACCCGGTGTGATCTCGTTACGGAAGGACTTACCGATCTGGCCGATACCGAACGGAATTTTCTTTCTGGATGTTCTCTGTACATTCTTGAAGTTTACGAAGATACCCTGTGCAGTCTCCGGTCTTAAGTATACAGTATTTTTTGCATCCTCAGTAACACCCTGGAATGTCTTGAACATCAGGTTGAACTGACGGATCTCTGTGAAATCATGTTTGCCGCAGCTCGGGCAGTTGATGTTATGATCATCGATGTACTGCTTCATCTGCTCATTTGTCCAGCCGTCGATACCAGTCTCGTTGATACCGTTCTCAGCCATGTAATCTTCGATCAGCTTATCTGCACGGAAACGCTCTTTACAAGCCTTACAGTCCATAAGCGGATCGGAGAAACCGCCAAGGTGACCGGAAGCCACCCATGTCTGGGAGTTCATAAGGATCGCACAGTCAACACCAACGTTGTACGGATTCTCCTGAACGAATTTCTTCCACCATGCACGCTTTACGTTGTTCTTTAATTCAACACCAAGATTGCCGTAATCCCATGTATTAGCAAGACCGCCGTAAATCTCAGAACCCGGGTATACAAAACCTCTGGATTTCGCAAGCGCTACAATCTTCTCCATTGTCTTTTCCATTACTGTTCTCCTCTTTCTATTTAAAATACTTATTTAAATACGATATAAGACATTCCCTCATCCGGTGTCTGGACCATATTGGTGGATGTCACCTGGATGTCTGTGGAAATGTATACAATTGTTCCGTCGGTCTGGATCAATGCCGGACCTTCCACTGCCGCCACATACAGCTTGCTCTGTTTCATGACCTCGTCAGCGGATACTTCCTTTGTCTCTTTTGCCAGATGATAGAAGTTTTCTCCCACAAGATAGCCCTTGGAAATTCCGTCAGAAACGGTGGTCACATCAAGCTCCGTCAGCTGGATCGCACTCTCCTCATCGGGATACTGGTCCATGAAGTCCATGTAGGAGTCCGTACTGTTAAAATCGATGAGAAGCTTTGCTGTACCATCGGCCATTGTGCATTCCTTCACGGTTGCCAGCGCAGTTTCTGCGTCGCCGTTGAAGACGGATAATACTTCTTCTACGGAAGCTTTCAGCTCATCGGCACTGTAATAGGCTTTGTCATAGGATTCCACTGTGGCGCTGGTGACGGTTCCCTCGCTTGTGATGTATAGGCTGGACTCCGTCGGTGCAAATGCCGGAGCATCGTCGCCGGAACAGCCGGTTAAGACAGCCATGGAAATGGCCATCATTAAAATTTTCTTATGTTTCATTTTGTGTCTCCCGCTAGTCCGCCGTGTGATAGTTCTCTTCCGCACGGCTCATTGGCTACGATATATTATCTACAAGAACCCCCAAAATGTCAAGCGAATGGAACTGTTTATCCACAAATCTTCGCTTATTATCCTCCACGCAGCGCTCAAACTCCCGCAAAACTTCTGCTTTTACATTGAATGTATACAGCTTCTCAATGGTCGAATACAGCACATATTCCCAGGTATATCGCGCGGAATCGCTGATATTCCCTCTTGGCTGTTCGCTGTATTCGCCGTTTAGCTGCATCAGCTTCAGTTCAAACACCGGTTTTACGAGTCGGTTCGGGATACTTTCTTTTAACAATGCGCGGAGCGATTGGTAAAGAAGCTTTAGGATCTCCACTGCCTCCACATTTTCTCTTCCGTAATAGTCCGCGAATTCCAGAAAATACGAACCATAGCAGGCTGCCTCCATGTCCACGGCGATTTCCCGGAAATAGTTGGTCACTTCGGCACTTGCCAGTGTGTAGGATTCTTTTCCCTCATAGAGCATGAACTTTCCGAACACAAACGGACCGGAACAGGCCATCAGGGAATTTCCCGGACGTCTGGCGCCTCTGGCAAATGCGGTGATTTTTCCCCGCTCGCAGGTCAGGATCACCAGCCGCCTGTCATATTCACCCACCGGCGAAGCCTTCAAGACCATGCCGGTCAAACAAACCTGTTCCCTCATGAAAAATCCTTCTCTTTCGCTGTCTTAGATATCCTTCGGATTGTAGCCGTAGTTCTTCATATATAATTCGCTGTCGCGCCACTCCTTGCGGACCTTTACCCACAGCTGAAGATTTACTTTTGCATCCATCAGATTCTCGATCTCGATACGCGCGGATGTACCGATTCGTTTTAACATAGATCCGCCTTTACCGATGATGATTCCCTTGTGGGACTCTCTCTCGCAGACGATGGTCGCTTCGATGTCGAACATGCCGTTGTCGCGCTCGGTCATCTTCTCAATGGTAACTGCGATGCCATGCGGAATTTCATCGGACATCATGCGCAGTGCCTTCTCTCGGATCAGCTCCGCTGCGATCTGGCGCATCGGCTGGTCTGTGACAGTATCCTCATCATAATACTGCGGACCTTCCGGCAGATACTGGAAGATGGTGTGGATCAGAGTATCTGTATTGTTCTTTCTGAGGGCAGATACCGGGATGATTTCCTTGAAACGGTACACATCCTTGTACGCCTCGATGGTCTTAATGATATCTTCTTTTTTCACGGTATCGATCTTGTTGATAACAAGAATGACCGGTGTTTTTACGCGGTTCAGGCTTTTTAACACCTGCTGCTCGCTGGCACCGATGTAAGTGCCCGGCTCCACCAGCCAGAGGATCACGTCAACTTCCTTTAAGGTATGCTCCGCAACACTGACCATGTACTCGCCAAGCTTGTTTTTCGCTTTGTGAATGCCTGGTGTGTCGAGGAAAATGATCTGACCTCTCTCATCCGTATAAACAGTCTGAATTCTGTTTCTGGTGGTCTGCGGTTTCTCGGATGTGATCGCGATCTTCTGACCGATCAGATGGTTCATCAGTGTGGATTTACCAACGTTCGGACGTCCGATCAGAGTCACGAAACCGGATTTATATACTTTTTTCTTACTCATTGTTTCCTCCAAAGTAAATTTGGGGCAGTCGGAGATTACTGACCGCCTGCTGCACCGCTGTTATAGAGCGGTTTGATCTCGCCGAACATGTCGCTGTCGGCCTTGATTTTATCTTCATTACCGATGGTACAAACAGCACCGGTCTCTAAAATTTTTCTTACAATTCCTGCCAGAGCGCGGATGTCTTCCTTCGTTACGTTCAGGATTTCCTCTCGTTCCTTCTTAAGCATCTCGTCGGTCACGCCGGAATACCATCCGGACAATCCACGGGCACCTTTTAAGGACGGAGTTAACGGTGTATCGATGTCACTGATGGTGCCGATCACGTACTTCGTCATGTCCCTCTCATCTGCATCGAAATTCTCCAGATACTCCGGAATTCCTTCGTAAATATCGTTGCTCTCCTTCACATTCGGATCGCGGTAGGATACGAAATAGCCTTCGCCAGAACGTCCGATACCGCTCATGCATCCATACGCACCGCCTTTTACGCGGAGATTGATCCACAGATAATCGTAGCTTAACATGACCTTCAGGATTCTCAGCACGCCTGTGTATGAATATTCACTGCCTGCAAAAGTACCGCAGCGGGCCACATAGTTTACCTTCGAAGAAGATGTAAATCCTTCATTTCTGTTCACCTTCGGTGCCACGAATTCATAAATCGTTCCGTCACCCTGCGGGAGTGATCCGGTCAGTTTTTTCATGGCCGCCGGCAGATAGGAAAATCCTTCCTCGTCTGCAGTATAGCTGACCGTCATGTTTTCAACAGTCAGTAAATTCTTGATCACACGCTTTAAGCCTGCGATGATTTCTTCTTTCTTCTCATCAAAATCACGCACCCAGTTTTCCACGTACTGGAAGAATCCAATGCCGCCGGTCAGGTCGTTAAAATAAGAAGTATCAGAGAAATAGGAGGTCGCTCTTGCCACGGACGCAGTATGTCCGGATCCCATGAGCTTCATCTGTCCCTTGGACTTCACCTCATTTAAGATCTCGCGCAGTCTCTTCTCATCGTCCAGCTTGGATTCTGTGAAAATCTCAGAGAGGATCTCAAAACCGAAATCCAACTTCTCATAAAGCACCCGCACGCTGGATGCGAAAATGCCGAAAAATCCACCATGCTCCAGATCCGGATAGGATGTCATGGAAAAGCTCACACCGCCGCTGTTTAAGAAAATCTCGCTGCTGAGATCGCCGTACGTATGGCGCTCTGTATCCACATAACCGAGCACAGATTTTAAGAGTCCCAGATACGGCAGGTCTTCCATCGGCACACGGTTCGCATTGAAGAGCACTCTCAGATAACCGATTCCCGCAGTGAACATCTCATGGTGAACCACAGTCACACCGTCCACGTTCTTTTCTTCAAAAATCAGCTTTGCAGGCTCTCTTCCGATGTCCTCACGGCTCAACATCGGAATCTTCTCCAGATCCTCCTTCGGAGACGGAGTGTCCTGATACTCTTTCAGTTCTTTTGTCTCGCGGATGATTGTCTCAATCTCTTCCGCAGACAGGCTTTCTTTATATTCCTGAAGCTTCTTCGCAGTCGCCGCCTCCATCTCACCTGTGAGATTTCGCTTCGGACTCGCGATCACAACAGACTCATACGGATTGTCCAGAAGATATTTCTCGATCAATCCCTCAAAATAACCTTCATCAACGCCTGCCTTTAATGCTGCAAACGTTTCTTCATATTCTAAATGCATCATCGGATCGCCGCCATAAAGCCAGCTGTCCAGACACTGCAGACCATACATCAGACCCTTCGGCGCAGAACCGAAGTCTGCCTCGCGGTAATGGAACTCATAGTAGTTGATACCGGCGCGGACGCTTTTCTTGTCCAGTCCACAGCTTGCAAGCTTTCTCAGGGTTCCTTTTACCACTGCAAGGAACTCTGCCTTCTGCTCCTTATTGGCATTCTTCGCGATCACGCTGAAATACGGCTGCAAAATACCACTCTCATAGCCGCCCATGATATCGTCACCAATACCGGCATCTAAAAGTGCCTGCTTTAACGGCGCGCCCGGAGTATCCAAAAGCACATACTCCAGCACCTGGAACGCAACATACTCCTTCGGAGAAAGTTCATTTCCCGCGGAAGTATTGAGGGAAAGATACGTGGCATCTTCCAGACTTTCAGTCTCGGAAACAGAGTAGAAAATTTCCTTCTCTACTGGCTCCTCAAAACTCTTCTGCACCTGAATCTCAGAATCCACGTCCTGATGGTCATATTTGCAAAGATATTCCTGATCCAGCCACTCTAATTTCTCTGCAAAATCCATGTCACCGTACAGATAGATATAGCTGTTAGACGGATGGTAGTATTTTTTATAAAATGCCAGATAATCTTCGTAAGTCAGGTCCACGATCTCCTCCGGATCACCGCCGGACTCGAAACCATAGCAGGTATCCGGGAACATCACAGCCTTAATATAACGGTCCAACACACTCTCCGGAGAAGAGAATGCACCCTTCATCTCATTATAAACCACACCATTATATGTCAGCTCTCCATCCGGCTCGGTCAGCTCATAATGCCAACCCTCCTGCATGAAGATTTTCTTCTCTTTTCCAATATTCGGATTCAGGACCGCGTCCATATAGACATCCATCAAGTTCTGGAAATCCGCATCATTACAGCTGGCGATCGGATACACCGTCTTATCCGGATAGGTCATCGCATTCAAGAAGGTATTCAAAGATCCTTTCACCAATTCTACAAACGGGTCCTTCACCGGAAACTTATCTGATCCGCAAAGCACCGTATGCTCAATAGTATGCGGTACGCCTGTACTGTCCTTCGGCGGCGTCCTGAAACCAATACAAAAGACCTTATTTTCATCCTCTGCACTCATCAGGAACACCTTCGCGCCTGTTTTTTCATGCTCCAACACATACCCAATAGAGTTCAGTTCCCTAATTTCCCGCTCCTCCACCATACGATAAGCAGAAAGCGCTCCCAACTTCACACTCTGATTCAGCATTCAAAATTTCCTTTCTGGCAGAATTTTCTATTCTACATATTTCCCACAAATTTATCTTTTAGTATCGCAAAACACTCCCGCACACAAAAATGCAGGAACATCACCGGGTCCGACTTCGCGGCAATTCCACTCACATTCGGCAGCCCGATATGCTTCGCAATTCCCTTGGCCCGAAGCACATGGAAATTACTGGTCACAATTCCCACACGGATCGTAACCTCTTCATCCGGCGGCACCAGATATCCGGACCTGTTCATCAGATCCTTGATCCAGCTTCGTCTGTTCTTCTCTCTCTCATCGATCAAAATCTTACTAAAGACCAGATTCTCGTAGGTACTGACTGACCGGTCTTCCATGATCATCTGATACTCCGGCACTCCCCGTTTCTTCAGATAATCATACATCGCCTGGGCTTCTGAAATATCTTCTCCCTCGCCTTTTCCTCCGGACAAAATAAACACCGTATTGGGATGCACCTTCGCATACTCATAAGCTTTGTCCAGACGATTCTCCAGCATCTTGCTGACTGTTTCTCCCTGTACCTGGGTGCCGAGAACGATCACATAGTCCGCACTCTGCTTCTTGAGAGAAAAGAAATTAAATCCCATGGCGAACAGCACCGATACAAACACCACTACAATGGCAGCCAGCACCGTCACCACAGAGACCTCAAGCCGGATCGGCACACGATGTCTGAACCTGCCATAAAACTGTGCCACCAGCCGCATG
>JAFUMF010000087.1 GCA_017482945.1 Lachnospiraceae bacterium
GAATGAGAATATTCCATGTGGCACAGAGGAGTTTTACGAGTCTTACGGAATGACATCTGATGCAACTATGCGAGAGTTATTTACCAAACGTTCTAATAATTTTACAAGAGGACTACAGACAGACCACCGTGCATTTGAGAGTGTAATTCCATTCTGTGAATATGAAGACGGTGCATTAAAAAGAATTAGCCTTCTTCCTATTGAATTGGGATTTGGGGGACCACGCTCTGTAAGTGGACTTCCACGACCAGCATATCATGCGGATTTTATTGATCGTTTGATTGAAATGTCGGCTCCATATAATACAAAAATTGTAAAGAAGGAAGATGGAACAGCAGTTATTGTTTTATAACCAGTTCTATTGATTTTTATAAATAAAAATGATATGCTGTGGTCAATATAAAATTTCAGGAGAAAATGTGTGCGTTATAAGGATAATACAATTTATATTTGTGGAAGTGGGAAAACTGCTGACGCTAATCCAATTTCAAGAATCAACAATCTATTAACTATCACCTTAATTTTAGAAAAAGAAAGTGGAATGATATTGAGTGCAGAGATGAATTCTGTCTGTCAAAATACAAGTGATTTTCTTGCATCTATATTGGAAGGAGAAAGCTTTTACGAGTTGGATTTTCTGATTGAGAAGATTTCAAGTAGATATTTTGGAACATCTAGGAAAACAATTGTAGCAGCTCTAAAAGATGCTTATGATAAGCTTGGTCAGAGGGCTCAAAAGTATCATCCAGATATTCCTCCTTGCAAAAATGTAAAAAGATAGAGGTCAGATTATCTTTAATTAGGGAAAAGAATGGAATACTAATAAGGCATATGTTGTATTTTAGAAGGCAGGATAGTAGATTAAAAAAATGCACATAAAGAATTAAAAAGCATTTTGCAAAAGAATATTGCAAAATAAAGCACTAGGTCTAGAGATGAGTTTTCATGTCTGGACCTAGTTTTGTGTTGCAAAGTATATCAAGTTAACGTCCACTGAACGTTTATCTTGGCCGTAAACAAAAAAAGCAGTCAACCTTTCGGTTAACTGCTTTATGACCCGTCCGGGAATCGAACCCGGGTTTACGGCGTGAGAGGCCGTCGTCTTGACCGCTTGACCAACGGGCCAGGTAAATCGAGGCGACAGGATTCGAACCTGCGACCTCTGCGTCCCGAACGCAGCGCTCTACCAAACTGAGCCACGCCTCGTTTCCGTTTCGCTTATGTTTACCAGCGACTCGTTTATAATAGCATAGCTCTAAAAAAAATGCAAGCACTTTTTTGAAATTTTTTTAATTTTTTTGTCTAACATGTAAAATGGTGCAATTGCCGGGGAAAGGGGAGAAAATGGTGTGGGAGGAAAGACCAGGTCCATAAAAAGGGAGGGACCGGCGGTAAGGGGAGCCGCCGGTCGTGAGTATGAAAAAGTATAAAAAGGTTCTGTGTCCTTGTTACGAATATAAGAATACACCAAAATTGTGACGAAAGTTTGGATACACTGTGAAAGAAGATGAAAATTTATAAAAAAAGAATTATGATAAAGTGAACTTTTTCATATGTTGGTGCCTCTTTAAGACAGATGCATCTGAAATAACAAAAAAGGAAGGAGGATATGCGATGGAAGAAACAGAGCTGGTAAAGCGGATGATAGACGGTGATATGGACGCGTTTGACCGGTTGATGGAAATTTATCAGCCAAAAGCCCTTCGCGTGGCGTATCTGATTTCCGCAAGCTACGCTGACAGCGAAGATATTGTCCAGGAGACGTTTGTAGCATGTTATCTGAATCGACATGGGCTTAAGAACCCGGAGGCGTTTAAGGGCTGGTTCTACAAGACATTATCAAGAAATGCATGGCGGGTATGTCGGAAAAAGAAGCGGGAGCAGCCGGCGGAGGAAATTTATCCGGAGGAAATAGAGGCGCCGGGAGAAATTCTCAGTGAGATTGTCATGAAAGAGGAGGAGACTCTGATCTATGAAGCAATCTGTTCCCTGCCTGTAAAACACAGGACGGTGCTCGTTCTCTACTATTATAATCAGATGTCCATAAAGGAGATCGCAAAAGTCTGTGGATGTCTGGAGGGGACGGTGAAATCCAGGCTGCATCACGCGAAAATGAAGCTTAAGGAGATTCTGGAACAGGAAGAGAGCAAAGGAGGAAGTGCATGGACAATTTTATCTTAGATAATAAAATCAGAGAAACACTTGATAAAAAGGCAGAAGAAGCCGGTGCCGATGCCTTTGCGGCGCAGAGGATCCGGGCAAAGGTTTACAGTAAATTAGAGGAGGCAGAACATATGAAGAAAAGAAACTGGAAGAAAACTGCGATTGTGGCGGCAGCGATTTGCGTGCTTGGAAGTATGACTGTGCTGGGACTTGGAAAGACTGTTACGGTAACAGGCGGCAGCAGTCACGCTGACATCATCACATCTTATGAGGAGGCCGAGGCGAAGCAGAACAGCCTGGATTCTCAGGTGAAGATGATTGAAAAATTCGCCAATGGATATGAATTTGACTATGCGGTTCCGGTACATTCGGAAGGAACCGATAAAGATGGAAATGTGACGGGAAAGGAAACGACCCTGCGTGTTTCTTATGTGAGAGATGGGGCAAAAGAGATTTCTCTTTCCGTGAGCCGTATTACCATGGGCGAAGTCGGAGAACCGGATGCTGTTCTTGCACTGGAAGACGGAACAGAACTTCACTACTCCACACTGGTCAACAAGTTCGTGCCGGTGGGATACAAAATGACGGAAGAAGAGCAGAAGCTTATGGAAGAAGGCAAGCTGAATGTTGCCGAAGGTGCAGATGAAATTGAGATTATGCCTTCTTCCAGCGTGATCTGGGTGCAGGATGAGATCACATATCACCTGTTCACATTCAGCCAGGATATGAGCGCAGACGAGATGCTTGCAATGGCGCAGGAGATCGCGGAGAGCGAATAAGGTATTTTCAAGAAAAGTTTTTAGGAAAAGAGATTGAATACAAATGAAAAAGGGCGGGGCACAATTTCCAACAAAGGAAGGTGCCCCGCCTTTCATATTTAATCAGCAAAGAAGCTTTCTTTGATCAGCGGAACCGGCATGTCGCAGCCTGTCCAGAGGCGGAATGCCTCGGCGCCCTGGTAGAGGAGCATGTAGGTGCCGTTGAAGTGTGGGAGACCTTTTTCGCGGGCCATGGCGAGGAGTTTGGTCTCCTTCGGATTGTAAATGATATCGGAAACGATGATTCCGTCCGGGAGAAAGCTTGCGTCCGGGACCGGGCATGCGTCCACATTCGGCGCCATGCCGATGGAGGTTCCGTTTACAACGATGGTGCTGTTGGAAAGCTCGGCGCGGAGCAGGTCCTGGTCGTTGAAATCGCAGAGGTTGATCTTGCATCCAGTCTCTTTGCGGAGCTCTTTGGCTGTTGCCAATGCGCGGTCATAGAAGCGGCTGGTCGGTCTGAGGAAGACGGAAATTTCTTTGACGCCGTCCAGTGCCGCCTGAACAAGGATTGCAGTTGCCGCGCCACCGGCGCCCAAAAGGACCATTTTCTTTCCGATGATATCGAAGCCGGCGTCTTTTACAGACTGCATGTAGCCGATGCCGTCGGTGTTGTGGCCGGTGAGAATGCCGTTGTCATTGACTACAGTGTTGACTGCGCCGATCAGTTTCGCCGCCGGAGACAGGTGATCGCACAGGGAAACCATTTTGTTTTTGCACGGCATGGTCAGGTTAAAGCCGCGGGCGCCCAGGGCCTTTAATCCGCTCACAGCGGTCTCTAAGGTGTCCTCGTCTACCTCGAAAGCAAGATATCTATAATCGAGCCCAAGGGCCTCAAAAGATTTGTTGTGCATCATCGGGGAAATGCTGTGTTTACATGGACTGCCAAGCAGGCACATGAGGCCTGTGTGTCCGGTGATCGTATTGTTCATGGTTGGTACCTCCAGAAGTTGTATTTTTGGAATCATATATTGTAGAAAACATGTCCTGGCGGACTTGTATCTGTAACACTGGAAAGTGTAAAAGTTACGTCTGAATTTATTATAACAGGCAAGGGAGAAGATTGCAATGCAGGAAAGAATACGATATAATGTCGTTAGATACGTTTTATGATCAATAAACTTACTGAAAGAAGTGTAATCATATATGAAACTGAATGAACATATCTTCCTCATCGGTTTTATGGGATGTGGAAAAAGTACGAATGCCAGATATCTGTCGCGGGTGACGGGAGCGGAGCAGATGGAGATGGACCAGAAGATCGTTGAGGACCAGGGGATGGCGATCACGGAGATTTTCGCCAAGTTCGGAGAGCCTTTTTTCCGGGATCTGGAGACTGGGCTGATCCGGTCGATGAAGGGAAAGGAGCCGATGGTGGTTTCCTGTGGCGGCGGAGCGGTGCTTCGCGAGGAGAATGTGGCGCTTATGAAGGAAGTGGGAAAGATCGTCCTTCTCACAGCAACTCCTGAGACGATTTATGACCGCGTGAAGGACAGTACGGATCGTCCGGTGTTAAATGGAAACATGAATATTGAATATATTACAGAACTGATGGAAAAGCGGCGGCCGAAATATGAGGCTGCGGCTGACATTGTGGTGGCTACAGATATGAAAAACACCAGGGAGATCTGTGAAGAGATCCTTGAGAAAGTGGAGCGCTGCCATTAAATTTGTATTGCTGACGTCTGCATCTGGTTCGGAGACAGATGCGCGTTCGGATAAACGTAATTCAAACAGTAAACAGGAGGATTTCAGATGAACATCAAAGAAAAATTTGAACGTCTTGGTATTGACAATGCACCGGGCCAGGAGGCGCTTCAGAAGTCTCAGGCATTAGAGCTGCGCGGTGAGCCGATCCCGGGTCCGGCAGTGGACTTTTCTCATGGTGACGTGGATGCTCATAAGCCGACACCGGGAAGCTTTGAAGTGTTCGCAAAAGGCGTAGAAGAGGGTGCAGCACAGGCCTATACCCCATACCGTGGCAGAAAGACCGTTCTTGAGCATGTGGCGGAGAGTCTTGCAGCTTTTACAGGTGCAAAGATTGATCCGGCGGCCAATGTGATCATTACTCCGGGTACTCAGGGTGCGCTGTTCCTTGCGATGGGTGCAAACATTGTTCCGGGTGATAAAGTTGCGATCATGGAGCCGGACTATTTCGCGAACCGCAAGATGGTGGAATTCTTCCACGCAGAACTGGTTCCGATCCAGATGAATTATAAGAATGTAGAGAAGGGATCCGGTATTGACCTTGTGGCGCTGGAGAAAGCCTTTGAAGGCGGCGTGAAGCTGTTCCTGTTCTCCAACCCGAATAACCCGGTTGGATGCGTGTATACATACGACGAGATCGTGACCATCGCGGCGCTGGCGAAGAAGTATAACGTGACATTGATCGTGGACGAACTTTATACTCGTCAGGTATATCCGGGTGTGGAGTATACTCATCTTTGTGCACAGAAGGAGATCCCGGACAATCTGATCACGATTATCGGACCGTCCAAGACAGAATCTTTAAGCGGTTACCGTCTCGGTGTGGCCTTTGGTACTGCTGAGATCATCGAGCGTATGGAAAAACTTCAGGCGATCATGGCACTCCGCTGCAGCGGTTACAACCAGGCCGTGTTCTTTACATGGTTCAATGAGCCGGAAGGATGGCTTGCTGACCGCGTGAGACAGCATATGGAGATCCGCGACGCGATTATGGAGAAGATGAATGCAGTTCCTGGCGTCAGCGCAAGACCGACAGAGGGCGGAAGCTATCTGTTCGTGGAGATCCCGGAGCTGGATGTGACTCTGCACCAGTTTATCCGTATTGTGCGTGAGATGGCCAATGTAATTGTGACACCTGGTACTGAGTTTGGTCCGCAGTTCCTGCATCATTTCCGCATCAACTTCTCTCAGGATAAGGAGAAGGCGGTTGCAGCGATTGAGAGACTGATTGCGATCATGTAGAGATATCGCAAGGCTTAATGAAGTCTGAAAAGAGAAGTGGCCTTGGCAGACAAATAGAAATGCCGTGGATGGCGGCAAAATGACAAATTGATAGGGAAGAAAGAGGTATCATTATGGGAAAAGAAGCGAATCCGATTCCACAGGGAAAATATGTTCCGGCAACTAGATTTGGCAATGTGATCTTCACAGCAGGCATGACACCGAGAAACAACGGTGTGCTCATTAAGACTGGTAAGGTTGGTCTTGAGGATGCCATTGAAGATTATACAGAGGCAGTCCGCCAGGCAGCGAAGAACGCGCTGACAGCGGCGAAGAATAAACTGGAAGAGGGCGAGCAGATCGTTCAGATCATGTCCATTACCGTTTATGTGAATGCTCCGGAAGGATTCACAAAGCAGTCTAAGATCGCAGACATCGCGTCTGAGTATTTCTGCGAAGAGCTTGGCGAGGCCGGCGTAGGCAGCAGAGCTGCAGTCGGCGTTTCCTCACTTCCGGGAGATGCTCCGGTGGAGATTTCCATTATTGCAGGGGCAGAAAAAAGATAGTAGATAAGCAACAGGGCTGCAGATAATGCAGCCCTGATTCATTATACCAGCTCATTGATCATCCGCGCCACCAGTGTCCTGGGCAGTACCACCGGTCTGCCGGTCATGGCGTGGATTTTTTCTTTCATTTCTACTGTATAACCGATGCAGTCCATGACGATCATATCGAAATCGGCCAGGTTCAGGTTTGCGGCGGCGGAGAGTACCGGTTCGAGACCGTTGTACGGGGACACCGGAATGACGGTTACAGCCGCAGCGGACGCGCGGAGCCATTTGTTTGTGACCTGGGTGATCTGGTCAGCCGAAGGTGTGAAGACCGCCAGGCGGCATCCTGGTATGGCTGCCGGGACCACAGAGGTCAAAATACGATTCGGAAAAATCAACGGGACCGAAGCGGAGAAGTCCTCAGGAAATTCTCCGGTACAAAGGAAAAGGATCAGTGACACTCCTTGAGCCTCCAATTTGGTGATGCAGTCCTGCATCCGTGGAAGAACGTGCGATTCTCCGAAGGTCACAGATGTCCCGTCCGTCAGTCTGGAAACCAGGACATGGTCGTCCGGGCCAGGAGTAAAGGCAGCGATTTCTTCTCGAGTAAGACCATCAAGACCGCCCATCTGGATCACTTCGATGGAATCCATGAAAATAGCTTCCATGTCCGGCATAAGATCGGTTCGGGGAGACTGACCGACCGTGATAGCTCCGATTTTAATCATGGGATCGATTCCTCCGTTTCTATAAAACTGCCCGAATTTTCGGGTCGGGTGGATATACAAACATGTAATTCACTGATTCAATTTTACAGATCATTTCTGCAAAGGTCCTCCAGGGACTCTCTGCGAACTGCAACGTAGCTGTCGCCGCCGGATAACATAACCACCGGAGGTCTGCCAACTCTGTTGTAGTTGGATGCCATTGTGTAGTTGTAAGCACCTGTTGTGCAGACAGCGACGATGTCGTTTCTGCCAACGCTTGCCGGCATCATCACATGTTCCTGGATGATATCGCCGGATTCGCAGCAGCGGCCAACAACGGAGCATTCGAAATCATTTGCCTCGTCCATCTTGTTTGCAAGGAAGCAAGTGTAGGAGGATCCATAGAGTGCGAAACGCGGGTTGTCTGTCATACCGCCGTCGATGGATACGTAGTTCTTGTATCCCGGAATCTTTTTCACAGTACCAACAGTATATAATGTCATACCGGCATCCGCAACGATGCTTCTGCCCGGTTCCATGTGGATCTCCGGAACATCGATGCCGAGTCTTGTACATGCGCTCTTAATTGCCTCAGCAACCTGGCTGACTTTTGTTTCGATGTCGAGATACGGATCACTTTCCACATAACGAACGCCATAGCCGCCGCCGAGGTCTAACATCGGAACTGTGTAGCTGAGTGTTTCTTTTACTTCAGCGATAAACTCTAACATAACAACCGCTGCTCTTTCGAAGATATCCTCTTCAAATACCTGGGAGCCAACGTGGCAGTGGAAACCAACCAGTTCCACATGCGGCTGTTCCAGAGTGAATTTTGTGATTTCAATTGCCTGACCGGTCTCGATCGCTGTGCCGAATTTGGAATCGACCTTACCTGTCGCAACTGCCTCATAAGTATGCGGGTCGATACCAGGAGTAAGGCGGAGCAACAGCTTCTGAGTGATTCCTCTGCGTGCAGCTTCTGCTTCGACCGCTTTTACTTCTTCGATATTGTCTGCTACGAAATAGCCGATCCCATTTTCAATAGCATAACTGATATCTGCATCAGTCTTGTTGTTGCTGTGGAAATATGCCTGAGAGAGATCAAAACCAGCTTTGAGAGCGGTGTAGATCTCACCGGAAGAAACAACGTCGATGCCCATGCCTTCTTCTTTCATGATCTCATAGATGCGCTTGAAGCAGCATGCTTTGGATGCATATAACGGCTGTGCGGACGGTCCGAAGTTCTTCTCAAATGCGTGCTTATAAGCGCGGCATTTCTCGCGGATTTTATCCTCATCCATCAGGTACAGCGGAGTGCCGTATTTTTCGGCGAGTTTTGTGGTATCCTGCCCTGCGAAATGGAGAATACCATTCTGAACAGTAATGTTATTACAAATCATGTTAATTTCCTCTCGTGAGTCCACTCAATTACAGGAATATCCGGGAATGCAGCTCAACCACACTGCGGCCCCGGAAATTCAGAATTGGTATTATTAAGCAGCTTCTTTTTTAGCAAGAGCTTTGTCTAACCAGTCTTTA
>JAFUMF010000088.1 GCA_017482945.1 Lachnospiraceae bacterium
GGAAGATGTGACGGTCATCCGTGTGGAAAACGGACGTCTTGCGCTGGCAGAACTTTCTGCGGCTAGATTCGGTTACCCGGCTGAAAAGCTTACAACGATCGGCCTCACAGGTACGAAAGGAAAAACGACCAGCAGTTATATGATCAAGACGGTCCTTGAGGCGGCCGGAAAGAAGACCGGTCTCATCGGAACCAATGGAGCGGTGATCGGCGATGAGAGGATCCCGACTGTTAATACCACACCGGAATCTTACGTGGTTCAGGAATTCTTTGCGAAGATGGTGGAAGCCGGCTGTGAGTGTGTGGTCATGGAGGTTTCTTCCCAGGCACTGATGCTGCACCGTGTTGGCGGTATTCTCTTTGATTACGGCCTGTTTACGAATATTTCTCCGGACCATATCGGACCGAATGAGCATGAGAGCTTTGAAGAGTACCTTGAGTATAAGTCCAAAATGCTTCAGATCTGCAAGACTGGTGTGGTGAATGTGATGATGGACCATTATGATGAAGTCGTAAAGAATGCCACATGTAAGCTGTATACCTATGGACTGGAGTGCGCGGCTGATTTTAACGGCGATGCGATCCACTATGCCAACGACCATGACTTTGTAGGAATTGAATTTGATGTTCATGGCATGCTGGAGGGAAGAGTCCGCGTGGGAATGCCAGGCAAGTTTAATGCCGACAATGCACTGGCGGCGCTGTCAATTTGTGCGCTGGCTGTTGCCGGTGAAAAGAACGGTACATCTGAAATATGCGGAGAAATGAAAGAAAAATTACTTGGCGCACTGGAAGAAATCCGCGTAGATGGCCGCATGGAAATTGCCCATGTTTCTAAGATCTGCAGCGTGATCATTGACTATGCTCACAATGCCATGAGTATGGAGAGTCTTCTTGCGACACTGAGAGATTATCATCCAAAGCGTCTCGTGTGTGTATTCGGCTGCGGCGGAAACCGTGCGAAAGACAGACGGTATTCCATGGGTGAGATCGGCGGAAAGATGGCAGATCTCTGCGTGATCACGGCCGATAACCCGAGATTTGAGAAAAACGAAGATATTATTAAAGATATTGAAATCGGACTGGCAAAAACGAATGGCATCTACATTGTGATCCCGGAACGCCGCGAGGCGATTTTTAACTCGATCCACAATGCAAAGGAAGGCGATATGGTTGCGATCATCGGAAAAGGCCATGAAGATTATCAGGAAATTGAGGGCGTAAGACATCACTTCAAAGACCGTGAAGTGGTGGAGGACGCTGTAAAGGAGATGGCGTAATGGAGCAGGTATATGTACGTGATTTAGTGGAGGCGACCGGCGGAAGACTCTTGGCAGGTGATCCGGACAGAGCCGTTTCGAAGATCCGGCTGGATTCCAGACAGGTGGAGCCGGGCGATCTTTTTGTTCCGATCATCGGCGAGCGGGTGGACGGACATAAGTTTATCCCGCAGGTCATCGCAGCCGGAGCAGCAGTGGTCCTGACCAGCGAGCATGATCAGGCGGCAGTGGCTGAAAGTGGGAACGCACAGAATGAAACCAATATGCCGGAATCTGCGGCATGGATCCGCGTAGAGGATACAAAAGCGGCGCTCCAGGACATCGGACGTTACTTAAGGGGAAGATTAACGCTTCCGCTTGTCGGCGTGACTGGAAGTGTCGGAAAGACAACAACAAGAGAGATGATTGCTGCTGCACTTTCTGCAAAATACCGTGTATATAAGACTCCTGGAAACAGCAACAGTCAGGTCGGCGTGCCGATCACGATCTCTGAAATCAGCAAAGAAGACGAAGTCGGCGTCATCGAGCTTGGCATGAGTGAGCCGGGCGAGCTGACGGTTATTGCGAAAATCGCCAAGATCGATATGGCTGTGATCACCAACATCGGCATCACCCATATCGAGCAGCTTGGTTCCAGAGAAAATATTTATAAAGAAAAAATGACCATTCAGGATGGCTTACGAGAGGATGGCGTTCTGATTTTAAACGGCGATGATGATATGCTCTGCAATACAAAGGGAAAAGATGGCGTGAAGACCATTTACTACGGAACCGGCATCAATTGCGATTTCCGTGCGGAGAATATGAATCTTAATGACGGAGCGGCGAAATTCACGGCAGTCCATGGCGAAGAGCGCCAGGAAGTGGTGCTTGGTGTTATGGGCCAGCACAATGTGATGAATGCGCTGGCAGCCATGGCAGTCTGCAGCCAGTGCGGTATGACGATGGAGGAGGCCGCAAGAGGTCTTAAGACATTTCATGGATTCAAAGGCCGCCAGCAGATCTTTGCTGGTGAGAAGTTTACAATTCTCGATGATTCTTACAATGCGAGTCCGGCATCCATGAAAGCATCCTTAGATGTGTTCAAGACGTTGATGCCGGAAAAACGCCATGTGGCAGTGTTGGCTGATATGAAAGAGCTTGGAGAAAAAGTACTGGAATACCATCATGATGTTGGTGTACATACTGCGAATACCGGCGTAAATCTTGTCGTGACTCTCGGAGAGGCATGTCATGCGCTGGCAGAAGGTGTGAAGTCCGTTTCTGATATTCCGGTCGTGGAATTTTTAGATAAGGAAGAAATGGTCGCATATCTGGATGAACATCTGGAGGAGGGCGACTGCATCCTCTTTAAGGGATCAAATTCCATGGGACTTTCTGCTGTAGCGGCGCACTTTGTTGAGAAGGCCGGTCTGAATTAATAGGCAAATTGGAGAAAGGAGGAATCTGGCGTGGAACAGGCTGTGAAATACGCAGATATTATCATTGATATTTCAACAAAAAACGTGGATCGTGTGTTCCAATACCGGATTCCATCTGAGCTTATAGAGTCGGTGCAGGTGGGAAGCCGCGTCATGGTGCCATTCGGAAAGGGTGATACCATGCGAAAAGGCTATGTGGTCTCCATTACCACAGTCCCATCATTCGCACCGGAGCGCATCAAAGAAATCCAGGATGTGGTGCCTGGGGCAGTCTCTGTGCAGGAACAGATGATCCTACTGGCCTGGTGGATGAAAGAGCGCTATGGTTCTACGATGAATCAGGCGCTTAAGACTGTGATCCCGGTCAAGTCCAAAGTCGCACCAAAGGAAGAGAAGACCATTGTTTCATTAAAAACCTCAGAAGAGCTTCAGGAGCTTCTAGGTGAAGCGGAACGAAAAAACTTCAAAGCCAGAATCAGACTTTATAAAGCACTTTTGGAAAATGGCGAGCTTCCGTATCGGTTAACGGCTGAAAAACTTGGCATTACAAACGCCATGTTGAAACCATTGCAGGAAAAAGGCATTTTAACTGTAAAAACAGAAACCAAGAGCCGCGACCCGATCAAAGACTATGAGCGGGAGAGCCGGCGTGTGATATTAAATGAGGAACAGCAGGTGGCTGCAGAAACAGTAATTACTGATTATGATGCAGGAAAACGCGGCACATATCTCTTATATGGAATTACAGGAAGCGGAAAAACCGAAGTCTATATGGAACTGATCGAGCATGTCCTGAAACAGGGCAAACAGGCCATCGTATTGATCCCGGAAATTTCTCTGACCTATCAGACCGTCATGCGGTTCTACCGAAGATTTGGAAACCGTGTTTCCATCATCAATTCCCGGCTGTCAGCCGGCGAGCGCTACGACCAGTTAGAGCGCGCGGCCCGCGGCGAGATCGATATTATGATCGGTCCGAGGTCGGCACTGTTTACACCGTTCGCGAATCTGGGCCTTATCATCATCGATGAGGAACACGAAGGTGCCTACAAAAGTGAAACCTCCCCGCGCTATCATGCCAGAGAAGTGGCCAGGATGCGCGCGAACATGAACCATGCCAGCCTTGTACTGGGATCTGCGACCCCGTCCATGGAGAGCTATTATAAAGCGCTACATGGAGAATACAAGCTTCTCCTTCTTCACAACCGGGCGAAAAAGGACAGCCGGCTTGCCAATGTTCATGTGATCGACCTTCGTGAGGAGCTTGCAGAGGGAAACCGCTCTGTATTCAGTCGAAAACTGAGAGAACTGATGGAAGAACGCCTGCAAAAAGGCGAGCAGATCATGCTCTTTATGAACCGCCGCGGCTATGCCAATTTCGTGTCATGCCGGTCCTGCGGAGAAGCAATGCAGTGTCCGCACTGTGATGTTAGCCTTACTTACCACCGGGACGGAACTTTAAAATGCCACTACTGTGGTCATGAAATCTTGATCCCGAAGATCTGCCCGGATTGTGGTTCTCCGTTCATTGCACCGTTTGGAGCTGGAACTCAGAAGCTTGAGGAAATGACGAAAAAAACATTCCCGAACGCGAGAGTTTTACGAATGGATGCCGACACAACCGCGAAAAAAGGAGCCCATGAAGAAATCCTACAGGCATTTTCCGAGGGTGATGCCGATATCCTGATCGGCACCCAGATGATCGTGAAAGGACATGATTTTCCAAAGGTAACGCTGGTTGGCATCATGGCCGCCGATCTATCCCTCTATGCCCCGGATTTTCGAAGCGGTGAGCGGACCTTCGAACTTCTCACCCAGGCCTCAGGCCGGGCGGGACGAAGCGAGCTTCCCGGTGATGTGGTGATCCAGACCTATGCGCAGGACCACTTCGCGATCACATCCGCAGCGGAACAGGATTACGAACAGTTCTACAAAGAAGAGCTTTTGTACCGGAAAATGATGGGCTATCCTCCTGCAGTGGGGATCCTTGGCATTACCTTATCTTCCAAGGACGAACGAGCCCTGGTTGACGCCATGGGGTACTTTCATAAGCAGATTTTGAAGGAATACTGCTTCGAAAACCTCGTATTTATCGGTCCTGTGGACGCTTCGCCGTACAAACTTAATGATATTTACAGAAAAATTTTATATATAAAGAATGAAAGTTATGATATACTATTAAAAGTCAGGAAGTCTGCCCAGATTCTGGAAGATGGGCAGGAATGCTTTAAAAATATCAATTTTCAATACGATTTATAAAAAGAGAGGACAAAACTATGGCAATCAGAGAAGTAAGAACAATGGGTGATGATATTTTAGGAAAGGTATGTAAACCGGTCAAGAAAATGGACGATCGCACTCTGCAGCTGATCGAGGACATGTTCGAGACC